>NZ_JBMDKV010000049.1:0-3810 GCF_057809895.1 Rhizobium sp. FG113 | reverse complement strand
GGGGCTCCGTGGGCATTTCTACATTAATACACGCTAAGGGAATTTGAAGTTGTTTGGATTGAAGCGGTTAGCCCGGATTGGCCTGAAGCGTTCGAGGGGTCGGTCAATTTCGTTCCAGAGGTAGTCGCCGGTGAGCGCGATATGCGCCCATGGTAGTGGTGCGACCTGGGAGAGCAGCTCGTCCGGAATGATAATACCCTGACTGCTGATATAATCGACAGCACGGCTGAGATAGACAGTGTTCCACAGGATGATGGCGTTGACGACGAGGTTAAGACCGGACGCGCGGTAAGCCATGGTTTCGGCGACGCGGTTGCGCAATTCGCCGAGCTGGTGGAGGAAGATGGCGCGTGCGAGAGCATGACGGCTTTCACCCTTGTTGAGGATCGCATGCGATCTGCGGCGCAGTTTCGTATCGAGCAGCCAGTCGCAGATGAAGATCGAGCGTTCTATCCGGCCCATTTCGCGCAGGGCCTGGTTCAGCCGGTTTTGTCGCGGCGACGCTGCCAGCTTCTTGAGGATGACGGAAGGCGGCACCAAACCTGCAGCGATCGAAGCCTTCAGCCGCAAGACCTCATCCCAGTGGTGCTCGACGACATCCATGTTGACGGTTCCAGCGATCAGCGCGTCGAGCGGTTCGTAAGCCGGATCGCGATCAATGACAAAGAGCCTGCGATTGCCGAGATTGCGGATACGGGGAATGAGCCTGTAGCCAAAGGCGTGGAACATGGAGAACGTCGTTTCGGTGGCGCCAGCGGTATCGGTTGCGTGCTCATAGATTTCGACGGAGCTTTCGTTGTGAAGGAGGCCGTCGAGAACGTAGGGGGCTTCGCCCTCGGATGCCTGGATCATGCGGGAGAAGAAGGAAGCAAAACGGTTGGACAGGAAGCCATAGATCGACGCCCCCGGTCGCTTGCCGTATTTTGCATTGTAGTCGAGGCTGGCTTCGCCACGCCCGCCAGCCGGAAAGAACTGTCCGTCCGAGGAGGAGATATGGCCGTCACCCCAGATCGCGGCAAAGGGATGGGCCTGCTGCGCATCGACCAGCACGGCGGTCGCCGTGGCGTAGGTTTCCGATCGCATATGCCTGTCCACCATCAGCATCATCTGGTGGATCGTGACGCCGCGTGAGCTTTCCGCCATACGTTCGGCTCCGGCATTGGTGGCGTCGGCAAGGATCGCTGCCATCAGCGCTGCCTCGTCGTTTGCCGTCTCACCGGTACGATAATGCGTGAAGCTGTCGAGGAATTTGGTCCAGCTTTGCACCTCGGCAAGCAGGCTGGTGATCCTGATCCGTGGCACCAGAACATATAGTCGGCGGCTGAGCGCGACGATGCTGTCGCGCTCCTCCTCGCGGATCGGCGAGATCGACAGGCCCTTGTCGGAAATCGCTGCATCCGGAATAGCATTGGCAGCCGCCGCCTTTGCCAGCTCTTTCAGCTTCGCATCGAGCGTGGCGGTCCGTTCTGCTCGCCATTCGGCAAAGCTGTCGGGGAGTGCGAGCCCGAGCCGCCCCTCGGCGCGCATCAGCTCGAAGATCGGCCGAGGCAGAAGATAATCCTCGAAACTGCGCCATGCCCGGCTGCCTTCGACCCAGATGTCACCGGCCCTCAGACGCTCTCGCAGGTGAACGAGGACCGCCACTTCCCAGGCGCGCAGGTCGATATCGGCACTGTTCGGGCGCACGCAGCGTCGCCATTTGCGGGTCAGAAAGGCGAGCGGCACCTGCGCCGGCAATTTCCGGCCGCCATAGAGCGCGCGCAGATGGTCCACTGCTACAAGGATCGGATCATCAGCACGAAACGACCGGAACGAGAACGTGCGGAACATCAGTCTGCCCAGCTTGCGCAACGATTTGTGCCGCTTGATGAGCTCGTCGAATTCGTTACTGCGATCAGGGTGGACGACAGATCTGGCTGCCGCCATGCTGGCGACCAATCCGTCCCAGCCGAGGGAGGCTGCGATCGCCGATGCAAGATCGGTTTTGCTCGCACGAGCGGCCAGAAGCGCCTCGCCGAGCTTGAGATGCTCAAGCGCCACCCCATCAAGAACCTCGGCCTCTTTTAGCCGGCGTTCCGTGCGGCTGATCTCGGCCTTGCGGCGGTTGCTCCCAATCATTTTGCAGAACATGTCGATCGTCAGGTCGGTGATCGACGCCTGTCTCTCGATGACGAAGGCGGCCAGCGTGGCGTAGCGACGTTCGGATGTCAGGCGTCGTATCTCCCGGGCATGCAGAATGCGTGCATCCCTGGCGATGATGCCGTAGCGATTGGCATGGATCGTCTTGCGACGGTCGTCGGGAATGGCGGCTGAGCGCAATACCTCGAGGCGGGCGATCAAGCCTTTGAGGTTCTTCAGCTTCGCCCCTTCAGGTGCTTCCGCAATCCAGCCAAGGTGGCTCCGATCGCCGGCCCGCTCAGCGAGGAGCTGATCAAGCGCCTCGATCGAAGGCTGCTCCAGATCCCGGATCAATTCGCGATAGGCTTGTCGACGCGCCGCCGCCCGGCCGGCCAGTGCCAGACGGATCAGCAGCTCCGGCATAGGAACGAGCAACTTTCGTTCCTTCAAGGCTTCGATCACGGCCTTGGCGATCGGCGCACCTTGTTCAGTGGCCGCCGCCTCGCGTGCCGCCGCCGTTATCAACTCGCGATAGTCACTCGTCCGGACAGGCTGAAGCTCCAGTGCAGAGACGATCTCGCGCGCGTGTTCCCGGCGCGTTTCGTCGCGCTGGGCGTAGAACTCGAACACTGCAGGGTCGATGCCCAGCTGGTCGGCGACAACAGAGACAACCGCCTGAGGTGGAACTTCGCCTATTCGCAGCAGACGGCCCAGATCACGCACCAGTGCGAGTTGGATCGCAAAGCCAAGCCGATTATGCGACCGGCGATGTTCCTTGACGAAGACAATATCCTCGGAAGTCAGTGCATAGCGCGCTTGCGCATCTTCATAAGCTTCGGGTGGTTCGAATAAAACGGCACGCGATTGCTCATCGAGAAACGCCATCAGCCACGGTCACTCGTCAAACTACGGTTTCGGGCGTGCCGGTCTTGCCGGGGCCTGTCCATCCAGTCCGCTTCAACGTGTCGATCAAGGTCGAGCGCGCCACCTTGAACGTCCGGCACACGGACGCCTTGCTGGCGCCAGCTTCCAAAGCAGCTAGAACCTGCTCGACCTTTTCCGCATCGATCGTTGGAGGTCTCCCGCCCTTACGGCCACGTCGGCGAGCCGCCGCCAGGCCGGCATTGACCCGCTCGGTGATCAGCACTCTCTCGTATTCTGCAAGCGAGCCGAACAGGTTGAACAGAAACGCGCCGTGCGAATTCGTGGTGTCGATCGCCTCCGTGAGAGATCGGAAGGCGACACCACGTTCCTTCAAATCCTCGACGATGCGGATCAAGTGGGAGAGTGACCGGCCTAACCGATCTATCTTCCAGACGACCAGGACATCGCCTTCGCGCAATTCGCCGAGGCATGCCTTCAGACCCGGCCGGTCATCACGCGCTCCGGAAGCGCGATCCTGATGGAGATGGCGCTCATCGACCCCGGCCGCGAGCAGGGCATCGCGCTGCAAGGCAACCGACTGGCGCTCGTCACTACTCGATACCCGCATGTAACCGATCAACATGTGCGACAAACCTCAAATCAGGTGTTGCCGCACAGCCTAACATTCCGACAGGGTTTGTCGCGCAAAAAATGGCCCTATTGCGTGGCCAGTTTGCCCCGCGATCACGGTGAGCGGAAATCATGTGTTTCCCGTCACCTGCAAAATGCCCTTAGCGTGTATTAATGTAGAAATGACCACAGAGCCCC
>NZ_JBMDKV010000048.1:0-8833 GCF_057809895.1 Rhizobium sp. FG113 | reverse complement strand
CCGCGCGGCGAGGGCGCGGAGTGGCAATCTGCTGGATGCAGCTTTCGCCATCCCGATTGCTGTTGAAGTAGTGGCCGGAGGTTCCGCAGACATTGACCGTTTTGACGCACTGGTCGGGTTCGCCTCGCCAATTATTGTCGCCGCCTGACGATGAGTAGCCGACAGTCGTTCCCACGGGGCAATCCTCGTAGGTTTCGTGGCCCGGCTTTCCGGATTTTGCTTCATGGCAAACCGGCCAGGAGAAGCCGGGTTTGGACATGGCGGTGATGAGTTTCCGCATGGGCGGAACGCAATAGGGGACGCCATGCCAGGATGGGTTTTTCGATGCTGCACACAGCAGAACCCGACATCCCCATTCGGCGTCCTGTGCCTTTGCTGGCACCCCCGCAAACGTGCCTATCAAGCCTGCGGCCAAGAACATGATCGCTTTCACCGTCCGTCTCCTTTAGGGGGCTATTGGATCTGCACCCAGGTGCCGTCGATTTTCGCAAAGGACAGGGTGCCGGGCTGCGTCGTCCCCGCGAAGGAACCGCTTGTTGTTGTGATGATGCCGGTACAGGTGACACCGGGTGCGTTCTGACGGGGTTTGCACTCCGAGATGCGGATTGTGCGGCCCGATTTGGCGATCGCGGCACTCGCTTGACTGTCGTCGGGAAAGTCAAACGCCGGCTGCCGTTGAAGCTCACTCTCAAGCCGCGCGACCTCCTGTTCAAGCTCCGCTATCCTGTCGGCCCGTTCAAACGCGTTGATCGTGTACCCGCCGGCAGATCCCACGACGAAAGCAATGCCGGCGGCGACAAGCGATCCGTAGTCGAGCTTCTTCATCGGCAACCTCAATATCCTTCGATCCCGAGGCGCTTCAGGATAGCGATCGGATTGGTTTCGCACTCCGATTTCCATTCGCGATGCTTGGCGCAGGCGTAGGCGTATTGGCTAAGGTCGGCCGAAGACAGGTCTGTAAGCCTGTTGCCAACCGCCTTCCATTGCTGCACGTCTGCCGGATCACAACCAGCACCGCCCGCACCGCAAAAGTCCGGATCGCGTTGCTCGATCTGGGTTTGGGTGGCCCCGTCCTGCGCGCCGGCGGCAACCGGAGAAACAGCCAGTAGAATGGCAATAATGGTCGAAGTTTCGAAAGGGCGTTTCATTTAACCTCCGTGCACCTGCGTGAACGACAGTGCTTTGTCGGGAGTGACGGGCAGGGGCAGAGGAAGCCCCTCTTCGGTGGCTGGCGCGCCACCATCGGACTGCTCACCAGGCTCTGGCGATGCTTTGTAGAGCCAGGGAGGAGACAGGTCCGGCGACGACCAGATGCCGAAACCAAGCCCTCTCGCCCTCCTCTCAATATCGAAATAGGCAGGGACTTGGGGTTCATTACGATAGTTGAAGGCGTAGCCGATCCCTTCCGCGATTGCCGTCGCTGCCAGATTTGTCTCACCAACAAAACAATGCGCGATCAGGTTCTTGTTGGTGTCACGACCGATAGGCGCGCAGTTGACGTCCTGACCGAGCGTTTGAAGGATCATCCAGGCACGCGAGACCTGACCGACAGGCCATGTCACACTTTCGGTCGTTGCGTTCTGCGCCAGCCTGGGGGCTTCATATCCAGCCAGACGGATGAGCTGACGCGTTTTGACGAACTTGAATGTGGTGCCATCGATGACCTGAACCTTGCCATATATCTGACGCGGAACGTCTGTGGGGCGGGCTTGCGCCAGCGTCCCCGTCGGGATGAGGGCGAGGACAATTAACGTGATGGTGGCAAGCTTCATCGCGACACTCCGGCCTGTTGCATCAGCACAGAGACGGGGTGCGGCATATCGGAATAGTCCCAGAGACCCGCGCGCGCGGTGCGGGCGCTTTCCTCAGCGACCCTATATCCGGGAACAATCACCTGGCCGGTGCTGTCGACGGCCGCAAATCCCCATCCTTGCGCGATAACGTAGGTCGCAAGATCATACCGGTGCTCGCCTGCCGTCGTCTGGCATGCGACCACCACATTGTTCTGGTCAACCATCTGAATGGTGGCGCAGACCGGCTTTGTGTCCCTGACCAACGCCTGCATCATGATTACGTTGAGTTCACCGCAGTCGCGCGAGGTCCCCGGAGATACGGCAACGGTGGTCCCGCGCAGGCATGCCTGTAGACCATAGAGCCGATGCCGTCGCCCGTTTGAGACCCAGCTATCGCCAGTCTCGAACTGCGCATGCGTTGGGAATGGTGTGAATGCGGAAGATGGCGGAAGCGCCGCGTCTTCCGTGGGAGGAGCGTCAGCTTGCGATGCCTGAACGGGAACGACCGGCAGCCTGGAAGGCTGCATTTGCGTTAACTCTCCACCGGTGAGCATCGGCATTATGACGAAGCCTGCGTAGAAGCCGGAGACTGCGATCGTGGAAATAAGCATCAAAGTTCCGATCCGCATCAGTGCATTGTCGGATTGGCGCGGTAACGCTCACCGTAGGGATGGAGGAAATGGGCGCTGGCCCAGATACCGGCTTTCGTTCCTCGCGCGCCTTGTTCCGCCCGAGCATATTCCGGGAAGATGGGCTGGCCAGTTCGATCACGGAAAGCAAACGCCACTCCTTTGCTGATCAGCACTTCAGAGAGCGATCGCACCGTGTCTCCGTCCATGAAAAAGCATTCCGCATACCGAACCGTCGGCTGGCCTGGGGTCCGCCCGAGCTCATGACAAGGAATTGCAGGTCCGTCGACATCCTGTATCTCGCCGATGGTCGCCGTCATCGCGGCCAGCGAGATCATGGCACAAGTCGCCATGACACCCGAGAATTCGAGTGGCTCGGTCGAAAGGCAGCCTTGCACGCCGGCGAGTTTGATGATCGTTCCATCCGCTGCGAGAAATGCGCTGCCGCTCAAGGCTGCTTCCGGGCTGACACTCTGGAGATCAAGCCGTGTGGCGATCGAAGCTGTATCAAGTGGTTTCGGTGATGCCGGGACCAGGTCTCGCCCCTGAACATAGGCCTGCTGGTAGTAGCTGACGAACCCGGCATCAGTATCCGCCCACGCCGTCTCGGGTAACGAGATCAAAGCACCCAAAAGGCCATAAATGAGGTGGCGAGAAGATCGCCATGCGCCATTTTTCATGTTCGCATCCGTCGCCTGTTGACTTTTTTGAACATGCACGAAATTGTACTGGAGTGCAAGTATGGAAACGCTGCGAAGATTGAGATAAGGTTGGTCCGGTCCTCAATTTGCATGTGGAGACAAGATGATGGCGATGTATCGGAAGGCGCTGATAGCCTTCACTGTTCCATTCCGTGCCCTGTTGCTCCTGCTTCAGATTGCGTGCTTTTTGCTGCTGTCAGCGGCGTGCATCCTGGTCGCGGCCTTCGTCGGCTACTTGATCGTACTGACGTTTTCCTATGCGTTTCTGCCGCTGGAAACGACGGAGAACCTTTGGCAATGGGCAGCCGATCTCTACGCTCAATCCCCATGGTTCAAGGCCGCGACAATCACCTCATTCCTGCTGCTCGTCCTGCCGATCCTTCGCTTCTGGCCGGCAAGGGATCCGATTGCCGAGGCGGCTCATGAGCGGGAGATGGTACGCTTCAATGACGAGCTCATCGCAGCCAGACGCCGTGGGCTGCGGTGAGTGCGCCATCCTGTTCTGCGCCGGGGCGAGAAGCTTCAAATAGAGATGGAGATTGAGGAGCCTCATGACAGTCAAACCTCTTTCGCTCGCAATTTCGACCTTCAAGGGCGGGGCCGGCAAATCGACCCTTAATGTCAATCTCGCTGCGGAATTCGCGCAACAGGGGCACAGGACCCTTCTGATCGATTGCGACGAGCAGGAATCGTCAACGCGCTGGTACAATGTCTCTATGAAGCGGGGACTGTTGCCGACTGACGGGACATTGTTGCATCTACGCGTAGCGCCCGGAGACAGGTTTCGTGAGCGCCTCGACAATGCCCCCGACGCCGACATCCGAATCTACGATGTCGGTGGTTACGTGCATCAGCGCGCGATCGAGGTCTACCACGAGTGCGATGCGATCCTCATTCCAGTCATCCCCGAGCCGACGGCTGCCACATCAGCCATCAAGGTGGCCACGATCCTGACGGAAATCGGCCGGAAGCGGGACAGGGGACCTATCCCTTATGCCGCGATCTGGAACTACGTGGACATGATTGCCCTCAAACACAATCGATCCCTTCCCGAGGTCCACGCCATCCTGACGAGCGGCCGGATTCCGATGGTCGAGACAGTCATCCGCAAGAGCAACCATTTCAGCGATGTCGGGGCGGGCTATGGTTCGCTCTACTCCAAGCTTGCTGGTATTGCAGACAATCCTTCGTTGACGCCGTCGGCCAAGCGGCGGGCCTCGGAAAGCGTGCTCGATGCGATTGATCTGGTGAAAAGGATCAACAACGAGTTCATCGCACTTCTGCAGGCGGAGGCCGCCTAAACGATGTCGAGGGAAAGAACGCCTGCCGGAAACATTCTCGCCCTTGCCCGATCTCGTGAAGAGCAGGCCAAGGACGTGGAGGACGCCGCGACATCGTATATGCCGACGACTATCGATCTCGACACGCTCATGCCCGATCGTGATGGACAAGGAGCGGAAACAGCGTCTTCTGAGGCCGATGTGCCTGAGGCCCCCACGCCAGCCAGGCAAGAACGCAAGGAGCGACCTGTGGCGCCGGCGTCCGTCAAGGCGGATGGCGTGCCCAGCAAACGAAAACGGATATCGCTCTATCTCGAAGACGACGTGCTGACGAAGATTTTCCGGGTTTCGTTGGAGAGCCATGAGCAACTGTCGTCGGCAACGCACAGGCTCATCCTGGAGGCGCTGAAGGCGAGGGGGCTGTAGATCGCATGCGACAGCCGCCCATCATGTTTCGCCTACCAGATCACGTCCTGAGGAATGTCGACGCTCTCGCCGGGCGGCTCGACGTCTCCGTCAACATCGTCGCCAAGCTGATCGTCACCAGGGAGATCATGCACGTTCCCGCAATGATCGAGGAACATGATCGGCAAATGGCGAACATGCATCAGTTTCTCCGCGAACTTGCCTGGCGCAATGAGGCATTTTTAGCGCAAGAGGTCGGACACGCCGAGGGCACCAGATTGATTGCACAGAAGCTGGACGAGGTGATGGGGGCCATCGACGCCGTCCGCGATGCCGCCTTTGTTCGGCCGTCGTCTTACATTGTCGAGCTCATCAGGAAACACGATGAACGAGGTCTCCAGAAATCCCTCGAAGTCTAGACCCGAGGGTCGGCGACTGCCGGGTTACCTTGATCTGATCGAAGACGATCTGCGCCGACGTGGCGGCGGCGGCGGTGGCGGCAGCGGAAAACGACCGCCGGCTGGCCAGAGCAAGCGACCGTCGATCAAGCATCCCGGCGCGGCCTCGGCGATCAGCCGGGCCGCGGGCAACAATGCTGTGGTGGTCAAGGTCCTGTCCTATGGTGCCGGTGCTGTTTCCGCCCGTAACGTGCTTGCCTACCAGAGCAAGGAAGAAAAGGCTCAGGATCAGGACGGTCGCGAAGTATCGGATTTGAACGAAGCGGTGCGATCATGGGAAAGGGATTTCCGCAACCGAAAGGGGAGCAGCGACGTGCTGCGTCTGACCTATGAGCTTGAGAAAACCGATCGGGAAGGCGTAGCCCGCGCGCTTGCTTCGCTCGCCGCCGAAGGTTTCCATGAAGCCGGCGACACCAGCCGGACCTACGCTTTCAGTGTGAGCGACGGTGTGAACGGCCAGACAAGAGTGCATTTCGCACTTGTTATTGCCCATGAGAAGAAGGACAGGTCGGATCGAAGCACCGGCAATCGCATTCCAGGAGAGCTCGATGTGGCGCATGTGATCGATGCACGCCTGGATCAAGCTTTCCGGAAAGAGGGGCTCACACCGATCTCGCGATACCCGGCCGAGTTCTCGTCAGGCCCGAAAGGGCTAACGGCGACGCTGCACGCCATGCAGCGCAGGGGCGCGGAGGTAACGCTTTCGACGACGACGCATGTCGAGGAGCGTCCAGGCCGGAGCGGACGTTACCTCCACGGCGCTGAGCGGCGCGAAATCACTACTGCGGATCACAAGCAGCTGACGGCGGAGGGGAAGATCGTCGGTGCCCTCATGCAAACCCGTCAGCCGCGGGATTTCATGCACCTGTTGCTGTCAGGACCGGCAAATGTCGATCGCGAAAAGCTTATTGATGCCGGCCGTGATTTCCTGAGAGAGCAATTTTCAGGGCACCGCTATGCCTATGCAGTCCACAATCGCAACGATCTCGACAAGCATCCACACATGCATGTGATCGTCGCGCTGCGGAATTCGACTGGCAAGATGCTCAATCCCAATATTCGAGACTTTACCGAATGGCGGCTCCGTTTCGCCGACAAGGCGCGTGAACGTGGTATCCTGATCGATCGTCAAAAGCGCCTCGAGCGGGCCGGTCCGCCTCCCGTGAAGCGTTGGGAATGGGAGATGTTCCGGCGGATGGGAGCCACGGCCCCGAGCAACGTCGTTAACAAAGTCATGGCGAAGCTTCGAGATACACCGACTGGTCCCAGATTGCAGGATGCACAAAAGCGGCTTGACCAGAGCCGACGCTCAGTCGGACTCGTTCTGAAGATGTTGGACGGGATAGCGAAGGACCGGTCCGCGCCCAGCACGGCGCGCGAACTTAGCCAGGACCTGTCGATCGGGCTCCAACGTGAATACCAGCGGCTTGAGGTGGCCGTCCGTGCCGGTCGTGACCCGACAAGCGAAAAAGGAGCAGAGCACATGCTGAGATCCACACCTATAAGCGCCGCCCAGGCGAAGGCCGCGAAGGAGACTCTGGCGAGCACTGCCGTTAGCCTGGCTACAAAGATTGCCAATCCATCCGATCGGCTGATCTTCGAACAGGCAACCAAAATCATTGGGAAAGTCGTTGGGCTCCAACTCGACTCACGTGTGGCCAAAAACCGCGATCGCGGTGAAGTCGGCAAAGATAAAAGCAGCCTGGATAGTTTGGCGACGAAGTCTGCGGCCGGTCGAGATCACGTTGCAGAGCAGGGTGTCGTCAACAAGAGTTCGAACAACCGTACGATCGATCAAACGCGCATTGCACGGTCTAATGCCGAGCACGACAGGCCTGAAGCCGATCGCAACCGTGAGAAGACCCAACAACGCACGCGAGAGGCGCAAAAATCGGTCAAGCTTCGCCCGCCTCAAGAAAAAGATCGGGACCGCAGTCGCTGAGCCTCCGACCGTCATTCCCACCCGATCCTGGCTTTAGGCTGATCGACGGCGGCCCAGCCCCAAAATCCGTTGGATATCGGCCCGAAGCCGTTGGGTGTCCGTAATTCCAGACGGGGAGGGATACTGGATACTCGTGACACCTGTGACGTTTGCGGCAAACAGACCCGCCGCAGTGCTACCAACGAGCATGGCCTCCTTCTTGTCAACGCCGTACCACTCAATCGCTTGGTGGATCGGTCCGGCGCCATCTCTCCGGCGGCGATCACCTGGATCCTGTCGTGGTGATCCGCTTGTCTGCGGGAAACCGCTCCATGCCATCCAGAAATCCGGCATTGCCCCTCGGACCCGCAGCAACTTGTCGAGTAGCTGCGTCAGGGCTGCGAATTCTGATCTGCCATGGGAGCCCGCATCCATTCCTCTTGCGTCCGAGATGAAACCAAAGCGAACGTTCATCTCTCGCAACTGCTGCAGCATCTGGACGAATTCGTTGCTGATGTCTCCAAGCATGAAATCCCTGGGCGGATTATTCCGTCTCAACAGGGTGCCATCTCTCTCGAAAATGACGAGGCCTGCGGAGCCGATGCTCCGGAATTTGTTGTCATCGTTGTTCATTGGCTGGCGCTCAAGGCTGGAAGCGAGCCTTGCCCTCTCGAAACCTCGATACTCAGTCCGGGTTGTCTCCTCGGTCGTGTTGGTTGCCGCGCACTTCGGCTTAAGCGGTCATGAGCACCGGCAATTCGATCTCGCGCTTGAAAAATGAACGGCCCGCATACAACGGATCGGCAACCCGCAGATTCTGCTGCATTTGGGCCCGGATACGCTGCGAGACCTCAAAGGCTCCGCAGCACACCGGGAACCTGCCATAGCCATCGGCTCGACCAAGCTCGTCGAATGCTGCCCCGGCGCGCTTGTAGATTCTCTTCATGTGCGGTTCGTAGTTCGAGATCAGAGTACCGATGCCGTTGTCGAGGGCCACTTCGCATAGCGCCAGGAGAAGCAGGCAGAAAGCGCGATCGGGGCGCATGTCGGGAAAGTCATTCGCGATGGCATTCTCATCAATGCACATGCGGGTTCCCTCCCATATTCCAGGTGCGATGAGATCACAGGCATCGGGGAATGTTTCGCGAAAGACGTCGTAGAGAAGTGTGGGACCCGTGGTCGGCATGAGCCGGACCGATCCGTAGAGCTCCTTCCTGTCGTCATCGCACCAGACGAGATAGGCAGGATGAAGATCATCATACCGATCCCGTTCGTGAGCGCCAAACACTGAAACATCCCAGCCGAGCTGGTCAGCGAAGACCCTTTTCCTCAGCCGGAACGATTGCTCAAGCAGGGAAGCGTGCTTGCGATATTCGTGAGCCTGAACAAGAAGATACATGAATGCCTCCATCGTTTGATGGAGAACAGAATGACGATCGAGTGGGGTACGATAAACTCCCCAGAAGGGCACCCCTAGTAGGGGGTATTGCCAAACGGATTGATCAATCGCAGCTGCATGGCCCGCGCGATGGTATAGGTAATTGAGCCGCCCCCGAGTTTGTGTCGCGCCGATTTGATGTAGGCTCTTGTCGGCGTCACGACACGAAAGTGTTGGATCTGTCCGACTTTTGAGAACGTATGGTGAT
>NZ_JBMDKV010000047.1:0-11360 GCF_057809895.1 Rhizobium sp. FG113 | reverse complement strand
ACGAGTCGATCTCCCCCCTTGTGGGGGAGATGTCCGGCAGGACAGAGGGGGGTATCCCGGGCACAAAGTAGGCTGCAAACTCACCCCGCAAACACCTACCCCCCCAAAAACAAAAACGCCGCGCATCCAAGACACGCGGCGTCTCCCAAACCCAACCTCACCCCAACTAGCCGTCGGCGTGAATAATCCCCTGCTCGCGCTCCAGATAGCGCTGATCGATATCCGGCAGCGGCTCGCCGTCGATGGCGGATTCGAAGGTGCGCAGGCGTTTGTAGATGGAGAGCAGCTCGACGATCGTCGTCCACGAATTGACGAGATACTGGAACGAGCCGCGCACCTGGTCGAAGACGTTGTTGATCTGCGTGAGCAGACCAAGCGTCAGCTTGCCGGCGACGATCGACGGGACCAGCACGATCAGGCTGAACAGGTTGTCGGCCTGCAGATAGAAGATGCGGGCGACGTTGAAGTACATGTAGTGGAAATAGAGCCGGAAATAGTTGCGGCGCACATTGGCGAAGAGCTCGGCCACGGTCGGTGGCGTCGCGCGGTCGGCATGGTCCTCGCCGTAAACGAGTTCCTTGCGGTAGGACGCTTCGACGCGCTGGTTGCGGAATTCGAGGCCCGGCAGCTTGATGCCGACGAGGCCAAGAAACACCGTGCCGAACACCGACCAGAAGATCGCCGCCCAGACGAGCGCATGCGGCACGTCGCCGATCAGCGGCAGTTCGGTGATGCTGGCGCCGATCTTGAAGAGAACCGGCAGGAAGGCGATCAGCGTCATGACGGAGCTGACCAGGCTGACGCCGAGGCTTTCGACCGTCGACGAGAACCGCATCGTGTCTTCCTGCACACGCTGCGAGGCGCCTTCGATGTGGCGCAGCTTCGGCCAGTGGGCCATGTAGTATTCGTTCATCGCGGTCCGCCAGCGGAAGATCCAGTGGCTGACGAAGAACAGGTTCAGCACGCCGACGGTGATCGCCACGAAGGCGATGCCGGCAAAGCCGAGCATGCCGAGATAGAGCTGCGAGGCGGTGACGGGCGCGGTCTTCGCCAGCGCCTGCTGGATCAGGTCGTAGAACGGGCCGTACCAGGCATTGATGGCGACGCTGACCTGCACCGAGAAATAGGTGTTGAAGATGATCAGCGCCGAGCCGAGCACCGACCACATCTGCCAGCGATGCGGGCTGTAGGTGAACCAGAAGCCGGCGAAGATGGCGACGAAGACGATGTAGTAGATGTAGAACCACAGGAACGGCGTCGACCAGAACACGGAAACGCCGATCGGCGCTTCCTGCCCGGCAGCCAGCGGCGGCAGGCCGATCGCGGCGCCGAGGCTCGAGCCTCCGAAATACCAAAGGAGAACGCCGATGAGCGCCCAGACGACGGCCGATATGAAGAAGAGTTTCGGCTTCGGGAAGTAGGATAGAAACACGGGTGGGATTGCTTTCCTGAACGAGTGTCTTCGCAAGCTCTATAAGAGCGATTGCGCCGGAAATTAAGGCAGTTCGCGGAAAGCGGCAATGGTCTGACGCCATTGTTACGCAATTGTAACCGCTTAGGAGAGCTTCTTGATCACAGGCATGACCATGACGGCACAGACAACGAGCGCCACGGCCGCCACATAGGTGGGCGCCACGAAGCTTCCCGTGCGCTCGGCAAGCGCGCCGGCGACGATCGGACCGACGATCTGGCCGAAGCCGAAGGCCGCCGTCATCATCGCGAATGCCCGGCGCGGGCTTGATGGTACAAGCCTGCGACCAATCTGCAGACCGTAGGCGGTAATCGCCAGGAAGGTCGCGCCGAACAGCGCTCCACCGATCAGCGGCGCCACCGATGGCGGCAGCATCACGGTTGCGAGCACACCGAGCGCCTCGACCAGAAGAGCGGCGACATAGATCCAGCCGAGCCCGAGCGGCCGCACCAACGGCTTCCACGCAAACAGCGCGACGGCAGAGGTCAATCCGGCGATGAACCAGCAGAGGAATTCAACCACGGCACCTGCGGCGGCCATCCGGGCGATGGTGACGAGGAAGGTAGCGGTGATGACATAGCCGAAGCCGAACAGCCCGTAGGAGAGCGTGACCAAGAGCATCGGCCGGCTCCAGGTGATCGGCGGCTCCTTGCCGGTTTGCCCGCTGACAACAGGCCCCGCAGGCAGAAGCAGCCAGACCAGCACGAGGCTGATCGCCGAATAGATCGCCCCGCCGATCCAGTCGATCCGCCAGGCATCCGGGCCGCCATGCGCGATGAGCCCGATGACGAAGACCATCACCGACGACAGCGCGATCCCCGCCCCCGGCCCGCCGAAATGCGCCGACTGCACATGGTCGTTGCCGGCGGCAGCCCCGTGGCTGAGCACGATCGACGAAGTGAAGATCATCGCGAAGGCGCTGGCGAGGCCGGCGAGAAAGCGGATGACGGCAAAGAGCATGACGGAATGGGTCATCGCCATCGCGGCGAGCAGGAAGGCATTGGCGAGAAGTGCCGACAGCGCCACCTTGCGCTCCCGCCCCGCCGCCCAGCCATAGGCGGCGAGAACCGCGCCCACGAGATAACCGACGAAATTGGCGGATGCTATGAAGCCGGCATCGGCGGCCGACAGCGGCACGCCGCTCATCATGCCCGGCAGGATCGGCGTGTAGGAAAACCGCCCGAAGCCCATGGCCGCCGCCATGGCGATCATTCCGGCCAATGCCGTACGAAACAGGGGGGCGTGGGGGATTTCATTGCGAGCCAACATGGCTCGCTTATCGCGCCGCACACGGTGAGCCGCAATCAAGATTTTCTGATGAACCCATCAATTCCGGAAATTTTCGGCCCGCCCTTGAAACGCAATATCTTACGATATATGTTTTACGACATAATCAACGATACATCATAAGGAGTGATCGATGAGAGGCTTTAGAGGTGGAATGATGGGTGGCGGTGGCTTTCGCATGGGGCGGAAGTTCGCGGCAGGCGACCTGCAGCTGGTGATCCTGGCGCTTTTGGCCGAACAGCCACGCCATGGCTACGAGCTGATCAAGCTCTTGGAAGAGCGCTCCGGCGGCTTCTATGTCCCGAGCCCCGGCGTCATCTATCCGGCGCTGACCTATCTGGAAGAAACCGGCCTTGCCGAGGTCGAGGCGGAGGGCACGAAGAAGCTCTACCGCATCACCGAAAGCGGCCGCAAACAGGTCGAGGAGAACAGTTCCATGATCGAAATGACGCTTGGAAAGCTGGAGCGCATCGGCGAGAAGATGGCGCATGTGCGCCGCATCTTCGATCCGGAAAGCCGTGGTCCAGAAAGCTATGGCAGGGAACGCGAGGAAGAAGCCTTCCCCGAGGACAAGAGCGAAGTCGTCGCCGCCCGCATGCTTTTGAAATCGGCGCTGAAGCTGCGCTATCCCTGGTCGAAGGACGAAGCCAAGCGCATCGCCGGCATCCTGGAACGCGCCGCCGCCGAGATCCTGCAGCAGCCGAAGAACGACTAAGCACGACTAATCACGACCGGCTTCACCAAGCCAAATGGAAACGCCCTGCTCTCAGCAGGGCGTCTCGCGTTAGAAATCCGTTATATCGTAAGACAGATCGCCGAAGCCGGTTTTACGCCTGCCCATCCGGCAGCGTCAGGATCATCGGCCCGTTGCGGGTCGCGACCACGGTGTGTTCGTATTGCACCGTCGGCGCCTGCGGATCCGCATAGAGCGTCCAGGCGTCGTCGCCGCCCTCGGCCCATGTCGCGCCGAGCGAGAGAAACGGCTCGACGGTGAAGACCAGCCCGTCGGTCATGATCCGCTTTTCGGACGGGTCCGGCCAGGTCGAAAGTTCGCCCGGCTCCTCGTGCAGCGAGCGGCCGACACCGTGGCTGGCGAGGTTCGCCACCAGCGTATAGCGGTTCTTGGCCGCGAACGCGCCGATCGCCTGGCCGATCTTGGCCAGCGGCTCGCCCGATTTCACCTGGTTGAGACCGACCCAAAGCGCCCGCTTGCCGTCGCGGCACAGCTTGTCGAGCTTGGATTTCGACGGCGGCACGACGAAGGAGGCGCCGGTATCGGAGAAGAAACCGTCCTTTTCGGCCGAGACGTCGATATTGACGAGATCACCCGGGCGGATGACGCGCGAACCGGGAATACCATGCGCGATCTCCTCGTTGACGCTGATGCACGTTGCACCGGGAAACTGGTAGCAGAACTCCGGCGCCGAGCGCGCGCCGGCACTTTCGAGCACGCGGCGGCCGATATCGTCGAGCTCCTGCGTGGTGATCCCGGGCTCCATGGACGACGCCATGATCTGGATCGCATTGGCGCAGATGCGGCCGATCTCTTTGAGCTTCAGGAGTTCGTCTTCAGTCTCGATAATCATGAAATTCCGTTTCCGGCCCTAAGATTACGGCCGGTCGGCCGGCTCTCGAATCTGGAACAGAACACGACGCCGGGGGAAATCCAATTCATCCTTTACGCCATGAAGCTCCTGCTTTAGGCGCTGGCTTTCGCCCCTTCGCCGCTCTCAGTCAATGCCTTTCTGACGATCGGCGCGACTTTCGTGCCGTAGAGCTCGATCCCGCGCATGATCTGGTCGTGCGGCATCAGCCCGATCGCCATCTGCAGCAGGAAGCGATCGTTCTTGAACAGCTTGTGATGCGCGATGATCTTCTCGGCCACCACTTCAGGATCGCCGACGAAGAGCGCGCCCTTCGGCCCGCGCGAGGCGTCGAAATGCGGCCGGCTCGTCGGCCCCCAGCCGCGCTCGCGGCCGATCCGGTTCATCACTTCCGCCTGCGGCCCGTAGAACTGATCGGCCGCCGCATCCGTCGTGTCGGCGACGAAGCCGTGGACGTTGATCGATGTCTTGAGCTTGGCCTGATCCTGCCCTGCCCGGCGTGCCGCCTCGCGGTAGAGATCGAATAGCGGCGCGAAACGATGTGGCTCGCCGCCGATGATGGCCAGCGCCACCGGCAGCCCGAGCGCGCCAGCGCGCGCCACCGACTGCGGCGTCCCGCCAACCGCGATCCAGACCGGCAGCGGGTCCTGGAACGGCCGGGGATAAACGCCGCGCCCGTTGATCGCAGGCCGCATCTCGCCCGACCACGTCACTGCCTCGCTGTCGCGAAGGGCAAGCAGCAGGTCGAGCTTTTCCTCGAACAGCTGGTCGTAATCCTCGAGATTATAGCCGAACAGCGGGAAGGATTCGATGAACGACCCCCGCCCCGCCATGATCTCGGCGCGGCCGTTGGAAAGAAGATCGAGCGTCGAGAACTGCTGGAACACCCGCACCGGATCGTCGGAGGAGAGCACGGTGACGGCGCTCGTCAGCCGGATGTTCTTCGTCTTCACCGCAGCCGCCGCCAGCGCCACGGCAGGCGCGGACGCCGCATAATCCGGCCGGTGATGCTCGCCCAGCCCGAAGACGTCGAGCCCCACCTGATCGGCAAGCTCGATCTCCTCGATCAGATGCTTCAACCTCTCGGCCCCTTCCACCCCCTTGCTCCTCGAAGGATTGGGGTTGACGTCTGCGAAGGTATAAAGGCCGAGTTCCATGGCGTGCATCCCGTTGAAATCTTTAGATTGCAGATAAGGATGGCCGAGGTGGGGCGCAATGACAAATTCTAGAACGGATCGTTCGATAAAGTTGATGGGGGAGCTAGGCGGACCGAGAGCTAGCGTCTTAGAAACAGCGATCCCAACCTCCACTCAGGATCGAGGCACATCACCAATGAAGCTGGACACCCGTCATAAGATCTATGGCCATACGATTGCCGAACATATCGAAACGCTGCCAGACGAACTCGATGTCGATGCCGTCGGTTTATGGCAAATAGTTCCAGCCGGGCGGGAAGGCTTTCAGTTGGAGAACGCGGAGCTCATCGAGTTTATAAGACAATGCATCCTGGCGCTGCTTGCTTCGGGCGCCAAGCCTGTGAAAGGCGGCGCGGGAACGAAGTTCGACTGGATTCTACAAACACATTACGGCGAGTCTGACCTGGATATCGCCAATTCGATCGTAAGCGAGTGGCTGGAAACCGGAGCCGGAGATGTCAGTCCCGGAGGAGTGTGGTTCGCATTGCCGTCGCCGTCGGTCGGCTTTTCTTAGGGCACGGGCCGAGACCGCCTCCGATAACCGTACCGCCCCCACCGCCAAATCCGACTCTCATTTCAAGCACTTCAGAGCCTGAACGGAATCATCCTGCGAACCGCCTCGTAGCGCAGATAGAGCCCGCCCCAGGCCATCAGCCCGAGATAGACGCCGAAGAGCAGGTGCGAAAACACCGGGCTCCCGACCCTCAAATGCGTGGCGATCGCGCCGCCGAGCAGGCCGGTGAGCAGGATCGCCCCGAGCACCGAGGTGCGCGGGATGGCGTATAGCAGCGCGCAGGCGAGCGTGATGATGCCGAGGCTGCGGGCCAGCATCGGGTCGGCGGAGTAGCCGAGCGCCGTCAGCGTTTCCGTCACTGGCGCGATCGGCACCAGCTTGATCGCGCCGTCGAAGACGAGGAAGGCGACGATGAGGCCGCTCAGCACGAGGCCTGTGATTGTCTGCCAGCGTGGCTGCGTCGGATTTGAATCAATGACTGCGGACATCGTCCCATCCCCTTGTTCGGTTTATCCAAATCAAATCCGCGCCAGAAGCTCGGCGAGCTGATCGGCGCATTTGCCCCAGCCCTCGTGGAAGCCCATTTCCTCGTGGGTCTTCTTGTCCTCGGCGGTCCAGTGCACGGCCGTTGCCGTGTACTTGGTGCGGCCATTGCCGAGATCCTCGAGCAGCACGGTCGCCGTCATGAACGGCTTTTCGGATGGCACCCAGGCGCTGGTATAGGCGTCGGTGAAAACCAGCTTCTCGTTCTCGATCACTTCGAGATAGACGCCGCGATTGGGAAACTCTTGGCCCTCCGGGCTGCGCATCACGATCAGGTTGGCGCCGCCGGCGCGCACGTCGAGCTTGGCGTCCGATATCGTCCAAGGGCGCGGCACGAACCACTCCTTCATCAGCTCCGGATCTGTCCAGGCCTTGAAGATCTTTTCGCGCGGCGCATCGAATTCGCGAACGAGAATAAGCTCGTGCATGGCGGTCATGTGTCGTCTCCTGTTTCGTGAAACCCGTTCTTGATCAGTCTGTTACAAGAACGTGTGAGATGTCGCCGATCCGACAGGGCGCAAGGTGATTTTCGGAATTATTTCACCGCCGGCAGCGCCGGCTCCACCTTCAGGCTGTCGATCTGCCGGCGGATATGCGCGGCCTCGGGTGCGGAATGCGCCAGCGCGATTGCCCTATCAAAAGCCTCGCGCGCCTCGCGCGGACGCCCGATCTGCTTCAACAACCCACCGCGCAGGCCGTGATAATAGAAATAGCCATCGAGCTTTTCGCCAAGCGTCTCCACCAGCGTCAGCGCCTCGCCCGGCCCTCTGAGCTTCGAGACGGCGACCGCCCGGTTGAGCGTGATGACGGGGGACGGCTGCATGCGCTCCAGCGCACGATAGAGCAGCTCGATCTCCTCCCAGTCGGTGTCTTCGGCCCTCTTGGCGCGCGAATGCAGCGCGGCGATCGCCGCCTGAAACTGGTAGCTCCCCGGCTGCCGGTGGCGGATCGCCTTGTCGAGCAGCGCAAGGGCCTCATTGATCAGTTCGCGGTTCCAGAGCGACCGGTCCTGATCTTCCAGCAGCACGATCTCGTTGTCGGCGCTGAAGCGCGCCGGGCGGCGTGAGATCTGCAACAGCATCAGCGCCAAAAGCCCCATCAGCTCCGGCTCGCCCGGGAAGATACGCAGCAAAAGCCGCGCCAGCCGGATCGCCTCGTCGGAAAAGGCGCAGGCCTCGGCTTTGGGATCGGCCTGGCTGTAGCCCTCGTTGAAGACGAGATAGATCATCGTCGAAACGATCGACAGCCGCTCGGCCCGCTCCGCCGCATCCGGCGTCTCGAAGGGAACGCCGGCCTTGGCGACACGCGCCTTGGCCCGCGTAATGCGCTGCTCCATCGCACTCTCGCCGACCAGGAAGGCGCGGGCGATCTGCTGCACGGAAAGGCCGGAGACAATGCGCAGAGCCAGCGCGATCTGCTGTGTAGCCGGCAGGTCGGGATGGCAGCAGATGAACAACAGGCGCAAAATGTCGTCGCGGTAGTTGGACGTATCCAGCCGCTCGGCGATATCGCTCTCGGCATCCTCCGTGTCGGAGATCAACTCCTCATCCGGCAGCGCCTGGGTCTTCGAGCGCTTGCGCACCGCGTCGATGCCGCTGTTGCGGCCGACGAAGATCAGCCAAGCCGTCGGATCGCGCGGCGGCCCCTTGTCCGGCCAGGTTCTGACAGCGCGCAGGCAGGCCTCCTGGAAGGCCTCTTCCGCGATATCGAGATCGCGGAAGTATCTGAGCAGCGCGCCGAGCGCCTTCGGCCGGGCGGAAGCGAGCGTCACGTCGATCCAGGCAATGTCTGTCATGTCGCACTCTCTCCCGGCCGGAACACGTAGAACGGCCTGATTTCATAGGATGTGGAGCCGGGATTGACTTCGGAAAGCTCCTTGGAAAAGGCGACGGCCTCCTCCAGCGTGTCGAAATCGACCACGTAGAAACCGAGCAGCGCTTCCTTGGTCTCGGCAAAAGGCCCGTCGAGCACCAGCGGCTCTTCCTTGCCCTTGCGCACGGTGGTTGCCGCCGTCGTCGGCATCAGCCGGCCCACCGGCCCGAGCTTGCCGCTTTCGGCCAAGGGCGCCTGAACCGCATACAGCTTCGCCATCACGGCGTCCTCTTCCTCCTTGGTCCAGGAGAAAACCCGCTCTTCATCGGCATAGCAAAGGATCGCATACAGCATCTCATACTCCTCTTCCTCAATGACGAAGGAGTAACGCGCCCGCCGACAGGACGCAGCAAAAATTTGCGGAGGTCAGGGCTTGCGGTCAGCCGAGGCCCGAACGCAGCACCGTTGCATTTACGGTAACGTACTTCCGCGCAAGCGCCGCCGCATGCTCTGCTGCCGTCGATCTTGACCGGCAGGGAGACCCCGCATGAGCGCCGTCGATATTTTCGCGTGGATCGTGCTGATCGTGCTTGCGGCCAGCACGCTTGCGGTCATTCTCTTCCTGGCGATGCTTCCCGGCATGATCGCCCGCAGGCGCAATCATCCCTGGGCGAAGGCCGTCAGCGTCGGCGGCTGGGTGACGCTGCTGCTCGGCTTCGCCTTCTGGCCGCTGGTCGTGATCTGGGCCTATGTCGACGTCCCACGCGTGCCGGATGCGGAGAAGAACCGATGATCGTCGTTCTCCTCAACGTCTATCTGGTCATCCTCTTCCTGCTGGTAAAGCTGAAGATCGTGCCCTTCAACCTGTTCTGGAAGGTATCGCCGGCGCTGGTCTTCCTGCTGCTCCTGATCGGCCTGTTCATTCCGATGGGCTGGGGCGCGCCGCAGGGGGCGGCACTGGTCGTGCGCAATTCCGTGGCGATCGTCCCCAATGTCGCCGGCGAGGTCATCGATGTCCCTGTTATCGCCAACACGCCGCTGAAGGCGGGCGATGTGCTCTTCCGCATCGACCCCGTGCCCTACCAGGCCAAGCTCGACGCGCTCAAGGCGCAGCTCGAGCTCGCCACGCTGAGGCTCTCCGAGACGACGCGGCTGCAAACCACGGGCGCCGGCCGCGGCTTCGACGTCGAACAGGCGCAGGCGCAAACCGACCAGCTACAGGCCGAGATCGCCGAGGCGCAGTGGAACCTCGACAAGACGGTGGTGCGGGCGCCCGCCGATGGCTACGTCACCAATCTCGCGCTTCGCAAGGGCGCGCGCGTCAGCAGCCTGCCGCTGGCGCCCGTCATGGCCTTCATTGACACGTCAGACACGATCATCGGCATCGAGATCGCACAGATCAACGCGCGCTACATCACCCCTGGCCAGCCGGTCGAGATCACCTTCAAATATGCACCGGGCAAGGTCTATCCGGGCAAGGTGGAGAGCGTGCTGCAAGCGGTGGCGAGCGGCCAGACGCAGACCTCGGGCCTGGCCGTGGCGCCGAAGGAGATCGCCTCCCTGCCGCTGGCCGTCCGCATCAGGCTCGACGACAAGCACTTCGCCGACGTGTTGCCGGCAGGCAGCACCGGCGATGCGGCGATCTACACCGATCACGTCACGCCGACGCACATCATCCGCAAGGTGCTGCTGCGCCAGATCGCCATCACCAACTACGTCAATCCGTTCTGAGCGCCCTCCCACAGAAGACAACTGCGGATAGCGGCCATAAATTTCTGCTATCCCACGTTTTCGCCACAATGCCCCCTTCAATTTGCTGCAATGCAAAATGGAGGACGGCGCTTGGAGCAGCGGCAGGAGAAGACCCGTATCGAATGGCTCGATATCGCCAAGGGCATGTCGATCATCCTGGTGGTGATCTATCACACCCTTCTCTACCACCAGTTCCACGCCATAGCGCCTGATCTCTACGCACGCTTCAGCGCCATCATGACGCCGATCCGCATGCCGCTGTTCTTCACAGTCTCCGGCTTCCTGGCGGCATCGGCCATGCGCGCGCCATGGAGCGATTTCCTGCGCCGCAAGATCTGGCTGCTGGTCTACCTCTTCGCCATCTGGAGCACCGCCCGCTGGCTGTTCTTCCGCTACGTGCAACAGAACGCGCTCGTCCCCACTGAGGGCAGCGATCCCTATCAGCTGCTGCAAATGTGGTGGGCGCCGAACACCGGCATCTGGTTCATCTGGGCGCTCGCCATCTTCATGGTCGCCACCAAGCTGCTGCAATCGACGCCGCATGCGATCACCATCGCGATCGCCGCCATCGTCTCGGTCCTCACTTTCGGAGACCATCTGGCGATCGATCTCTTCACCCATCGTAACGTGCTGCAGTATTTCGTCTTCTTCCTCTTCGGCTGCTGGTATGGGCGATCCGCCGTGCACCTCATCACCGCCCGCCCGTTTCTGACGGCGCTCGGCGGCTTCCTCTTGTTTTCGGCGCTATACGTGCTGCGCTGGCGGCTGCAGGCCGTCGACAAGGGCAGTTGGGCGCTCGCCTCCTCCATCGCCGGCCTTGCCTGGCTCTGCGGCACGGCGGTGCTTTTGTCGCGGTGGGAGAGCGTGCGCAACGCATTCGCCTATTTCGGCCGCAACACGCTGCCCGTCTATGTCACCCATGTGATGATCGTCTCGCTCCTGGTCGCCACCATCGCCGCCGCGATCGGCGAAAGCGGAAAACTCGGCTATCTCACCGCGCCGCTGGTCGTGGTCGTTGCAATCGGCCTGTCGCTGGCGATCCGCGCCGTGGCCGACCGAGGCGGCGCCGGCTGGCTCTACGCCCCGCCGGCAAGGCGCCAGCGGCAGGTGGTTGCGACGTAAAACCTAGAGCCTTTCCTGGTTAGCTTGAAGCATTCTGCCGGAGCAGGTTTTCGTCAGGG
>NZ_JBMDKV010000046.1:0-11629 GCF_057809895.1 Rhizobium sp. FG113 | reverse complement strand
TCTTTACCTTCGTGACCTTGGGCCGGTCAGCTTTAAGCCCCGCAACCGGCGTCACCCGCGAGCATCTGCGCGGGGCAAATTTCGCCACGAGGGAGGCACACGAGGCAGAACTGCAGAAGCGCTATCCGAGCCTCCCGCCAACCGTCTCTATCGGGGGCGTCCCGTTCCCGCCCGGTCATGAGCGGCTGCATACCGCCATCGCTGCCTCGACCGGCGCGGGCAAGACCGTCGCCCTTCGCGGGCTGCTCGACACCATCCGCGCGCGCGGCGATCGCGCGATCGTGCTCGACAACAACAGCGAGTTCATGCGCGCCTTCCGCCGTCCCGGCGATCTCGTCATGTCGCCCTTCAACGACGAGTCACTTGGCTGGCGGTTGTCGAACGAGGCGAAAGACCTCTACGACTGGGACCGCCTCGCCTCCGGCTTTGTGCCTGAGGGAGCCGGCAGTTCCGCCGAATGGCACGAGATGGCGAAATCCTTCTTCGGCGCGGTCGGGGCCGGCCTGTTCGAGGTCTACGACGGCACCTTCACCAATGCCGAGCTGCAACGCCTCCTGATCGCGGCCGAGGCGCGCGAGCTCGCCCCCCTCGTCGCCGGCACCACGGCCGAAGTGCTGGCCGCGACCGACGACTTCAACAGCCGCCGCCTCCAATCCGTCCGTATGAGCTTCATCGCCAACCTCAAGGCATGGCGCTTCGTCAAGGACGGCGATTTCTCCTTCGGCCAGTGGATCAGGGACGACACCCCCGAATGGATGTTCCTGCCCTACTCCGATCGCAACATCGAGCAGGCGCGCGACCTCATGGCCGCATGGTGCGATATCATGGTGACCGCCGCCCTCGATCGACCAGACGGCTTCACACCCGCCCGCACTACATGGATCATCATCGACGAACTGAACTCGCTCGGGGAAATCCCGGCGCTGCTCGTCGGTGCGACACGCCTGCGCAAGGCAGGGGTCGCGATCGTCGTCGCCGTGCAGGACTTCGCCCAGCTTCGCCACACCTATGGTGACAACCGCGCCGAAACCCTGATGAACAATTTCTCCAACAAGCTCGTGCTGCGCACCACGGACGGCATCGCCGCCGAGCAGCTTTCAAAATACCTTGGCGATCGGGAAATGAACGAGGAACAGGTCAGCTTTTCAACAAGCGGCGGGGGCAGCTTCTCCTACTCCCCAAGCATCATCACCGAACGCCTCGTCCTGCCCTCTGAAATCCAGAAGCTTCCCGATCTGGAAGGCTATCTGAACTTTGCCGGCGACTGGCCAGTCATCAAGGTGAAAGTGCCCCTGCCCGGTCAACAGGTGTGACGGATCGCGGAGCCACGCTTTACCAAGGCTCGCCCTGGTAAAGCGTGGCGGACGTTCCAGAGGGCAGAATAAGCGGACCCGGCGCTGCGCGCCGGGGCATTGCCAGTGATGGCCCTCCAGCTCTCTTCGGCGCAACGGGAAGCGCGTTCGCCTCCGGGCCAGAGCAGAGCGCGGCCTAGCAGCGCACAGAAATTATTGTCACGTTCATTTCACGCTCTAGCTGGGTTTTGGATAGGTCAGCGCCTCGGGCGAAAACGGTGTGGTGCGGCGAAGGGCGCGGGCTTCCTCGGTGCCGGCAAGGATCAGCGTTGCGGCGTCCTCGTCCTCCATCGCGAGCACGGCCTTCCATGCCCGGATATGATCCTCGCTGACCGTGCCGCGATCTTCCCAATCCCGAGTGGTCAGAAGGGCCTCGACTCTCACGTCCTCCGACACGGCGGGGTCAC
This sequence comes from Rhizobium sp. FG113, assembly GCF_057809895.1. Classification (NCBI taxonomy): domain Bacteria; kingdom Pseudomonadati; phylum Pseudomonadota; class Alphaproteobacteria; order Hyphomicrobiales; family Rhizobiaceae; genus Rhizobium; species Rhizobium sp. FG113. Next base: position 9,870 of record NZ_JBMDKV010000046.1, on the reverse strand, counting down.
GCAGCGCCGCAACGGCATTCTCGTGCGCCCGCAGCATCTCGGCGTCAGCCTCGGCGCGATCGGCGGCAAGGCCGGATCGGGCCTCGGATCGCAACCGCAAAACCTCTTTTTCGCTCATTTACTCAACCCCTCAAGTGAGTTCAGCGCACCCCGCAGTTCACGCTCGGAAAGGTCGCTGTAGTGTCCCCGCAAGAGGATGGATACCTGCTCTTTCGGAAGCCCCATGCGCAGCATGGCCTCGTCCTCGGTCAGGTTGAGCCGCCGCACCGCCTTGATGATTTCGATCATCAAGGCAGCCTTCACCAGAAGCTGGTCGGCATCAGGTAAACCGAGATCGGCAAACACATTGCCGGAACCGGTCGTGATCTTAAGGCCATTGACGAATTGAGTACGCATCTTTTTTCTTCATTTGAGTAAATGTTTAATTACTTTTAGTATCATCTACTCATACGTTTGACATGAGCGCTAGCACGCTCACGCAAGCAACATTCTCAAAAGTGGGCAGGGCTTCACTTATTCACTCACTTGAGTGATTGAGCGACAAGCTCGCGCAAAATCTCGGTCACGGTGCGACCCTGCTCGACGGCCATCATCTTGAGCCGCTTGTGCTCGTCGCGATCGAGGTCGAAATTCACCCGGACCGTGGGACCTTTGTCCGACAGGCTGGCGAGGGTGGCGGATTTGCGAACGTTGCTCGGTCGGCCGGCGCTCAACATACCACGTTTTTCTTCACTCATATGATGTTCTCCTTATTCACTTAAATGAGGAACTGTTTAATTTCGTCAGCCAGCGCGAGGACTTCGCGGGCGGCTTCGCTGTCCGGTTCAAGATCGAGCACGGTCGATCCGGTCGCAGCCGAACCGGGGTAGCCCACGCGCTGCGTGATCCGGCTCGACAGGACCGGCAGGCCGTAGCCATTGAGGGCGTCTGTGATCTCGCTGCCGATCTTGGTCCCCTTGATCGCGCGGGACACGACGAAGGCGGCGCGCAGCTTGCCGTCCGTGACCTCGATGCGCTGCTTCACCAGATCGACAAGATCAGCCGTCGCCCAAATGTCGTAGGGCGAGGGCTGGACCGGAATCAGGATGAAGTTCGCGGCCTTGATGGCCGACACGGCGAGGTCGGCCGCTTGCGGCGCACCGTCGATCACCACGAAATCCTTGCGGGCGATGTTCTTCAAGTCGCGCTCGATCGTCGGACGGTCTATCCCGACGACAGAGAGCGGCTGTTCTTCCCGCACCGCCGCCCAATCGCGGGCGCTGCCCTGCGGATCGGAATCAATCAGCAGCACGTCAGCGCCGCCGATCTGCAAGGCGCGGGCGAGATGGGTAGCGATCGTGGTTTTTCCCGCGCCCCCCTTCTGGTTCAAAACAGCGATCACATGCACGGTCGATCCTCCTGCGTTTGATGAAATGTTCTTTTACTCAAGTGAGTATACATAATTTGAGCGTTTGAGTAAACATGCTTTTGGTGCGAACCCTCATTTGAGTTTTGAGCACTGCCCTTGCCACACGCTTTCTCTCGAAAGCCCATGCGACCGCAGCCGCAAGTGCTAAGCTTGCAGGATTGAGCGCTGAGGGTGCCGCACCGGCCCGCACTATGCGCGGGCCGGAATCGCCGCAGGGCCTCGTGAGAGGCCCGGATAGCGGCGTCCGCTCATTCTTTCCTATCTATAAGAAAACAAGACTGGGATTCAGTCTGTCTGGCGGACTCACGTTGTTTGATCGATCTGGCGAGCTTGGCGAGCGCCTGTCCCAAGGGGTTATCGCCCACGTCGAACAGGGTGCGTTCCTCGATGTCGAGCGAAGCTCGATGCGCCTCTAGGGCGGCGGCGCGCTCGGCCTCGGCCTGAACATGATCGTCAGGCGGGGGAGGGGTGACGCCGAACCGGCCAAGGAACTGACGGGCACGGGCAGGGAGCGACAGACGGTAGGCGTTGCTGGTCTGCTGGACCTGTGGGCCGCGCCCCTCGTTGCCGGTCGGCACATAGCGCCGCAGCCAATCGAGGAAGCCATGCGACCGCAGCGCCTTGAGCGCCCGCACAATTGCGTCCCGCGAGCGCCGCAGTTTGAGCATAAGAAAATCTATCGACGGATCGAGCCGCCCAGAACGGAAGTCCACCAGATTGGCGAACAGTTCCAACACCTCGATGGCGACCCCGCCAAGAGGGCCGTTGCGTGTACCTGGCTCCCGACACGCGATCTCGTAGCGCCGCGCCGCCAGCACGATCTGACGAACCTCCTGCCGATTTGTGCGCTTCCAGAATACGCCCTCGCATCGTCCCGCCGCGCGGGACTGCCTTCGAACGGGCGTGCGCTCCCGTTCGGTCGGTGCCCCTGCGAGCACCGCCCCTATCTGTGCAAACATCGTCCTTCGTCCTCCATATGGAGGGCATGGACAGCGGACAAAGATTCAGCGTTCCCGCAAGAGAGACCTCTTGCGGGGTGGCGGTCTTCCGACTATGTTGGAAGCAGCTTTACGGGCTTCCGAACACGGTCGTTCCGACAATCCAAAAACCCCTTGCCGCTACCAACGGCGAGGGGTTTTTCGTTTTATGCCCTCGGTGCGTTCTCGATATAGAACCTCAAAGCTTCCTCGATGATCGGGGTTCTGCCCCGAACTCCACTCTCGGCCTTCCGCTTGTCGATAGCCTCCACAAGGTCAGCCGGTAGATCGGTCGTCACCAGAACACGACCCGCCGCACGCCGCTTTTCGCGGTGCGTGACCATGTAGTCGCGACTCACTCTGGTTCCTCGATCCATAATCACATGTGAGAGTAATTCTAGCGATTCTGCAACCCCTTGATGCTAGGGGGCCGAAATCAGAGGCATAGGGGAGCCGCCAAGCGCCCGGTAAAGGGTGGAGCGGTGCACCTTCAGGAGCCGCGCCACCTCGGCCACCGTCTTCCCGTCCTGCTGGATAAGCTGCCGCGCGTGGGCGAGCTGGTCGACCGACAGGGCGGGGCGAGGGCCGAAGGTCACGCCTCGCGCCTTGGCCGCGATCCGGCCGGCGCTGGTGCGCTCCACGATCAAGGATCGCTCGAAATCCGCGATGCCGGCGAACACGGTCAAAATCATCCGCCCTGCCGGCGTCGTCGTGTCGGCCCACGGCTCTGCCAAGGATCGCAGGCCAGCGCCGACCGCGCCGATCTGCTTGGCAATGTCGAGAAGGTCGCCGGTCGATCGGGCGAGGCGGTCAAGCCGGGTGATCGTCACCACGTCGCCGGCGCGCAAATGGTCGAGCATGCGGGCCAGTTCCGGCCGATCGCGCTGCGCTCCCGATATTTTTTCCTCGAACACCCGGACGCAGCCGGTCGCGCCAAGCGCGGCGCGCTGCTGGTCGAGGTCCTGCCCGCGCGTCGAAACGCGAGCGTAGCCGATGAACACCCGGCCAGCGCTGAATTCTGGTTGGACGTCCACGGTTCCCCCCTGTCGCAAATCATGTCGCGGAATTTCTATCATTCGCGACTATGACATGCGACACGAAAACCCCTGAATTTCCGGGGAAGTCCGATCTGTCGCGAGACTTAGGAATTATGCAACGCGCCCGGCGAAGAATGTCTGTGGCCATTGCGTTTTTTGGATACACAAACGTGTATCCATGTAATACCGTCGCACCATGCCGAGCAAAGACGTTGGCCTTCGTATCCGCGTTACCAAGGAACTCCGAGAGGCGTTCCAAGGGGCCTGCATGGTTGAGGATCGGGCGGCGTCCGAAGTGTTGCGGGAGTTCATGCAGACTTACGCCGATCGTCATCAAGGTGGATTGCAAGCTGACATGTTTACGGCGACGGCCAAAGTGAAGCCGAGCCGTTCAACAAGAAGAAAGACAAGATGAGCAAAATCGATTCGTTTGGACCGGGCGCAAAACGGATGACTTCGCTGGACTTGTTCGCAGGTGCTGGCGGTCTGTCCGAAGGCTTGCGCGAAGCCGGGTTCACATCACTTTACGCTAACGAGATTTCCCCGCGCTATGCCCAAACGTATGCCATCAACCATCCGGGTACGCAGGTTGATAGCCGCGATATCAGAGAAGTAGATGCTCGAAAAATCCGCGATGGCTTAGGTTTAAAGCGGGGCGAACTGGATTTGATAGCCGGTGGCCCACCCTGCCAAGGCTTTTCTATCAATGCGCCAAAGCGCTCAAATGAGGATACCCGGAACCATTTGTTCCGCGAATACCTGCGGTTCGTGACCGAATTTGAGCCGCGTGTCGTCATGATCGAGAATGTTCCCGGCATGGTGTCATTCGAAGGCGGCGCAACGCTGGATTCGATCCTCGTATCCCTCAAGCGCCTTGGCTACGATGCCGACGTGCGTATTCTGTATGCGCCCCATTATGGCATTCCTCAGACCCGGTGGCGGACTATCATCCTTGGCGGGCGCGACGGGCTGAACCCAGCCGATCTTTTTCCCGAACCCCTGCGACACGCGCCAGTTCGAGTAAATTTCACTTCCCAGTTTGCCGGCAAAAATCTGGTAAACTTGCCACAATCAGTGGAACTTCCTTCGCACGTCACGGTCAAGGATGCGATTGGTGACCTGCCTGTCCTGCGTAACGGCGAGCTTGGTGCACCAGTCAAAGACTATGGGCACCCGGCTGATAATCCGTATCAACAACTGATGCGCATTGGCTCAACGGGGGTAACGTGTCATCAAGCTGCCAGATTAAGCAACGTCAACCTTGAACGGATGATGCATATTCCGGCGGGCGGCAATTGGACAAACATTCCCGATGCGCTGTTGCCGCGCGGGATGCAGATGGCGCGGCGCAGCGACCACACAAAGCGTTATGGTCGGGTCAATCCTGACGGTCTTGCTTCCACCATCTTGACCAAATGCGATCCGCATTGGGGAGCATATTTCCATTACGAACAGGATCGAGCCTTTACCGTGCGGGAAGCAGCGCGGATACAGTCATTCCCTGACACCTATGTTTTTTGCGGGTCGCGGGTGGAACAATACGAGCAGGTTGGCAACGCCGTTCCGCCGCTATTAGGTGCGGCTGTCGGGCGGACAATTGCGCGTGTGCTGGAAAACAGTCGCAAGCCCAAACGCAAGGTGGCGGTGGCGTAGTGGCTGGTAAGATTTGGGAGTTTTTCGGTTACCGAGCCGAGGACCATTCGGCGGCGGCGATTGCCGCCGCTACGGATAAGCGATGCCCATATTTGGACGAACCGTGCGAGAAGCGGCTTAGCGATGGGCTTATTGCCGGCGTCTGCACCATCAAGCCGGTAACCTCCGGCCCTGTGATTTGTTGTCCTATCCGTCTGTACGCGGACAAATATCGCGCCTTGTATGACGTGGCAAAAATAGCGTTCGAAGAAGACTTGGAATTGATTGCGGGCGGAAAGGCGTCAGCACGGGCGAGAGAAAAACAAACACCTGTTGTGGCCGTATTCGGAAAGCGATGGGGCGGGGAGCTACGTTTACCGCAAAAAGACGGTGCGGGTAGCTACTTCGTTGATTGGGTATTAGCGCTGGTGGATGCCAACGGCAAGCTTAAAGAATTTGTCGCTGTTGAAGTCCAGACCATCGACACCACAGGCAACTACCGCAACGGGCGGGAGAGCCTACTCACACCGGAACGCACCAACCCGGTAACAACCGCCGGGTTGAACTGGGAAAACGTTAACAAACGTATTTTGCCGCAACTGATTTACAAGGGTCAGGTGCTGCAACGTGAAGCGTTGTGCAGGAAGGGCTTGTTCTTTGTTTGCCCGCGACCTGTTTATACGCGGATCATGGCGCGCCTTGGCGGTGTCGGTGGTTTGATCCGCTATGCCTTGCAACCGGCGTCGATCACGTTCCTTGCCTATGAACACGAGGAAGGGAGCATTATCGACGGAGCCACGGTGCCGCTAAAAGCACTGCCGCCTCATTCAACGACGGTCTATAAAGTGCAAGAGGCGTTTAACAACGTCACTCTGCCCGATGAAAATGTTTATCGAACAGCTATCGAAGCCGCCCTTAGCAGATAACAGAATCATAAATCATCGCCGGGGCGGAAATCCTCAATCAGCCTTCAAATTATTGCGCTCAAACATATCTAGATCGATCTGAGACATAGTGAGCATGCGTAGCCTCTCGCGATTTATATCTCTGGATATGCTGCGGGCAATTCGCTGGTAGCGACATTCTTCGCAAAGCCAAGTATGCGTGTTAACCTCTGGATCGTCGGTTCCCCAATCGGGGAGACTGGCATTCTCTGCGCCGCAATCAGCGCAGCTTTCGCCTTCTACACAATGTGCTTTCTCTGAAATCGACGTCATCTTGCAGCACACTCGACCGGTTAGCCCCCGAAGGCCCGCTCTCTCAAAAAGGGCTGTAGGGTCGTAGGGGGCGGGTGACAGGCGCAGTCGGTTCGGGACGGAGCGGAAGCCCTCTTGGTGGAACCGATGATTTCATATCATCTTCCACCCCGAAATATTCACACGCCAGCAAATGGTCCGGGCGACTGTATCCTTCTTCCACATCGATTTCGAGAACAACAGCCATTCCAGCAGCAAGGGGTGGCCCTCGATATACTTCATCGTCAACGATCAATGACTTGCAATCTGGATGATCATCCAGCCAATCGGCAACCTCATCGAACTTGCGTGGCTCCAACCCCCACAGGGAAACAAACCAGTCCTCGTGCCAGAGGTCTTGCCGCAGCCCTTCCGAAACCAGCTTTGCCATGAGAGCATCGGAATCCGGCCCCCACGATCGCCGCCAGTTCGAGCTTAAAACCAACCGTGCATCTGCGAGGTCCGCAAGCCGCACCAACAGCCTGACGGCCTCGGCATTGAACCTCAACTGCCCCATGAAACCATCCGGGCGCGATCGGAGCAGCGCTGCATTCTCCGGCGAGCGGCAGTCCTTTAAGGGCAGAAGCACCCCGTCAATATCCACGAAAATGATGTTCTCGATCGTCACCATCCCGGCCCCTCATCTCTCGACCGCGAGGGGATGACACGCGGCTTCTGCTGCTTTTCACCGCCCTTGTTATCCGAGCCGCGCTCGGCCTCCTGCTTCTGCTGTGCGACAGCCTCCTTCCGTGCGTTCAGGACTGGCGGCATCTCCCGTTGCGGAGGAGGCGCCGTGCTCGGACGCTCCGACTGGTAAGCGGCGGTCCTGCCATCACGCGCGTTGAGCACGGGCGGCATCTCGCGCTGCATCTGCTCCTTCTCGGCCATGTATGCGGCCTTCCGGTCGGTCGGCTGCTCCCGCGCGGCCTCGACCGCGTGAACCTCACGGCCATGCTGTGCCTCGACGGCGCTGACTTCGGCTTTCCATGCGCCCTCCGCTGCTTTGGCAGCCGATTGGGCGGAACTTTGGCTTTGACTGACGCCGGCCTCCAGCGCCGAGCGGTTCTCGCTCGTCAGCTTGGCTTGACCGTCCTGCTCCTTCTGCCGGTACTCGTCGTTTTTCGCTCTGACGATGTTCTCGGTGTCGCGCTTCTTGTCTTCGAAGGTGGCAAACACCTTGCCCTCTGCCATCCTCCCGGCTCCCTGCTGGTGATACCTCTGATACTCGGCCTTCCGATCGAACGGCGCGCCTGTCCGGCTCTGCTCGTCCCGGCGATCGGCGGGACGCTGGCCGTCCGCTCGGTACGGTTTCGTGCCCTGCTCGCCACCCTGCCGGCGTGACCACTCCGAACGATCGCCGTAAAGCTGCTTCCACGCCTCGCGCAGTTTCCCACGCTCGCCGTCCTGCCGGTCGATCAGCGCCTTGCGCTGATCCTTGAACCGATCCCGGTGGCTCGTCAGATCCCGGTCCCGCTGACCCTTTACGTTGCGGATCTCTTTGTCCACGATGGATTTCAGCCGGGAGGCCAGTTGCTGCCGCGTCAGGTCCTGCGCTTGGTTGAACGCCTCCTGCCGCGCCCGCGTGGAAAACACGTTCATGACCGTGGCCGCTATCAGCCCCCGGTCCTCAAGCTGGCCGGTGGCCTGCTGGTGTCGCGCGGCGACAAAGGCGTTCACGACGACGCCGGTCATCGACTTCTCGCGCTGGCTGAACCGCCGTTCCTCCGCTCGAGCACCACGGAAATGCTGCGCCCAGATCGGCTTGCATTCCGTCCGGTGCATCTCGATCGTCGCGGCGATCTCCCGATCTTTCGTCCGGTAGATCGCGTTCCGATCCGCCTTTTCACGCGCAGCCAGGTCGCGCCACTGGTCGGCGTGCTGGACCTTCTGGCTGGCTCCAAGCTCGCGGAGCATCGTCGCGCGGCTCTTGGTGTCGTGCGCCTGCTCCTTCGCCGCGGCGCGCTTCTGCTCGGTGTATTTGCGGCGCTCGGCCTTATCGGCGTTCCGCTCGCGCTGCTCGCGCTTCTCTTCCCGGCGAGGCGTCAGGACGCGCCCACGCTCGCGCTCGTACTGGTTCGCCCAATCCGACAGCTTGTAGAAATTGTTGCTGGTCGTCAGCATGCGCCCATCTTCCGGGTCCACCCGGTTCAGGATCACGTGCACATGCGGGTGATCCTGATCGGTATGGCAGACGATGACGGCCTGTCGGTTCTCCGCTCCGAGCACCTTCAGGCTGGCGTCTGCCGCCCGCACCATGTCGTCACGGGTCAAGGTCGTGGCCTCGTCCGGATGCCACGACAGCGAATAGGTCTGAACCACCCGATCGGATTTCTTGCCGGTGTTCGGAACACCGGCGCGAGCCTTCAACTCGTCGGCCTGATTGGCCGTCGCGATCATGACACGCTGCGCCGTGAGCATGTCGTCGGTCACCATGTTGCGGGTCTCCGTCCACGCCACACGCTCACTCGTGGTGGGGTGTGGCGAGGCGATATCCGCTCGCTTGTCATGCAAGTAGTAGTTGAGAGCGCCTTTGAAGCTGACGCCCGCCTTGCTGACATCAGGCACCATCGTGCGCCAGCCTTTCCAGCGCGGCCCGGACCTCGGCCATGGTGTCGGCAATGTCGTTCGGGATGCCTCGGCCGAAGTGCAGGGCCTTGAGGATTTGGGCGAGGTTCACGCCGACGCGATTGACCTCGGCAATGGCCCGATCGTCGGTCGCGGCACGGGCTGGCGCGATGGTGATCCCGAGCACGGCTCGACGCGCGAACTCCGCAACAGGCAACCCGGCGCGCGCGGCTTGGGCCTCGACGTGAACGCGCTCGGTCGCTGTCAGCCGCACGCCTGACAGACGCTCGGTGCGCTTCTCGTCGGGCGCTTTGCGGGGTCGCCCGCCTGCGCCTCGGGCCTGTGGCCGCTCCGTCAATCGCCGCTCCCTTGCCGCGTCCTCTTGGGGTTCGGGGCTGCGCCCCGACAAGCGTTTTTGGATACCAAAAACATAGCTTGTTACCTTCTACATTATCCGGGTATTGTGCCATACGTGATAGGGTTTTCAAGTCTCAGATTTGACCCTGAACTTCCGGTGCGAGGTGAGAGGTGACCACGACGACACGCTTTCGAAACTGGCTGCGCGGCGAACAGGACCAAAGCCTGACGCGCATGAAATGGGCCTTTCTGCTGATGGTCGGTCTGTCGCTCTATTCGTTCATCGGAACGCGCGCCGAGACCGCGACCGCCCCTCTCGCCAGCCTCCTATGGATGGTTGGAATAGCTCTCTTCCTCGTCGCGACCGTCAGGGCATTCCGGCACATGGGCGCGCGCGTCGTCGGGCAGTATGTTTCAGGGGTGCATGGGGTTCGCCGCGTCCTGCTGTTCGCGGTCCTGCTATGGGCAACCTCGATTACCGGCGCGAAGCTCGCTCGGTTTTTCGTCGGCATGATGCGCGATAACACCGTGCTCGATCACGGCTATAACAACTATGTACACGGCGCACCCACGGTTGTGTTCCTAATCGCGACGGCGATCCTGTTCTTTACCTTCGTGACCTTGGGCCGGTCAGCTTTAAGCCCCGCAACCGGCGTCAC
>NZ_JBMDKV010000045.1:0-12494 GCF_057809895.1 Rhizobium sp. FG113 | reverse complement strand
TCCCGTATGGTGAAATCGACGAAATTGCACCTTGCACCGCGGGCCGTTCCACATATGAGGGTTGATCGACGGAGATCCGGACCTGGTCCAGGACGCCATCACAAGAAGCGGGATTGGAGTGCTTCAGATTATGCGACGAGTTGGCGTTAGATTTTCAAGTTTCAGTTGAATCTGTGTTGCTCCGCCTCGCGCTGAACATCGACGCCCCACATATCGAAAGATACAAATTGATCGTCCTTCCAACAGGTTCAAAGGGCACTGCGATTTCCAGTATGGAACTTGCGCGTGGATAAGGTACTACTTAGCAAAGGTCGTCGAAATGCACGCCTGACCGGCCGACCTGCGCATCACACACGTGCTCGGTAAAGTATTGATTTTGCAACATAGTCCCAGATTGGCCGCTATCGTTCTGGCGGCAGGCAGATCGTCGCGGACGGGGCGTTCCCACAAGCTAATGTCTTTGTTTGATGGGAGCCCACTTGTTCACAATTCATTGACCCGTGTCATTGAGGTTGGGTTCAGTCCAACCATCGTCGTCCTAGGCTATCGGGAGAAGGAAATTCGCGAAGCGATTATCGACTGCCATGTGGAGATCGTATCGAATCCAAATTATGCCGACGGCATGGCTTCGTCGCTGAAGGCGGCTATCAGCGTGCTACCGCATGGAATTGATGGGGCGTTGATATATTTGGCAGACATGCCGCTTGTGCAAACAACGCATCTCGCCCTCATGAGAAAGACATTTGCCACGGCCGCACTAGGATCTGTGGTGCGCGCCACCTCCCATGGTAAGCCAGGGAACGGGCCTGTCGCAAGTTCTATCCGAGGTCAGAAATTCCCCGGATGCGGCTTGGTTTTCATGCTTTGTTAACCTTTTGAAGTCCGAAGAGGCGTGCAAGTAGGTCGTTCTGGTCGTTGACAGTCCAACCACCGGAAAAGCCGAAGCCCTTCCTCAACCATAGCATGGCTTCGAAACCGGCGATGGTTCGCCGCGCCGTGTTGAATGACTGGAAACCACCGACCTTCGGCATGTTCTTCTTCACCCGGAAGTGGTCGCTCTCGATGCCTTGTTGGAGATGCTTGGTGACATAGTGCACGGGATTGGGACGCAAAAGCCCATCATCGACGGCCATCTTGATCGTCGACGGGAAGGTGTTGGCACCATCCGTGCCGACCTTTTCCGGTGAGAATAACGGCTCCTCCTTGAGCATCTTACAGAAGAAGCGCTTCGCGGCATCGAGGTCGCGACGCGCAGCGAGCAAGAAATCCACCGGGTCGCCGTGCTTGTCGATGGCGCGGTACAGATAGCGCCACTTGCCACGGATCTTGACGTAAGTCTCATCGACCCGGACCGACCCGCAATGTGGTTTCCGGAACTGGCGCAGCCGCTTCTCGATGACAGGCGCATAGGCGAGCACCCAGCGATTGATCGTGCTGTGGTCGACCTCGAACCCGCGTTCGCGGAACATTTCTTCCAAGTCGCGATAGCTCAGTGGGTAACGCAAATACCAAGTCACCGCCTGTATGATCAGCCATGCCTCGAAATGACGCCCTTTGAAATCGTCCTTCGATTGGCGCTTCAGCTTCTCGGTAATGGCATTCAGAATCATCGGTCCACTCCACAACATTTGGAGCGGATTTCTCTTCAGATGGTCAACATCCAGTTAACTAGGAGAATTTGCGACAAGCCCCAGGGAACCCGGTGATCCTACCGCGCAAGTTATTCAGCCAGCTCGACCGTCTCCAAGGCGACACTGGAGCTCGCAAAGTCATAGCAGACAGCGGGTTCCCAATAATCGACGTGGAGATTGGAGATGCCGCAGTAACCGACGTAGATACTGTTGAAATGATTATCGCGGCCGGAGGTGTACCGCAGCCCGAGTGACAGCGCTAAGCAACACATCGACAGATAATTCCTTAATGCGGTGTCTGTCAGGAGGGCTGTCACTACAAAACCTCTATTGAAGTGATGGGCGTAGCCGTCCTGTGATTTATGCGTTATCACCACGATATTGATCGTCGGTTACCTTCTCCAGCCAATCGACCGCTTTGCCGTCGAGGGTTTCAGCGATTGCGACATGGCTCATTGCAGTGGTTGGGGTCGCTCCATGCCAATGCTTTTCCCCCGGCGGAAACCAGACGATGTCTCCCGGACGAAGTGTTTCGATAGGGCCACCGTCACGTTGCGCATGCCCCAGCCCGGAAATGACAAGAAGCGTTTGACCCAACGGATGGGTATGCCACGCGGTACGCGCGCCAGGCTCGAACGTGACTGTTGCGCCGGAGGCCCGCGCAGGCTCTTCAGTCTGGAAAGGAGCGTCGATGCGAACAATACCCGTAAAATAGTCATTCGGACCGACAGCTGACGGCTTTTCACCATTGCGTTGAATTTTCATCGCTTGGTTTCCTCGCGTTTTTATCGTCGTTCGGTCCGCCACTTCGGATGACCGAGCTAGATGCAGTCATTGATCACATGAGATGGGATTTCGTCGGCAACAGCCAAGCGGACATCGTGCCGGGACGGCGCCAGGTCGATGGACAAGGCACCCATCAGAAAGAGGCAGACTCCGGCGAGAATGGCACCGATGCAAAACCGCGATCCGTCTGCCTGATAATCTTCTGGGTGGTAGGCCATGGCTCAATCTCACCGGGGGTTAAGTTTGAATGGCGGTGCTCCCCGCCATTGTGTGAGGAGCACCGATTTTTCACAGCTCTTTCAGTGCCTGGTCGCTTGAATCGATGTAACGAGCCCTCTGAAGAACGCCGAAACGGCCATAAGGATAATCGTCGGGCACCGGTGCGCTGACTGAATCAAGTAAGGCAATAGCTTCGCCGGCGAGCATCAACTGGGCAGCGGCAAGATTGCTTTGCAGGTGCCCGATCGTCCGAGCGCCGATAATCGGGGCCGAAACGGTGGGCCTATTTGCAACCCAGCTCAATGCCACCTGACTCGGCGTCGCTCCAATGTCATCGGCGACACGCTTAACAGCATCGACGACCGCCCATTTCCTATCTGATTGGTACAGATCGTTGGTCATGTGCTGAAGCATGGGATTGTCCCTCCCAAGGCGAGTGTCAGGCGAAGGCTTGGAGGCGCGCTGATGCTTGCCTGTCAGGAACCCGCCCGCTAGAGGTCCCCAGGGTAGCAACCCCAACTCATTATGCAGTGCCGCAGGGATGACTTCGTATTCGATCTCTCGATAGACGAGGCTATATTGTTGCTGCAGCGTCACGGGCAGCCGAACGCCCATCGCCCGTGCCGTCGAAATGAACAGCTGGAGCTGCCAACCAGTGAAATTCGACAACCCCACATACTGGATTTTCCCAGCACGCATTGCAGCATCCAGGAAGGACAATGACTCCTCGACTGGTGTTATCGGGTCCCACCCGTGCAGCTGGTAAAGCGTGATGGTGTCGACACCCATCCTTCGAAGTGAGGTGTTGAGCGCTCGGTTCAGGTGGACATGGCTGGAGCCTGCATCATTGACATCAGGGCCGGTTCCAAAACGTGCCTTTGTTGCGAGAATTATCTTTTCGGCTTTGCTTGGATTGTTCGCAATCCATCGACCTATGAGCTCTTCCGACGCACCGCCACCATAGACGTCAGCGGTATCGATCATATTGCCGCCTGCATCGACGAATGCGTCAAGGATTTGGAAGGCTTCCTTCTCAGGGGTCTCCGTTCCAAAACCCATGGTCCCGAGCGCGAGCTTCGATACCGACGTTCCGGTGTTGCCGAGCTTTCGATAGTCCATTTGGATATCCTTTTTTTGAACTCACGCCTCTGTCACAAGTCTCGCGTGACAGAAGCTGGTTCAAAGATAGAGCCGCAGCGCTCATCTATTATGGATCTAAATCTGCATAGGCCTATCAATGCGCCTTATGAAACATTCGACTGCCACGGGTGTTTAGAGCCGCTTGCAGATCAAGTCGTCTTGAACCAGCCTGGCCGTTGTTGAATGGCGTTCCATAGCTTTGCTGGTATCGCCAGGTCTGGCAGACGCTCGGGCGCGAGATGCGTTTGAAGCTGATCCGAAAGCCCCTCCTGGGACAACTCGACCCAACGGGGATTAGTCACGATGCCACGTCCGATCGCGACAAGCGAAAGACCTTCACGAACGGCCTCCTCTGCCTGTTTGGGATCCTCGATCTGGCCGGCGGCGATGACAGGAACCCTGCCTCCGACCCGGTTGAGCAGGATGGCCGCTGTTGTCGGCCCGCCTATTTGATCGACAGGCCGTGCATTCAGGAGGTCAGGCAGGGAGATGTGAAGATAGTCAATTTTTGCGGCGATCAGTGCCTCGATCAGCGCCATCGTGTCTGCGATGCGTAGACCCTCTGCTTCGGGCTCGTCAGGAGACACCCGGTATCCAACCAAAAACGGCCGTCGGGCATAATCCTCGGCCACCCGCATTACCTCGTTCAAGACTGCAATGGGGAAACGGAGCCGGTTCTCGAGATTTCCGCCCCATAGATCGTCCCGCCTGTTGAAATGCGGTGAGACGAAATTCTGGAGCAGGAAACCATGCGCCCCATGAAGTTCCACCCCATCGAAACCAGCTTCAATTGCTCGACGGGTCGCCCGACCGAAAGCCTCGACGATATCGAGGATTTCGTCGTGCGCGAGCGCGTGAACGCTTCCCTCCCCCTGCTCGGCTGCCGACGGAAGGATGGCGCTCGGGGCAACAACCGTCCCGTTGGGAATGAGCGAGGGGACCGCCTTGTTGCCGGCATGGAAGATCTGGAGAATGGCGGGGGCTCCGCCGCTTTTTGCGGCCTTGGCCAGTTTGCTCAAGCTTGGGATGAACCGGTCATCGTAGCAGGCAAACTCGTCTGTGAAGCCGATACCGTTCGGCTGAACGTGGGAACAGCCGGTGATAACGAGGCCAACACCTTTCACGCGTTCTCGATAGTAGGAGACCTCTTCATCGGCGACCGTCCCGTCTGCATTGCCAGACCACGTCGTCATGGGCGCCATCACCGCACGATTTCGGAGCTCAATCCCCTTGGTGAACTGAAACGGTTGAAAAAGCAGGGATGAAGGACACATGCTGGCAGACTTCCGCAAAATGATCAGATCTATGGCGATTATGTAAACCCTGCCCCACTCTCTGATTAGGAGGGGCAATCTGCATGCCTTTAGAAAGCGGATTTCTAAATTGCTCAAAAACGTCGAACGAGATTTCGCGTCTCGAGGATGAAATCCTCGGTGCTCATCTGTTGCGTCATGCGCCCTCGGATGATGAACATGTGACCGGCAAACGTACCACCGCGCTGACGCACGAGAGCGGCAAACTCGTCGATGAAGCTCTGCTCGAATTTGCTGTTCATGGAGTTGAAGAGAACGACCTTTCGCCCTGTGAAATCGCTGTTGCGAACAAACTCCCACAACGGCGGCGCCGGGCTATACATCCAGATCGGCGACCCCAGGTAGACGGTATCGTAGGAGGATAAATCCATGGTCGCCGGAACAATCCTCGCCTGCCTGTCGCGTGCATCGCGAAGGGCGCGGACCCAACCCCAAAGGCCGATTTCGTAATCGCTGGATGTCACGGGAAAGGCGCGGCCGCCTTTAGCCTTGGCGATTTCTCGGGCCATGATTTCCGTATTGCCGGATCGAGAGAAGTAAATGATCGCGGCGCCATTGCCTGTCACATCGGGATAGTCCCGCGCCACGCGTCTGTCATTTCGCGATTTCTGGATGGCATCGATGGCGACGACCGCTGCTGACTGCCCCAGCACTGCCGCGATTGGCGCGATCACGAGCCCACCGAGAACTCTTCGCTTCGTGAATTTGATCATTGTCACCCACCGCCCGACGAAAATGTCCGCGCTCGCACCGCCATCAACACGAGCTGATAACTAAATAGTGCATGGCTCACACTTCGATTAGACTCTATAATCGGCATGGCGTTAGAAGTGAGATTGATAAATGAGAAGAGGTGACTTCAGCGATCTGGCCGCGTTTATCGCGGTCGCTGAGGAGGGAAGCTTTACACGCGCGGCCGCGAAAATGGGCCTGTCGCAGTCTGCATTGAGCTATTCGGTCAGGATGCTTGAAGAACGTCTCAAGGTGCGACTGATATCGCGCACGACGCGCAGCCTGTCCCTGACCGATGCAGGCGAGAGAATGCTGAGAAGCCTTCGTCCTGCGTTCGATCATATCAATGGGGAGATCGAAGCGCTCACCGCGTCGCAGGACAAGCTGTCCGGTACTATTCGCATCACGACGTTTCGGCATGCGGCAAAAACAGTTCTGTGGCCCGTCCTGACGACGCTTATCCCCCAATATCCCGAGATTACGGTCGAACTTAATCTCGACGAGGGCCTGACGGACATTGTCGCAAGCCGGTTCGATGCTGGCATTCGTTTGGGGGAGAGCGTCCAAAAGGATATGATCGCGGTCAAAGTCAGCCCCGATCTGCGCATGGCGGTGGTCGGAGCACCCAGCTATTTCGAACACAGGCCGATCCCCCAAACACCCCACGATCTCAGCGAGCACCTGTGTGCGAGCTACAGGATGACGAGTGGTGGTGGCCTGTTTTCGTGGGAATTCGAGCGTGATGGCCAAGAACTGGATGTGCGGGTCAACGGCCCGGTCATCCTCAACGATGGCGAGATGCTGGAATCAGCCGCTCTGGATGGACTTGCTCTGGCCTACGTGTTCGAAAGCCAGGCGGCCGAGCACATTGCATCCGGGCGGTTGATCCGTGTGCTTGAAGATTGGTGCCCACCCTTCGCAGGCTACCATCTTTACTATCCGAGCAGACGACATCATACCCCCGCCTTCTCTCTGCTTGTGGAGGCGCTGCGCTACAAGGGATAGGATTGGCGAGCCGTCGATCGAATTGGTATCGCCTAGCGATCGGCGATGACGGCATCCCATGGTGACCCGGACGCAAATACTTCGCCGATCCAAGCGGCGAACGCTTCCGTTCGCGCCACGGTAAAGTTTACAGACGGCCGCAACAGGTAGACGCCGCCATTCGGCTCAAATTCCCAGCCCGGCATCACGCGCACCAACGTCCCGGCTGCGAAATCGCGCGCCATCAACCAATCACCCGCGCAGACTACACCAAGGCCGGCCTTCGCGGCTTCTAACAATGCCATGATGTCGTTCGAACGAAACTTGCCCTTGGGCAAATAGCTTTCCCGACGGCGACCGTTTGTGAGATGCAGTTCAGGCGATATCACTGGACCAGTATATTCGAGCATGGAGTGATTGGGCATGTCTCGCGGTGAGGCGGGCATGCCGTACCGCTCGCAATATTGCGGCGAGGCCGCTAGCACAACACGATGTTCGCCGAGTTTTTTGGCAACGAGGCGACTGTCGCTCAACGAACCCAGCCGGATTGCAGCATCAAACCCCTCCCCGACCAGATCGACATATCGCTCTGCATAGTCGACCTCGACCTCCAGGTTCGGATACTGCCGCATAAAATCTGGCAAAATAGGTGCCAGCCAGATCCGACCCATTGCAGCCGGCACCGTCAACCGCAAGTTTCCACGCAATTCAATCGCACCGTCTAACGCTTCCTGCTCGGCTTGGCCGATAAGATCCGCTGCGGAACGCAATCGAATAGCAAGCAGCTTTCCGGCCTCCGTTAATCGGACCCGTCGGGTCGTCCTTTCGATCAGTCGGACACCCAATCTGCCTTCCAACGCCGCTATGCGCTTCGACACAATGGTTTGGTGACGTTGAAGGACGCGGCTCGCAGCTATGAACGATCCGTGCTCGCTGACCGCCAGGAGAGCAGCCAGTTCATCAATGCGTGAACCTTCCAGATTGAACACCAGCCGCCTCCGTTGGATTAAAGCACTCAATGCACCTATGTGATGCACATATCGCGGATTGCTCAATCCCTCAACGCCAATCATTGCTTGGGACAAGCGCCAATTCGTGGCCAGCCCACCGTCGGCACAAAGGAGATCACCTTGGACAGCACCATCAACCGCCTTCCTCAAACTCGGGACGGATTGACCTTTGAAGAGGTCGTCTACGCTCGCCGCTCGATTCGAGCATTCCTGCCGCAGCCCGTCCCCGACGAGATCATCCGCGATGTTCTGGAGGAGGCTCAGCATTCTCCATCGAACTGCAATACTCAGCCATGGAACGTCCATGTCGTCAGCGGCAACAAGCGTGACGAACTGTCTCTGGCGCTTCACGAGGCAAATCGGGCCGGCCGCTATTCGCTCGACTTTTCCTTCAGCAACAAAGCTTTCACGGGTCGCCACGACGAGCGGGTTCGCGAGCAGGGCAAGATTTATTATGAAAGCCTCGGCGTCAAAAGAGACGACGAAGAGGCTCGCGCGAAAGCGGCCTCGGTCAATTTCTCATTCTTCAATGCACCGCATGCTGCATTCCTTTTCATGCCTGTCGTCGGTGATAATGTCCGCGTTGCGGGCGACCTTGGAATGTACGGCCAGACCTTTCTCTTGGCCCTGACTGCCAAGGGCCTTGGAGGTGTTCCGCAGACCGTCCTCGGCATGTTTGCCGACACGGTCCGCGATGTTCTCGGCGTCTCCAGCGATCAGAAGCTTCTCTACGGAATATCCTTCGGATACGCCGATGAAGGCGCCCAGGCAAACCGGACGCGGATGGGCCGTGATCCCATCTCATCAAACGTGACCTTCCACGGTTAGCCACGATGCGAGGAGGCGGTCGATCGATTGCCCCCTCATCCTTTCCCTGAATCCACGCAACGCGTGGCAAGACTAAAGCATACGAGGAGCAATAAGTGGCGAGACTTGAAGGTAAAATTGCAGTCGTAACAGGCGCCGGGTCTGGCATCGGGTTTTCCATAGCCAAACGGTTCGTCGAGGAGGGCGCGAAAGTCATTGCGGCTGATCTCAAAATCGACAGTCTGGCGGAATCGTTCGGTGACACGGTCCTGCCGGTCGTCACTGATGTAAGCAATCCAGCAGACGTCGCCGCTATGATATCCAAAGGGATCGAGCATTTCGGAAAGATCGACATCCTCGTCAACAATGCCGGCATAGCCGGGCCGATCGTTCGCACCCATGAACTGACCGATGAGGCTTTTGCCAGGGTCATCAACATCAACCTGATGAGCCAGTTCTACACGATCAAGAACGTCATCCCGCATTTTCTGGCGCAGGGCGGCGGCTGTATCGTCAACATGGCCTCGCTCAGCTCCTTCCCGCAGTTCACCGCATCCGCGGATTATTGTGCCTCGAAAGCGGCAGTGAAGCGCCTCACCGAGAGCGTGGCCTACGAATATGCGGGCGACAATATTCGCGCCAACGCGGTCGCACCCGGACGGTGGCGTCGCCTTAACCTGACGTAGGACGCAATCATTTCTTTGTCCTGAATTTCAGGCTTGGATCGGCAACGCGATCTCACGCCAGGTGGCGCTGGCGAGGGCGCGGAGTTGGCGATGATCAGCGGCATTCAGGTGTTTTCGATGAAGTTGGAAAAGATTGGCAATTTGGCCGTGGGTTGAGACGAAACGTTGGCATTGACCTGCCGACTTGAACCGCATCATGCGTCGCTCTCGTCGTCGAACGGGAAGGTGAGAATTTTCTGCGAGGTTGTTGAGCCCTTTGTGCGAACGGTGTTCGATCCCCAGCATGATCTCTCGCTTTGCGGCGGAATAAGAACGCAGCTTGTCTGTCACCATCACGCGCGGCGCAACACCTTGGCTCTTCAACAATTTGCGCATCAGCCGAAGAGCGGCTCCCTTGTTTCTGCGGCTTTGCAGCAGAGCATCGAGAACGTAGCCGTTGGCATCGACGGCGCGCCACAGCCAGTATTTCTTGCCCTTGATCGATACGACCATCTCATCGAGATGCCATTTGTCTGCGAAGTTGCCGATCGACCGCCGCTTGAGTTGGTGGGCGAATTTCAGGCCAAACTTAGTCGTCCATTCTGAGACGGTCTGAAACGAGACGGCAATGCCGCGCTCGGCAAGCAGGTCTTCGATATCGCGCAGGCTCAGCGGGAACCGGTAATAGAGCCATACCGCATGCGCGATGATCTCGGCTGGAAAGCGGTGGCGTTTGTATCGGGCGGACGCATCGTCAGTCATGCCGATAGACTATTGCCTCGATCCGCACCAGCCGGTTAAGGCGACGCCTCCATACTGCGCCTACACACGCGCAATCTCACGGATCAGATCATTTGTCTCTGGTCTCGTCGTTTGGTGCCGATAACGAAGAGCAGAAACAGTTCGCGAAATTTCAAGGCCGTCGATGAGTATCGAAACGAGGCCCCTGTCTGCTGGAATTGCCGTGGTTGGCAAAATCACCGCGCCTAATCCCTGCCGCGCGAGTTCGACTAACCAATCCACGCGATTTGACCGATAGGCCGCGTAGAGTTCGTGACCTTGGTCTGCACATGCCCCATGCAACGCATCCCGCATTTCGCAATTGGGTCGATCGAGCATGTCAGTTTCAGCGAGTGTCGAAAGAGAAATAGCGTCTCGTTCAGACAACGGGTGCGACTTGGACACCACAACCTTGTAGGACTCGTCATAGAGCTGGTCTATACGATAGAGGTCTTCACTGACCGTCGCCGCTGTGACAACGACGTCAAATTCACCCTCTCGCAATCCGGCCAGAAGCTTGGAGGCAGACGCCACGATCAACTCTATTTCGGCTTGCGGCAATCGTGTACGGAAGCGTTCCACGGCGGCTGAAATCCGGTTGTGACCAATCGTTTCGCCAACACCGACAGAAATAGGAACCCGCTCTAGTCGCGTGTGGCGGACGGCTTCTGCCTTAGCTGCCTGCGTTTCGTCATGCGCTTTCTGTAGCCTTGGCTGCATGAGTTTTCCGAGTGCCGTCAACCTGCATCCCGCGCGGTCCCTGACAAACAGATCACCCCCGAGCTCGTGTTCAAGTTTCTTGATCGCGGTCGTCAAGGACGGTTGGGAAACATTTGAGGCGCTAGCGGCATGGGTGAAGTTGCGATGCTGGCAGACAGCCAAAAAATACCTGATCTGGTTCATCTCCACTGCCACAGTCTCCGTCACTTTCCGCCATGAGGTTCACCATAGCACATGTCTATCAAAGAATAGAAGTTCGGGATTGGTCCCTGAGGCATTCGGCATGGGAAAAGGGTGCATCGAAACCAAACACAACGACCTCTCAATCAGGAGGCGACCATGAAAGCCCAAATTCTCAAGACACTCGCCGCTTTGGCCTTGATCACGACATCTGCACCCGCACAGGAAACCCCAATGGAAAATCACACTGCCAGCTACATCGCCATGCCCGCCGCTGAAGGCCAGACCGAAGCATTCGTCGAATTTCTGGCCGGAGCCGCCCCGATTGTCGCGGACACCGAACCAGGCACCGTGCTTTGGTTTGCCTTACAAGCCGACGATACGCTCGCGATCTTTGATATCTTCGTGGATGAAGAAGCGCGCAATGCGCATTTCTCCGGCGCTGTGGCCGCGGCTTTGAACCAAAATGCCGACGCGCTGGTCGCCGGGGGCTGGGACGATGGTGTTGTCGCGAATATCAACAATTCCGATGTTCTGTCGGTGAGGGAACCGGTTGATCTCTACTCGGCCACGACAGCCACGTACATCACGCTCGAAGCAGCACCCGGCAGAGGGCCGGAATTGGCAGCCTTGCTGACCGCAGCTGGTCCCATCGTCGGAGAAACCGAACCCGGCACATTGTTCTGGGCGGCGCTGCAGATTGACGAAACATCCTTCGCAATCTTCGACATCTTCACCAACAATGCTGGCCGTGAAGCACACTTTGCCGGTCAAGTCGCCGGGCTGCTGAACGAACGGGCAGCGGAGTTGGTCGCTGGCGGGTGGGACGACGGTGTGGTCGCTACCGTCCACAACTTCGACATCCTCGCCATCAAGTAACGCGATGTGACAGGAACAAGAAGCGCCTGGTGCAACGCATCAGGCGCTTTGCCGAACGAATTTAGATTCACCGTGAAGCGGTCGTTCGAGTAACTGCCGCGAATTAGCGCTTTGTTCGCATTGCTGACCTCCATCCTTTGCGCAGCGACCGTCCGCTCTCCGCCCATCGCGTCCTACAACGTGCGCAGGGGGCACACTTGTCTACCAAGATCGGCAGCGCCGATCACACGGACGCGATAGGCCCGGCCGCGCACCAGCGCCGTGTCCGAGCCCTCGGGAAGTGAGGCCGAAGCCTCACCCGAAGGGATCGTATTCCGAGACGATCACGACCTCGTCGCCGTCGATTTCATCGGCGGGGACGGCGCCGAAGGTTCCATCCCCAGCCTGGAAAACGACGATCGAGACCATGAGCGTGGCGGCAAGGGAGGCGGCGAAGGCGTGTGCATCTTTGCGGGACATCTGTTTGGCTCCTGTATTGCAGGCGGGGGACCATCCCCCGCGCGACAGGACCCCGCAGGCCCGAAGACTGGCTGACATCACCGGGTGCGTTCGGCTCGTCCGAATCCACCCGGCGGCACGGGCTCGCCCGTAGTCCGACCCCTGATGAGGTGGAACGGCCCGCTCCGACAGCATCAAAGTGCTAACGTG
>NZ_JBMDKV010000044.1:0-12914 GCF_057809895.1 Rhizobium sp. FG113 | reverse complement strand
CGATCGGCTTCGATGCGGTCAAGCATCTGATCCTGTGCCGGGTCGAGCGCCGGCCGCCGCGACTGGACCTGGCGATCTATCCCTACCTGCCAAGGGCGACGGTCGAGAAGACCTCTGCGAAGGCGTATATGCGCCTCCTGTCGTCGGATGCGGGAGAAGCGGCATGAGCACTGAAGCACCCGATATCCTGCTCGCCCATTATCTCAAAGCTCTGAAGCTGCCGACCTTCCAGCGGGAGTACCAGAAGCTGGCCCGGCTATGTGCCACCGAAGGCGTCGATCACGTCGCCTACCTCTTCCGGCTTGCCGAACGGGAGATGATCGAGCGCGACCGCCGCAAGGTCGAGCGCCGGATCAAGGCGGCCAAATTCCCCGTCGTAAAAAGCCTCGACAGCTTCGACTTCACCGCCATTCCGAAGCTCAACAAGATGCAGGTGCTGGAACTGGCCCGATGCGAATGGATCGAGCGCCGCGAGAACGTCATCGCCCTGGGCCCCAGCGGCACGGGTAAGACGCATGTGGCTCTCGGCCTCGCCCTGGCCGCATGCCAGAAAGGCTTGTCCGTCGGCTTCACGACGGCCGCCGCCCTGGTCAGTGAGATGATGGAGGCGCGTGATGAGCGGCGTCTGCTTCGGTTCCAGAAGCAGATGGCAGCCTATAAGCTGCTCATCATCGACGAGCTGGGCTTTGTGCCGCTGTCGAAGACCGGTGCGGAGTTGCTGTTCGAGCTGATCTCGCAACGCTACGAGCGCGGCGCTACTCTGATCACCAGCAATCTGCCTTTCGATGAATGGACGGAAACCCTGGGGTCCGAGCGTCTAAAAACGCGCGCAGTGATCAACGGGTGCGTGTCGCTGGCGAGAATCTGCGCCAGCGCCCGCACTCTTTGTCTTCCGAGCGCATCCTTCGGCAACAGAGGACGGTCGGGAAACCTCTCCTCCAGATATTCGATGATCGCCAGCGACTGCGTGAGCACCTTGTCACCGTCCACAAGGACTGGCACAGCTCCTGAGGGATTGAGCGCAAGGAACCGAGGATCACCGAGTTCAGAAGCGAGGCGCCCACCTCGAACGTAGATCGGTTCATAGGCTATTTCCTTGAGACTGAGAGCAAGCCTAACCCGGTAAGCCGAGCCCGACTGGAAAAACGTGTAGAGTTTCATGTGTATTCTTCTCCAGCTGACAGTAGGGAGCTGCTAGCATGTTGAATAGCAAAAGCTTCATCACGTCTGCTTGACAGCCCGCCCGGTAATATCGGGAGCGTAAAAGGCAGCGACACAATCCGCGAAGGAGCCAGTTCATAGCCTGCTGGGCGGCTTACTGAAGCGCGTCGCGCTCTTCGATGAGTTCTTCGACGGTGCGTTTCAGCATGTGCTGTTGAAACTCCGAGAGGTCCAGGCCTTCGACAATCCGCCATGTGCCTTCTTCGCAAACGACGGGAAAACCGCAAACCAGGCCTTTGGGCACGCCATACTCGCCAGTCGAATGAACCGCCATGGATGTCCAGCGGCCATCCGTGCCTTTCAGCCAGTCGCGCATCTGATCGATCGCGGCATTGGCGGCAGAGGCAGCCGACGAGGCGCCGCGCGTTTCGATGACGGCTGTTCCGCGGCGGGCGACCTCCGGGATCAGAGTTTCTCGATACCAGACTTCATCGCCAATCGCAGATGGCAGCGACCGACCGTCGACGGAGGCGAAAGTCCAGTCCGCAAACATGGTCGGTGAATGATTGCCCCAGACGACCAGTCGCTCGATCTCGCCAACCAGGCAATTGGCCTTCCGGGCAAGCTGCGTTAGCGCACGATTGTGATCGAGCCTGATCATCGAGCTGACATGGCTCGCCTCGAAATCCGGCGCGTTTCGGATCAGGATCGAGGCGTTCGTGTTGGCTGGATTGCCAACCACAAGCACGCGGGCGCCTCGACCGGCATTCTCGTTGATCGCCCTCCCCTGCGCCTTGAAAATTTCCGCATTCGCCGAAAGCAGGTCGCGTCGTTCCATTCCCTTCGAACGGGGACGTGAGCCGACGAGGAAGGCCGCGTCGATGTCCTTGAACGCAATCGCGGGGTCGTCCGTCATGACGATGTTCGCAAGCAGCGGGAAAGCACAGTCTTCGAGCTCCATGACAACGCCCCGCAGGCTCGCCTGTGCCTGCGGCAGGTCGAGAAGGCGCAATTCGACGCGTTGCGCGTTTCCGTAGAGATCACCGGCGGCGAGTCTGAACAGCAGCGAATAGCAGATCTGTCCGGCCGCACCGGTCACTGCGATTTTTTTGACGTTGTTCGTGTGTGTCATAGTCCAAGCTTTCCTCATAATTTACGGATATGCATGACTTGAGAACCGGCAAGCGCGGAGCTTGCCATCGCCTCTGCAAAAATCTTTGCGGGTTCACGAGCGGGCCACGGCCGACGAACTCACGCAGGGCGGCAACGAAACGATCCGTTGCTGAACGGGGCAAATGGGCGGCGACAAGCGAAACCCACGGCTGTCAGGGCGCTACCTGAGTGGCTGCGTCCATGACAGCATCCTGGATTTCATCGAAGCTCGATCGGGGTACGACAGCTTTGCCATTGACGAAGAAAGTCGGAGTTCCAGTGACGCCGAATTTATTAACGGCCTCCGCGGTCGAAGCCCCGAGTTGATCAAGGTAATCCTGATCAGATACTGCACGGTCGAACGTTGCCTTGTCTATTCCAAGGGAGGCA
This sequence comes from Rhizobium sp. FG113, assembly GCF_057809895.1. NCBI lineage: Bacteria > Pseudomonadati > Pseudomonadota > Alphaproteobacteria > Hyphomicrobiales > Rhizobiaceae > Rhizobium > Rhizobium sp. FG113. Next base: position 10,211 of record NZ_JBMDKV010000044.1, on the reverse strand, counting down.
GCAACTCTTCGCACGGCGGCTTCCGTATCCCCGGCGGCGGCAATCTCGTCTATCCTCGACATGAATCGGGAGACCGTCTCATCGAAACCCAAGGGGGCATCCGCTTTCGCAAGCATGAAGATAACGGCATCGAGCGAATTGCGGACGAAGGGTCGGTAGACGATCTTAAGTTTTCCGCTGTCTGCCAGATTCTTCAGCGCCGGAAGATTTTCCTCATGGAAATCGATGCAATGCGGGCAGGTCGGCGAAGAATACACGATCAGTGTCACCGGAGCCTCCTGCGCACCGATGAAGGTGTCAGCGAAGATCCCGGGATGGCTGACATCGACTGCTGGCGCAGCCATCGTCAGAGTAGGAGGCAGGACCAGGGCTGCGAGGATTATAGCGTACGCTCGAATATTCATGGCACTCTTCTCTTGGATTGCGATTTCTGTTGTGGGCGTGCCGCCTCCTGCGTGCACCAGCATCAGCGAAGCTGCAGAATGTCGATCAGCCCGTAGCTGATCATCGCAAGCGCCAGAAGCGACAAGGTCGCTGCACACATGACTCGGCCACCGGCATGGGCGACGGAGCGGACATTGACCGAGAGCCCGAGCGCCGCCATCGCAGTCACTGTCAGCACGGTGGAAATCGTGGCCATTGGTGCGATAAGCGCTTCCGGGATCAGTCCGAACGAGCGCAATGCCATCAGCCCGAGGAAGCCGACGATGAACCACGGTACGAGCGAATGGTGATGTCCGGTCTTCTTATCCTCGGCCTCGTTTTCGGACTTCACCAAAATGCCCAGGAGCAAGATGACGGGCCCGAGCATCAGAACACGAACCAACTTGACCAATGTGCCCGTTTGAACCGCAAGGATACCGACCGGAGCTGTTGCCGCAAGAACCTGGGGCACCGCGTATACCGAGAGACCCGCCAGCACCCCATACTGCGAGACGCTGAGTCCGGCACTGTAGTAGAGCATGGGAAGCAGGAAAACGGCGAGGACGCCGAGCACTGCAGTGAACGCCAGTGCGGCTGCAATCTCTTCCGAGCCAGCCTCGATGACGGGCGCAACCGCTACGATTGCCGAATTGCCGCAGATTGAGTTGCCGCATGCGATGAGTGTCGCAAGCTTTGGTGGCAAGCCGAGGAGACGAGCGAGCAAGTAGCTTGCACCAATCGATAGGATCACGACTGCGGCGATTCCCGCGATCAATGCGACCCCGGCCCCCTGAATGGCCGAAAGGCTGATGGAGGCACCGAGCAGGACGATCGCTATTTCCAGGAGGATCTTTGCCGAAAAGTGGATGCCAGGACGAACCGAGTTTGGCAGGGGCCAGAAAGTGCAGACCGCAATACCCAGCGCGATAGCCAGAACCAGGCTCTCTATCCATCTTCCGCCAAATAGGGTTGCCTCGAGGTGTTCACCTGCATAGGCGGCGAGTGCAACTGCGCCGCAGAGGGCCAATCCCGGGATAACTGGAGAAATACGCTGGTAGATCATTCTGGACCGCCGATCGGACTGATGTCGATGGCGGAAATGTCTCATCTGCGAATATCGACATCCATCGAATATTATTCTACGTTTCATTCGATCAAATAGAATGATTTAGTCATGACATTCGAGCAGCTTGCTATTTTCATCGCCGTCGCAGAGCGCGAACATCTGACGCAAGCGGCCGAAGCGATCCACCTCACGCCATCGGCCGTCAGCACCGCAATCAAGAACCTCGAAGCCTATCACCGCGTAGAGCTCTTCCATCGTGTCGGTCGACGGATTGAGCTCACCCAGATTGGCAAGACCTTCCTTGCCGAGGCCAAGGCGACGCTGGCTCGCGTTCATGCCGCTGAGTTGATGCTATCCGAACTCGGTGGACTGCGGCGCGGACGGCTGACGCTCTGTGCCAGCCAGACAATCGCCAGTTATTGGCTTCCTCCGGTGCTGATGCGCTTTCGTCGCGACTATCCGGGCATTGAGCTCGATCTTACCATCGGCAATACGCGCACCGTCTCCGATGCGGTTGTCGAGGGACATGCCGAGCTGGGTTTCGTCGAAGGAGAATTGGATTTTTCTGCGCTTTCCTCGACGGTGGTTGCACAGGACGCGCTCATCGTGCTCGTGGCGCCGGATCATCCTTGGGCAGATGGGCGGCCCTTGTCTGTTGAGGACCTTGGCTCCGGTAGCAGCTGGGTGATGCGGGAGGAGGGATCCGGCACCAGGTCCGAGTTCGAACGTGCAATCGAGAAACGGGGCCTGTCGCGAAACGATCTGCAAATCGCGCTGACACTACCCTCGAATGAGGCGGTACTGTCGGCAGTCACGACCGGCCAATGCGCTACAGTGATTTCGAGGGCAGCGGCGAACCTTCATTTGCAGCAAGGATTGCTTGCCCAAGCCGCTTTCGATCTGCCTATCCGTCAATTTCGATTGCTGCGGCACAAGGAACGTCACGCGAGCAAGGCCGCGCTCACACTCCAGGCAATGTGCCGCACTGAGTGATTTGCGTACACGGTAGGCGCAATGGATCTCCTTGACGCAATTGTGCCCGGCGTCCCTACAGTTTACCTGCGACAGAAAAGTGCAATTTTCAAAGCCTGAAACAGCCGCTTAGCTCTGGAAAGAGCCGCGTTGCTTTGTTCCTTTAGGGGGCAGTTACTGCCACAAATTTACCTTCAAACGCATGGCTAGTCATCGTACAGACCCATCCTCCTTCATCGGAAATTCTGGATGGCTGTCGATCCCGCCGTTGGCACGTATCGCCGCGCGACGGGGGCTTGTCCCCATGACCCGGCGGAACGCGGCGCCAAAGGCGCTCTCCGAGGCATAACCAAGGCCTGCCGCGACGCCCGCAACTGTTGCGCCGGGCTGTGCAAGCGCCTGACGGGCCACTGCCATGCGCCAACGAAGTACATAGTCCATGGGCGCGAGTCCAACCGCCTCCCTGAAGCGCTGTGAAAACTGCGAACGCGAAAAGTTCGCGGTTGCCGCCAATTCCTCAAGCCGCCATGGATGCGATGGTTCGGCATGGATTGCACGCAACACGGGGCCGATGCGCGGGTCGGACAATGCCGCGAGCCATCCAGCTGGTGCGTCCTGCGGAAGCGACCGAATGAGTTCGACAAACACTATCTGCATGATCGCTGTGCCGATCGTCGCTGCGCCAGCAGATCCACTGAACTGCTCCTCCTCCAGGCGGTCCAGAAGCCAACCGATGCGAGCGCTGGCAGGATGCGACACGGGTAAAATGACCAGCGGCGGTAGCGCCCGTTCCAACAGATCGGCTGCCTGACCAAGCTGCATTCGGCCCCCGACAATACGTGCAATCGGTCCGTCGCCGACATCGAGCCGGGCAAAGGGGCGGTTTCCGCTTCCAGCGAAGACCTCCGATGCAGGACGTGGATGCGAGAGGTCCGCTCCGATCAGAAAGGGCCGATCAGGCGCCACGAGAAAGCAGTCGCCTTGGGTAAGCCTGTGGCGCCGGCCTTCGACTTCCAACAGGCATTCGCCTTCGCGCAGGACGTTGCACTTCAACGCATTGGTCGGGGGTACATATACCGACCAATGCCCGGTGGCGACGAGCCCGGTCGAAACTGCAACATGCGCCTCGGAGAAGCGAAGGATCTGGGAAAGCGGGTCCATCGGACGATCTCGATATTATTTCGGTTATTCCAGCATGGATTATCCGTCCCGAAAATGTCAAATGCCGGGGAAAGGAGACAGGTCATGCAGCACCCCCTGAATACATCTTACGGTCCCGCCACCACCGCCACCCAGATCGCCGACAATATCGACCTGATCGGAAAGACTGCCGTCGTCACCGGCGGCGCATCTGGCCTCGGGTTGGAAACGGTCCGGGTGTTGGCTTCGCGGGGCGCGAGCGTCATCGTGCCGGCGCGGGACGTTGTCACAGCATCTGCCACGCTTGGCGCTCTCGCCAATGTCCATCCGATGGATCTGCTCGAGCCGGGCTCAATACGCACCTTTGCGGAAACCATCCGGAAAGATGGAATCACCATCGATCTGCTGATTCTGAGCGCCGGCGTCATGGCCACGCCATTGTTTCGCGACGCAGATGGACACGAAGGTCAGTTCGCGACCAACCATCTGGGCCACTTCCGCCTGACCTGTGCGTTGTGGCCAATTCTGAACCCTGGCACCCGTGTGGTCGTCTTGTCCTCGCGTGGGCATCGGATCCCGGGATTCGACCTTACTGACCTCGATTTTGTTCGCCGCCCCTACGACAAGTGGCAGGCTTACGGGCAAGCGAAAACGGCAAACGCCCTCTTTGCTGTGGCTCTGGATCGCCGCGGGGCTCCGGGAGTCCGAGCTTACTCTGTGCATCCCGGGTCGGTCCTTGGTCCATTGGCGAGACATTTGACCGCAGAGGATCTCGCACGATTTGATGCCGTAAATCCCGATGGAACGCCTCGTATCGACCCGGAGCGCGACATGAAGATGCCGCAACAGGGAGCCGCAACGATCTTATGGTGTGCAACGGCGCCTGAGCTTGAAGGTATCGGTGGTGTTTATTGCGAGGATTGCGACGTCGCGCCTATCGAGACCGAGGGCAAGTTCGGCGTTCGCCCCTATGCAATCGATCCCAGCGCTGCAGAAGCCCTGTGGCTTCAGAGCGTTCGAATGACTGGATGGGATATCACGGCCTGACTTGGGGACATGTGAAGCCTCTTGGCCGAATAACCAGGGGGGACGCATTGCACCAAATCTTATGCGATCTTCGCGATGCTGACCGGCCTCTTCCGCAAGCGGTCGGCGACCGCGATAGCTGTCGCCGATGCCGGTTCGGGCTTTGCCGCCTTCTTTGTCCTGCCTAGGCTACCCCTGAAAAGTGATCCTTGACGGAGTGTAGCTTATAAGCCTCAGATGGACATTGAAATGGCCGCGAAACGACACAAGCCAGAAGAGGTCGTTGCGAACTGCCGATGGTGTCGGAAACGGCGCAAGTCGCCTGCTTCAGCCAAGATGGTCAAAGCATTGATCGGTCCTATCCCGGGGATCTTGCACAGGAGCTGATAATCCTGATTGTCTGCCAGCAGCGATTGAGTGATTTGCACAATGCGGTTGCGTTCACAGATCAGGCTTCGACCTTGGCCAATAACGATGCGGAACATGCTGATGGTGACGGCATCGTCGGCTATGGGCCGCGCTACAGACGAGCAAGCTGTTTGATAGATATCATTGATTAATCGTGCTTTTGAGACTTTACAGTCAACGAGAGCCCATGCTTCTTCAACAGTGGTCTCCCGTCCGAGTGAGGTGATGCTGGTGGTTGCCGGGAACCGTTCGATGAGCGCCAGGGACCACTCCGACCGACCATTGCCAGCAAAGTGGGCGATCTCGGGAAAATAGAGTGGCAGGTAACTGCTCACAATACGGTGCCAGGTCTGCGTCTTAGCTTTGGAGATGACTTCGTGTGTCTTCGACAGTTCCTGCAAATAGTTGATGCCGGCTTCAAGCGGATCGGCATACACCGGGGTAGCGCCAATCCGCAGCATGTGCAGGACAATCTGTGCAGCTTTTGGATCGTTCTTGTCCCAACAATTATTCAATGCCTCTCGCGTTCTGGCCAATGCAACTGAAGAAATCAGTCGCAACTGGAAACCTGCCACAAGCAGCTTATGCGCCAGAGTACGGTGATAATTGCCGGTCGCTTCGAAACCGATGACGATCGCTGTGCCATGGAAGCCAGTTCCTCCACCAAGCGATCATAGTCATCCTTGGTCGCCATCACCGTCATGCGACGGCGCCGGCCACCTTCTAGCCGCTCGATAAGGATCTCCTAACGGTGTTTCGACATATCGATCGCTAGCACCACGGCGTTGTGGGAGTAGAAAGATATTTAGTCATGGCTTGTCGCCTCCAAGGTGTTGCCTCGACAACTTCACTTTAGAAACCTGTCGACCGGCCATGACCACCGCCGACGGCGCGCTGCACTACGCATGGCTACGCGCGCCGTCGGCTATGTCAGAGCAAGATTCCCGATGTGCTATGGGCCGGAGTTTATTGCCTAGGCGCTACGGGAGTGGATTACGGCGGCGGGTGCCAAAACGGCTTACATCATGCCAGGCAACCCTTGAGAAAGCAAATATTACGAGTGCTTCAATTCGAAACTCCGTGAAGAATTACTCAGTGGCGAAATCTTCTTAACGTTAACGGTGGCGAAGATCATCTTCGCAGGCTGGCGACAGCACTACAATAAGGTACGGCCTTACTCATCGCTGGGGTATAAGCCACCGTGACCACAGACGACCGTCTGGTTTTGCCGAAACGGGCCAGCGTCAACACCGGCGGTGGCCACCAGACCGGCCTGCGCTAACATTCCAAACTTATCACCCATGGGGGGCAGACCAGCGATCAGCGTCATCTATTTCGCCTCCGTCGATGTCTTTCCCGGATCGGCATGGGTACTGGGCGCGGCCTGCTACGTAGCCTGTTTGCCGGTCGCCCTGGCGCGTACGCAGGCCGCCACTCTTCGAGCTGGCCGCATTCGTAGCTTCATGCCGAATGGCTAAATCGGCATGAAGCACGATAACCTTATTGCGTCTTTTGACCGGCCGCGTCGAACGTCTTCAGATAGGCGATGAGATCGGCGACCTTTGTCGGGTCTTTTAATCCTATGAAGGCCATCTTCGTGCCGGGGACGGCCGCCTTCGGCTTCTGCAGGAACGCCGTGAGGTTCTCCTCAGTCCAGTCCTGGCCCGATGCCTTCATCGCGTCGCTGTAGGCATAGCCTCCATAGGTGCCGGCCTTGCGGCCCACCACGCCGTTCAACACCGGCCCGACAGCGTTCTTGGCGTCGGGGCCGATGCGATGGCAGGCGCGACACTGATTGAAGATCTTCTCGCCGGATGCGGCGTCCTGGGCGTGGGCGAAGGACGCGGCGCCCGTGAAGGCGAGGGCAAGCAGCAGGGATTTCACAGAGTATTCCTTTTGACTCGTTGTGGCTGACTGTGTGCTCCAGACAGCGCTGGCCTCGTTCGCCCGCGCTGCCTGGAGCGTTTCCGGCCGAAGCGGATAGCTTCGGCTTCGGATGATGCTGGAGAAACAATATCCTGGCGGTTCCGGCTTTCCGGACCGTTCTAGTAGGTCTCGGCGAGGTACTCGACGATGGCGGCGGCGTCCTTCTCCTCGATGGGCGCGCCATAGGTCTTGATCATCTTGTGCACCTCTGTCTCCCAGAACGCTTTGCCTTTGCCCGGCGGCTGGTAGTTGATGTAGTCGGCGGAATGACAGGTGCCGCAGTTGTTCTCGGCCGCCTCGTAGCCTTCGCCCGTTCCCGGCTTCAAGGTGGCCGTCTCATCAGGGAGTTCGTAGGTTCTCGGCGCCGCAAGAACGGTTCCGGCAATCGCAATGCAGGTAAGCGTGAGGGTGATGGTCGCAGTCTTTCGCATATCTCTTCCTCCTCAGGCCGCGACGATGCGGGTGCGCTCGACGACATTGCGCATGTAGCCGGACGGGTTCCAGAGCGGATCGACGGGTTGGGACTGGCCGATGCGGTTCACCGCGCGCACCATCAGCGTGTGCTCGCCCTTGCCCAGCTCAAGGCTCGTCGTCCATTCCCGGAAGGAATACTTGCCGAGTTCTTCGCCCAGCATGGCAGCCTGCCAAGAGACGCCGCCATCGCCAGAAACCGCGACCTCGGCGATGCCATAGCCGCTGTCGAACGCTATGCCGCGCAATGCCAGTTTGCCCGCCGTAACCTTCGCGCCGTCTTCAACACTCGTGATGAAGCTGCGCACGTCGAAACGGCTGATCGGAACGGTCGAGGCCGGCGTCGTACCGGGTTCGATACAGGCGCAGGGATTTGCCGGAACCCTGTAGGCCGTGTCCATCCAGAAGCTCTTGAGCGGCGCATCGAGCACGTTGATTTCGTTGAGATGCTTGACCCAGTAGGTGCCGTAGTGGCCGGGCACCACGAGCCTTAGCGGGTAGCCGTTCAGCCAGGGCAGTTCCTCGCCGTTCATCTCGTATGCGAGCATGACGTCGCCGTCGGTGGCGTGGCTTACGCTGAGCGCCTTAACGAAATCCGGCGTTTCGGGCAGAACCGGCCCGTCCAGTCCACCGAAGGAAGCCTGCACCGCGTCGTCCTGCACGCCGGCGGCCTCGAGCACGGCCTTCAGCGGCACGCCCTTCCAGCGGGCATTGCCCATCAGACCATTGCCTGCCTGACCACCGCCGACCCGAGGCTCCTGAAAGCCGCGGCTGTTGCCCGAACATTGGTGAACCGCGATGATCTCGACCGGTTCGAAACGGGACTTCAGCTCTGCAAGCGAAAGGGAAAGGGGCGTTTTCACCTTGCCCTTGATATCCAGGCGGAAGGTTTCGGGATCGATCTCCGTCGGAATGTCACCCAGATGGTAGCGTACGAAGAAGGCATCGTTGGGCGTGATGATGCCCTCGTTGAAAACGGAGAAGGGCGTTTCCAGTTGGGGCGGCCGCGCGGTCAGCCGGATAAGCGGACGTTTGCCGGGATAGGCGACGAGCTCACGCTCGCCGTTGGCGAAGGGGAGGGTCGTCGTGTCGGCGGCGAACGCCGCCAGTCTCGGGCCGCCGACCAGCGCGGCCCCCATGCCGACGGCGGCTCCCCCCATCGATTTCAGCAGTTGGCGTCTTTTGAACATCATGGTCCTCCCAGGAAAACATCTGGGAGCTAAAGACGCAGGCTGTGCCGATTTTATTCCACGGAACTGACAATAATCAGGAGAGGCATGTCTGGCCGATGCTGTCCGTGGCCTGAAGGGCGACGCGAATGTCCGGTGTGATCTCGCCATCGCGCCGCGTCATCTCGGCGACGAGGCGCGCGAGGTGATCCAGGCGCAGGCCATCCATGCTGCGGCTGATCATGGCGTAGCTAACCCCATCGCTCGTCCAGGCCCGCACCTTCAGCCCATCTCCGTCGCGGGAAACGGGCATCGTGTCCGCGCCCGTCCCGGATGTGCCGATCCACAGACCGAGCCTGCAGCCGTGGGGGCCGACGAAGCCCGCGAAGACGCCCCGGCTGGCCATCGCCGCTTCAGGAGGGGAAATGTAGGCGAGCCGGAGGCTTGCTTCGGAAAGATCCGGCAGCGTCCAGCGATCCGCCTCCGCCTTGACCACCACGAGATGGTCTGGAGGCAGGATCTTGCCGCCGGAAAGCCAGTCGCGCGCGGCGATCGTCGCGTGATCGTCGCTCGCTGTTCCGGCAGGCCCTATAGGCATGCTCTGCCAGGACCAGACGCCTAGGCCGACCGCAAGCAGGATGGTCGCCGCCAGCAGCGCCAGGCGGGGTTGGAGCGTGGATGGGCGGGCGTTCGCAATCCTGCCTGCCGGTGCGTTCGCTTTCGAGGCCGCACGCAGGGTTGTCAGCGTAGCGATGCGCGCGGCGATCGCCGGATCGCTGGCAGCGGAAGAGGCGACCGTCGCCGCGGCCGTCGGCGCCAGCTCGCCATCGACATAGGCGTTGAGCACCTCCCAGGTCAAAGCGTCTGGCGATACGGCGCAAAGCGTGGCGTCATTCTTCATGGCGTTTCTTCGCCTCATTCGCAGGAGCGCCATTGCGCTCGATGTTTTCCAGAAGAGCGAGCCGCGCGCGGCTCAGCCTGCTCATCACCGTACCGATGGGCACGCCGAGAATCTCGGCCGCCTCGGCATAGCGGTATCCCGCCAGGTCTATCAAGGTCACGACTTCTCGATGCACGGGATCGATGCGCTCCATTGCCTGGCGCACGGTGAGCTCCGCGATCAACTGGTCGTCGTAGCGCCAGCTGTTTTCGAGGGCGTCGGCCGGCAGTTCGGCGACCTTTCCCTTGGTCCGGCGGAAATCGTCGATCCACGCATTGCGGATGATCTTGAAGAGCCAGGAGCGCATCGCGCCTTGCTCCGCCGGCGAGGCCAAACTTGCCAATGCCCGTACCGCGCATGTCTGCGTCAGATCCGACGCGGCTTCCGGGTCGCCAGTCAGGCGCATGGCGTAAGCCTCCAGCGAACGCCAATTCCTGTGTAGGCTCTGCTCGATCAGATTGCGCACGACCTTTCCCGTAGCAGGCCAGCGTTCCACGGACAGCCGGCGGTGGTTCTTGGCGAGATTCTGGTCACCTTCATGCAGCGAGACCCTGTTGAGGACGACCGCAGTAGGTCACGGCGCTAACCCGTTAGCAAGAGGTAAATATTTATGCAATGTGAATAGCCCCGAGATTTGTAGACACCTTCTTTCCTAATTTTGAGGCAAGAA
>NZ_JBMDKV010000043.1:0-15052 GCF_057809895.1 Rhizobium sp. FG113 | reverse complement strand
AAACAACTTCAAATTCCCTTAGCGTGTATTAATGTAGAAATGCCCACGGAGCCCCGATAAGACGTCTGGTGGCCGGCGACGGTTTGGCGGCTTGCCGTTTTGCCATGGTTTCTCGCTCAATTTTCCGGTGCTCTGTACAGATAATGAATGCGTGAGAAAATGAACAGTTGCAAGCGTGTTTTATCGGGCAAATGCAGCCCCGCCAGACACGAAATCCAATGTCGAACGGGCATCCGGCAGCAATCGGCGTGAAACGCACCCTGGCGGCCATCCTTGGCGGAAATGCCGGAAACTAGGGCGTTCGGGGGAGGGGAGGGGTAAGAAGCGCTGACCGGGGGAGGGATTGCAGAGAAATCCGCGCTGGCCTGAGAGAAGAGTGCCCCTCGCCGAGGCTCTTGTATCCACCGCTATTCCGCCGATCCTCGCCGAAAGCTGCCTGAAAGGCCGGAAAACCAAGCGTTTCCGCTCATTCAGGCCGACCGACAGGTGGATTCGCGGCCTCTGTCAATCTACCATCGATAATCGGTGGTTATCGATGGTAGAAACTTGACAAGTCGGCTGTAGGCAGTAACGAACCTTAACTATCATATAGGTTCCGTTAGAGATTCTATTGACCATAAAATCAATCACTTAAGGAGGGTTTCCTTTGGCGAATTCACGTGCTCGGACTACCCCATCGTCAAAGAACGGATGTCATCGAAGCGAAGCTTGATCCAGGTGGTGCGCCGGCCAAATAGACATCTCGGAGTGCCGGATCGCGGCTCCGCTGGAGCATCGCTTCGTGTTCTATTTCCTTGCGGCGGGCGACATGCGCCGTCGAGGGATCCCTCAGCATTTTCTCGACAATGGCCAAGGACGCAGCGGGACGGGCCGTATGATAGCTGTAGTTCACTCTGCCAGGCAGTAGTTGTTGATCGAGGACGATGACCGCCCCGGGGTGAACAACGTCGGGGCGCTCGACAACATACAGGCCAAGATCAACCTTCATGCTGTCAAATTCCAACCAAGCGTGGGAGATCATGATATCGTCCGTTCCATCGTTGACATAGCCGACGACGGTTTTACTCGCGATTGCGTGAGCCTCCGCGAGGTGCTTTTCGAGCGTCATTGTGACCTGATAGCACGCCCCAGTGAAGCGCTTGGGCAGGATGAACCGATCGAACAGATTGATAGCTGCTTCAGCGACGATACGGTGCTGGCCCGCAAAGCGATCCAGTATCTGCTGCCTTGCAGCGCCGTAGGCTTGCTTTCTGTTGTTTGCCTGCCCCATCATTCCCTCCAATCTAAACGCTCGCACAGAACCCGCTCCGATTTGCCACCGGAGCACATATCTCTGCTGTTCCCAACGCTTTCAAAAGTTTAGTTTGACTATTTCGGAGCACGAATACAATAAGTTGCAATTTCGATTATGTCGACGCGTTGGACGTGGGGTGTCCAACTGGAGGTGCGTTTCAGAAATGATGCATAATTGCGGTCCTCCGATGGAGGCATTGGGCCGATGGCTGCTGGGAGCGGCCAGGGAAAACGGCAACTACGGTCATATACTTTTTGAGCAGCAGACAGCACCGGATGATGCCCTCGTTGAGGCCCTTCGACCGTATTTCGAGTCGGCGCATCTCGACGCGAGGGACGTGTTTCACCAAACCGCTCGGATCGACCTCCACCCAGATGCAGACGGGCCTGGTGGCAATGCCCGTTATCCGAATTGCCTTCCGCCAACGGCCAAAAAAGGTCTCTTCGGCGAGGTCATGGCAGGGATGCTTGTCCAGGCCTACCAATTCATCGGTCGCCACCAGTGGTCGATTCCGATTTTTCTCTTCCGATACCATGCGGAAGTCGAAGCCTATATCTTTGCTCTTGCCCGGGACCCGGCGCGCGTCCGCGAGGTCTCTGGCAGGCACGGAAACGATTTTATCGGTCTCGGCATCGATCCCGCTACTGGAGAAGTTGTTCGTTTCATTGCAGGCGAAGCGAAATGGCGAGCTTCACTCACCCCCGCTGTAATGGACGAATTGATGCTGGGCGAATGGGATGGCCCTGCAGCGAATGGCGTGCGAAAAGGGGACGGCATCTGGAATGAGATGAATACCGGCCTTCCTGCTCCGCAAGGGCTTGAACAGATAAACCGTCTGCTCTGTGAGAAAGCGCGAGAAGAGTATGCGGAAGCAATCGTGTCGCTCGATCGCGCCTTGCTTCTGGGAGCGGCGCCGCTCGCGCGCACCGACTATGTGTTCATCGCCGGCAACAAGGCCGCAAGGCGTGCTGCCGGCCAGGCCTATCTTCCAACGAACGCGGCTCCCCCTGAGTACACTGCCGGTCGACCGATCCAAATCGTTGAACTGGTCATCTCGAATGGTGTTGAGTTGATAGAACGCCTCTACGATAGCCTTTGGAACCCGCGATAATGGCCAGATTGGACGAACAACGCCGCGCGCTTGCCGCCACAGTTCGCCTCAATCGCGCGGCGGAAAATGAGCTGACAGCAGCCCAAGCTCGGTTGTTCGTTCGCAGCCTTCAAAATTCGTGGCAGGTTCCGACAATTGCATGGGGTTTGCAGGAATCACACGATCAGTTCGGAGATGCACGCCGGCTCCTACATGCCGCAGGCATATTCACCGAGATCGATGGACGAGCTTCAGGCGACGCCAGCGGATGCTACCGACGCGCCGGCGAGTTGTTGGAATGGCTCGCTCGGTCGTCCGACCCTGTTACCAGAGATGTGCCAGTCACGCTCCTTTCAGCAGCTGCCTATCAGATGGCCGGGCTGCCGGCGATGGCGACGAGTATACTTCGCAGAGGAGAGTTTGGCGGCGATGCAGCGGCAATCTTTGCGGCGTTTTTGGCCGCGGATTTCGAGACTGTCCTTGCAGCTGTCTCCAGGTACTGGGCCAATCACCGGCATCTTACCGGCCGCAACGGATCTGACCAATTACTTGAAGCAGTCGTCGACGATCATGAAACAGACGAGCCTGCCGACGAGGCGCTAGATGACCGCCGGGAAGCCGATGAGCACGCGCGACCGTCACCCAGCCGGATGGGCGAATACATTGTCGCCGAAACGGTCCGCGCGATCGGAATGTTTGCTGACGCTGTCCGTCGAGGCCATCAGAACCGCGTCGTGCTCGCGACAAGAAAATTGGGCGGATTGATTGGCACGGTGTCACGGTTCTCAAGTGACGAGCTCTGGATCCTGCTGACGCTGATGGAAGCAACAGCAAATAGATTTGCAACCGATAGCATCCACGTGAAGGTGGCTCGTCTTTCTGAACGCCTCCCGGCGCAACAGCAGCGCATGTGGAGATTTGCCAGAGAGCAGTTTGCGCGCGGACGCGGTATTTTATGGCCATCACAGGTCCAGGGACTCGAACGGCTCATCGAACGAGACAGTTTTGCACTTTGCACTCCGACTGGTTCTGGCAAGACCCTCGTAGCCAATCTCGCCCTGGTCAAGGAGCTCCTTCTTGTCGAAGAACAAGAGTATGCGCCTTTAGCCCTTTACATCGTGCCTTCACGAGCTCTCGCCAGCGAGGTCGAGACGAAGCTGACCGCAGAGCTCGGTGGAGACATTATTGTTACCGGCCTTTATGGCGGTGCTGATTGGGGGATTACCGACTATTGGTTGACCGCAGACAGGCCTGCCGTTTTGATCGCTACGGTCGAGAAGGCCGAAGCGCTGATCCGCTACATTGGTCACCTACTCGTGCGGCGCCTGCGTCTCATGATTATTGACGAGGCTCATCAGATCGTCGGTGAGGCAGACGCAAAAGCCATGAGAGAATTGGCCGCACATAACAGCCGGCCAATGCGCTTAGAGTCCATGGTCTCCCGTCTCTTTGCGTTGAAGCCTGACATGCCGAGGATTGCGTTGACGGCGGTGGCCGGTGGTGCGGCGGGACCGGTGTCACGCTGGATTGAGAACTCTGCGCTCGCCGAGCCTGTCGGTCTCGGCTATCGAAGTAGCAGGCAAGTGATTGGCTCCCTACAGTGTGACCCCTTCCGCGCACCGCAAGCCACTATTGAGTTCATGAATGGGCAGCCTTTGTATGTCCGCGGTCGGGACGCTCCCGTCTATCTGCCACTACGAATTCCGATCATGCCTCAGCCAGCGGCACCGGTACGAAACAGCCTTCCGCACTTCACTGAGATCTACACACTCTGGACCGCACTCCATCTTCTCGAAGGGGGACGTAGGATTCTGGTGTCGATCACGCAATCGCCAGAGCGTGTAATGCGGCGATTTGCCGAGGCATTTGATCTTCCTGGTTGGGCGAACGTCTACAGGTTCGCTGTCCCGGCCGACGACTGGGACAGCGGGCTCTTTCTCGAGGCTCGAGCTGCTTGCATCGACTATTGCGGTTTAGAGTCGTTCGAGCTGCGCCTTCTCGATCGAGGTATAGCGACCAGCCACGGACAAATGCCGCAACGCTTGCGTCGTCTCATGACCGCGTTGATTGAGCGGCGCATATGTCCAATTACAGTCGCGACAGCGACACTGACTGAGGGCGTGAATCTTCCGTTCGATATCATTTTTTTGACGAGCTTGCTGAGGCGCAGCTTTGATACCGTAGCCGGCGAGCCCGACGTTCAGCCAATGTCAGCCGCTGAATTTCGAAACCTTGCCGGTCGAGCTGGCCGGCCGGGTGCAGCCGAAGCGATCGAGGGTATGACGCTGGTGGTGCTTCCTCAATCACCGTCGACGACGTCTCAAAGCATGGCCAGGGGATCAACTCGGCAGACGCAGCTCCAGCAGGTCCGCCAAGCTGAGGCAGATTTTAATAATCTGATCCAACGGCTGGCAGCCGACGAGCGAGCTGACGGAGCGGTTCACAGCCCCCTTGTTACTCTCCTCACATCGATCATCAACAAATGTGCGCAGCATCTCGGCTTGCAAACGCAACAGCAGGTCCTGGATTGGCTTGAGGCTACGCTTCCCGAGCAAGTCGGGGGTAACCTCGCGACTGAATCACGTCTGCCACTCGACCAGCTAGGGGACACGCTGGATGAGTTGGACGGGTTCATTCTCGCGGCGACGCAAGAGCTTACGCTGATCACAGAGGATCAGCTGGATGGAGCTACAGCTGAAGTGTATTTGCGACGTCTCTGGCAGCGGACTTTTGCCCACATCGCAGCCGTTGAGGAGGACTTTCTAGAACGTATGTTCATTCAGCGAGGGCGAGCCTTTGTTGACCAGTTATATCCAAACCCGGAGCAGAGAAAGCGACTTTACCATTTTGGCTTTACGCCTTTTATCGGTCGTATGTTTGAAGCAATTACTCCACACATCATAGCGGATATAATGGACGCGGCCGAATACGGCGTTTGGAACGATGAACAACGGTTTCAGCTCTTCTTTGGATTGGGAGAGCGTGTCAGGTCTGAACCTGGATTCGGTTATCGTGTCCGGAACACCGCAACAGATACCGCTATTCTCGCGAATTGGGGAGATGTACTTGGCTGGTGGATGAAGAGACCGGCAGCAGGAGAGCCGGCGCCCGAAGCATTACGGACATGGCAGAGGTTCGTCGCCGACAATCTCGAATTTCGCCTAGGCGTGGCGGTTGGAGCAGCGGTGGCGCAAGTGTGGTCAGCAAACGCTGGTGAACTTGAGTCGCCGACGCTTGAGACGTGGCGCGCAACAACGGGGCTCCCATGGATTGGCTTCTGGTTTCGGGAGCTGCTTCGATGGGGCACTTTGGATCCGTTCGTCGCATTCGCTCTTGGTCAAGGCATCGCAGGCACGCGCGAGGACTCTCAGGCTCTCCGACCGGAATTCGAACTCTGGATGGATGCCAATGCGATCGCCAAAGATGCTGAGGCACTTATCGATCCGCAAAACTTCCGGGCGTGGCAGCTTAGCCGGGAACGCGTCGCTCACGTAGCGGAAGTTGCCCTCCGCAATATTTTAGGCCAGCTTACGGGCGTGGATGGTCGGCGACAAAGTTATGACGTGATTCCGATCGCCGCCGGTGACGTCGTCGAATGGATCGACCCCGCAGGGTTCGCCGTCGCCAGGTCGGCCCGTGCAGACGCGATGATGACTGACAGGCCCGCCTATCACGATTTCAGCGTCACGGCCGCTTTCGACGTGCAAATTTCCAGGATATTTTAGCGGATATACCCATCACTTATAGCGTTAGGCTATGGTTGTCCGCCCGCGCACGACATCGATGAAAGCTTGCTGCCAGGCTGAATCCAATTCACTCTGCAGGCAGTGAACACGCTCGTACCCTTTGCGCTTGCCAGCCAGCAGTTCGAGAATTCGCTGTTCCATGGCATAGGCCGCATCGCGGCTTGCCATGCGTTGACGGAGCACAACTTTCCATTGCTCAAGGCCGAGCTCGATCGGAATATGTAGATTGATGTCACGGCATCGACCATCGACATCCGTTGACCAGCCAATTTTCCAGACATTTCGGTTCCCGAAGCGAGGTCCATGCCGTGCCTTCTACCGGTTGATCGACGACGTAGCCCGCATCGCGCGGCTTGGGACCCGTCGAGTTGCGTAGCGCGTCATTCATCCGGCGCATTGCGTCCAAGCCGGGCAATGCCGGCAGAACAATTTCGACCATCGGGAGTGAGAGGATCGCAGCGATGTCAGATGGCTCTTCAATTTCCTGAACTCCCGACGTTGCCACCATCGTCAACTGTCTTGCGAGCGTTTCAACGACTTTGGGCGCAGGGTCGAACCGCCAAGCGCGAGTGAGAGCCACTGCATGGGGGAACTTGAAATTTCCAGCAGGGTCGAAGTCACGCGCATCAAGATCTGCCCGCCCGACAAGATCAAGTGTCCGCAAAGGCTCAAAACCGATCTCGGCCATGCCGAGGAGCCGTCCCCTATTAACCTCGTCGGTTCTCTCTGTCTGAGTCCCAACAAAAAGCACGCGATCTCCTCGACCGGCAAGTCGAAGTAGCCGATCGACATGGCCTTTCATTCCGAAGGTTGCGATAGGCACACGTTCGAAGCCCATTCCCCAGACCCGAGTTGCAAACAACTTCATTGACGATCCTCAGGCAGGGAAAAGATCTGTCACGCGAGCAAACGGCTGACGTCGCTCAGAATGATGACGGACTTTTTTTCGCACGACTTCTCCAAGATCAATCCGGCGGTTCAGCGCGTGATAGATGTCTGCACCATCCATCATGATCAAACGGCGGGCGGTAAATGCGCCGAAGCTTTCGCCAGAGAAGCCGCCATATGAGACGTAAAGTCCCCTGGTCCAATCCGGACGTTCGAGCAGCTTGCCTTGAAAGCTGTGAAGCATGGCCGCATCCGTCGGCCGAGAATGCCACTTGGCTTCGACCAGATAGGTGTTTCCCTCGTGCTGGAACGAACCATCGATCTGTTCGCCGAGTGTGCGAAATGATGCATGGGCGTCTAGACCCCAAGCGTCAAACCAGCGTTTCAGGAAGCGCTCAAACGCAAAACCCCGGTGCTGCGGCGCCTCGTTCATTACCGTTAGCGCCAGGAATTCTTGCTCCAATGATGCAAGATCGCTTTGGCTTGGTCCTTTGATCTCAGGCGTCACCTTGGGTTGGATCGGCTCGGCGTCGGCGTCGACCGGAAGAGCTTTTCCACCGATCTTGTGCAAAACAGCGCTTAAGCGTTGTCGAGCATGTGGGATGGTCTCCTCTTCTCCACGATCAAGCCTGCCAGCTTCACGGTATTCCCACAAGGCAGTGAGCGCGCGAACGACATCGGCGTCCGGAGATACCTCTAGAAACGCGCGGAAATGCTTCCCCTTGGAGGGACCATGCATTGCGTATCTTTCGTGATAAATATCGATCTTGAGATCGCGGTTGAAGAAGGCAGCGAAACGTTCGTTACTGAAGTCCAGAACATATCCACCGTACATCCCAAAGATCTTGTCGATCAACGCCATGTCGGTCGTAGTTAATTGTGCCATCTATTGATCCACTCAATGATAATTTCCTATCATTTGACGCATTACGCGAATTGTTCGCAATGCCAGAAACCGCAAATGTCATCTGAACCGCCCGCTTGGGAAGCAATAGTGCTTAGAACGCCAGCCCAAGATCAGAGAATCCTTCCCTGATCGCGGTGACAAAGTCGGTTATTGTGGGTGACTCCAACCGGCCAGTTTTGTCCGAAAGGCGGAGACGAAGGGCCAAGGTAATCTCAAATTGCACGCCCATTGCCAGTTTTCCGCGGTTGCAGATATTGGACCGGTCAACGCCTTGCAATTCAGGATTTTTATGCGTTCCCACGGAAAAGCCGCGTTTCAAGAATGCGGCCGAGATACTTGCAGCCAGCGCTGCATGTCTCCCGCCGAGGTAGACAACTTCGTCCTCTCCTTCACAGCCATGCATAGCCAAAACGATATCACTACCTGCGACGAGTCCTAACGCTTGCGGTTCATTGAAGTTTGATGATGTCAGATGAAGGTCGCGATTGTCCTTGGGCTTCAAGCCTTCGAACAGGTAGTAGCTCAATTCGGTGCCTGCGACGGCCCGGGCAAGCTCGGAGGTTCCTCGCTCGATTTTCCCCCCGTGCGGGGCGATCACGCAAATGCTCGATCGGCGATTGACTGCTTCGATCCGAAAAGCGCTGCCGTCCTCGTGTCGGTCGAGTTCTTCAAAATTCCTGTAGCGATCCAAAACCAAAGCTCCCCGTTCATCGCATCAAACAATCTATCCGCGAATGTTGACATGTCAGATTAAAAATATCAAGCTATCTGACATTAGGAGATTCGAATGAGCGACGGTCCGCATAAAAGCTTGCCTCTGCGCCACGGATACCAACGTGTTGCCGCCTGGGCCTACAAGCCTGCCTTCACCGTAAATCAGATTGGTGAAGCGGCAGAATCTGCGCTGTGGCGCGATGTCGCCATTGAAGTTGCACCTACAATCAAATCGATCCTGGCTATTGTTGACGGCCAAGACCTTCTGAGTTTGACGTCCACGACGCATGACCAACTGGATCGTCTGCGGGTGGATCCGGCAGTCGATACGTTGGCTGCCAATGCTCTCGAGGGGGCTCAGATGGCACTTCGGGAAGGATACAGCGGGCTTGTCGCTTTCGAAAAAGGATTGGCTTCTGCCTTGGCGGAACGCCTTGCAGCTGGTGGCCGAGCAATGGAGGAGCATTACCTCGCGAAGGCTGGGCCGGGGGCATGTCAGCAAATGCGCCGGCGGATGAACGAGACGATCATGCACATGACGAATAGCGGTACTTTTGATCGCATGGCGAAATCTATCCTGGGGGACCGCTCCGTCAGTGTTGCTCGAACCCCAACTGTTCATGACGGCGTCGATCAGGGGGTCCCATTTTGAGCGCGATCCCGGTTGAGATGCCTGCCATTCGGGTCGCCGTGATCGAGCCAGGGCGTAAGCCAGACGATGGCTGGCACACGGCCGAAATAGGCAAGGCTATCGTCTTCAAGACGGAGCATCTGGATGATTATCGCACTAAGAGCTGGGACAGCCGCGTCTACGACGCCATGCTGCTGATCGCCGCTGTCGAATACTGTGACAAGGTTCTGAAGCGCTCAGGCCTCCGTTGGGCGCGGCGTTTCGAGCTTCTCTTGCCGGTGCATGATCTGGCGCACTGGCGCAGTCCTGATGTTGTCGGCACGATCGTTGGTGCGTTGAAATTTTTGACTGGCGATGATTGGAACATCAGGTTCACCACTGCGTCGGTCGATGTCGCGCGCGATTTTTCCCAACAAAGCCTGTTCGAATGGGGTGATCCGGGTCGCACGATAACGCCTTTTAGCGATGGGCTCGACTCGCGAGCGGTATCGGCCATCCTCGGCGCCACGGGGCGTGCAGACCGGTTGATAAGGGTCCGGGTTGGCTCCAAAGCCGATGATCGTCCGCTTCGTGATCGCAAGAAAGTCCCGTTTCTCAATATCCCGTTCTCCGTCAACATGCGGCATTGCGGCGGTATAAAGGAATCGTCGGTTAGGAGCCGCGGGTTTAAATTCACCTTGCTGAGCGCGCTCGCCGCCTATCTGGTTGGAACGCATGACGTAGCGATGCCCGAAAGCGGGCAGGGCGCGTTGGGTCCCACTCTTGTGCCGACGAGCCATAGCTATGAGGATTATCGCAACCACCCGCGGTTTCTTCGCAAAATGGAGGACGTCGTGCAGGCGATCTTCCAATATCCCGTTTGCTTTCGGCTACCGCAGCTGTGGAGCACCAAAGGGCAAACGCTTGCTGCATTTGCCGCGATCGAAACCAATCCCGATGAGTGGAACAGGACCCGATCGTGCTGGCAGCAAAGCCGTAATTCATCGTTTGACGGTAGCAGCCGGCATTGTGGAATATGTGCAGCGTGCATGCTGCGTAGGCTGAGTTTTCATTCCGCCGGTGTCAGTGAGCCGAAAGAAAACTATATCTGGGAAAACCTCGGCGCCGGTGAATTTGCCGATGGCGCCGTCGGCGGATTCAACAAGGTGACGTGCGCGATGCAGCGCTACGGCATTGCCGGGGCATTGCACCTTGATCATCTGGCAGAAATGCGCTTTTCCCCGCTGCATCATCCGCGCGTAAAGCGAAGCGCCTGGCAGCTTGCAGACATTCTGCAAATATCGACGGGGGAGGCCGAGGAACACCTCTTCGGCTTGCTCGAACAGCATGCAAAAGAATGGAAGGCATTCATGAAAGATCTTGGGCCAAAATCATTCGTCGCCCAATGGCTGGCGTAATCCCTATGACTGAAGGTCATGACCAGCTCAATCCCGAGCAACTTGGCGAGCGACTTCGAATAGCTCGGGAGAGCGCAGCGAAAACGCAGGCAGACGCCGCTGCCTTGATCGGCGTGGCACGCACCACACTCGTTGCTATGGAGAAGGGCGCGCGGCGGGTCAAAATCGGCGAGCTCCAGCAGCTTGCCGGCTTTTACGGCACCAGCGCCAATGCGATTTTGCGCAAAGAAGCGGTGCATGTGGAGCTCACCCCGAAATTCCGCAAGCTGGCTGACCACGAGGAAGCGTTCGTTACGAAGGCTGCAGACCTCATGGCAGATCTTGTTCGGGCCGATGTCGAACTGGAAACGCTTCTTGGCATTCCCCATGTTCGCAATCTGCCACCGGAGCGTGCTATCCTTGCTGGCGATGTTCGCCAACAGGCCGAGCAGCATGCTTTGGAACTCCGTCATTGGTTAGGACTGGGACTCGCCCCCGTTTCCGATATCGGCGCGGTCCTGGAGCTGCAGATGGGCGTTCGTCTTTACATCCGTCGCCTCCCGGCGAAAATCTCGGGGCTCTTCGCCTTCGAAGCCTCGGTGGGCGCCTGCATTCTCCTGAACTCAAGCCACCCTCTTGACCGGCGCACTCAAACGGCAGCTCATGAGCTCGGTCATCTGGTTGCAACGCGGACTCAACCCGAGGTCAACGAAATCGACGAGCTCGAAAGCTCGCGAGAAGAAAAGTATGCGAACGCGTTCGCGCGGGGCTTCCTTACCCCTGGCCAGGCGGTTCGCCAGAAATTTGAGGAAGTCACGGCTGGTGCATCGAGCCTGACGCGTCGCCATGTCATCGTTCTTGCCCATTTCTTCCATGTTTCCCGAGAGGCGATGGTCCGGCGGCTGGAGGAGCTGCAACTGACCAAACGCGGTACTTGGGACTGGTTTCAGGCGAATGGTCACATAACGGATGACCATGTGAGGCAGGTTCTTGGTGACGCTGCCCAGAGCGATCGCATGAAGGATGAAGCCGCTTTGCCGGTCCCGCTTAAGACCGGGCTCATGGCCTATCAAGCAGCAAAGCGCGGTCTGCTGAGCGAGGGCCAAATCGCCCGAATGCTGCATTTGGATCGTGTCAAAGTGCGCGACATCCTTAGCGATATCGATACCGAAGAAAGCGGGGCCAATGCGGCAACCTCTATTCTCCGGTAGTGTCTCTGCTCATCTCGTTGTCGATACGAGTGTGATCATAAATCTCAACGCGACCGGACGAGCGGGTGACGTCGTGCGCGCGTTCGGTGTGAAGCTTCGCGCTTCCACCGTTGTCCGCGACGAACTCGTCGCTGACCGATTCAATGGAAGAAATGACTCAGAATTGGCCGCGGCACTCGTCAACGAAGAATTGCTAGAGTTTGTCGATCTCGATGAACAGGGCGAAGATATCTTCGCGAGCCTGATCAGTGGCAGCGCCGCCGACACGTTGGACGACGGCGAGGCGGCAACCCTCGCCGTCGGAGCTGTGTTGGGGCATACGGTTGTGATAGACGAGCGCAAGGCTCAGAGAATGGCGGCCGAACGGTTCGCTGTTATGCAGGTTATCGCAACCGCGGATATTCTCTGCTCGGAGCGCGTAATCACAGGCTTGGGGGCGAAGCAGGTTGGCGACTTGATCTTCAACAGCTTGGCGGGCGCGAGGATGTTCGTTCCGGAAAGACACCATGCCCGGGTCCTCGATTTACTCGGCGCCCGCGCCACCGAATGCCACAGCCTCCCGGCAGCACTCCGACAAGCGGCCAGTTCTCTGAGGTGACTTTGCGTGGGCCAGTGCGAGACTACGACATCTCATCATGATTGGGCAGGATGGCCGGCGTCGGACGTGGTGCCGACACTTCCGCGAGACGCTATAAATTAAAGTCGAGCTGCGATCGCTCGCCACCGGCTCCGTTACAGGTCGCCTTCGTCAGCGTTGACAGCGTAACGCCGAGCAACCGCACGGAAAGCTTGAACGGGTAAACCGTCGCCAGCAGGTCGGTCGCGATGCGGAGAACGTCACCACCATCTGCAAACGGGAGGGCGCTTGTCTTGCTTCTCGTTGCTTGGGTGAAATCCGAATATTTCACCTTCACGGTCACCGTTTTGGCGTCAATACCCGACGACTTGCAATATTCCCAAACCTTGTCTGCAAGCGGCTTCAGCTCGTCTCTCGCGAGCTCAAGGTCGTTGATATCCTCAATAAAGGTATCTTCGGCGCCGACCGATTTTCGCACCCGATCCGATCGAACCTGCCGCTCGTCGATACCGCGGGCAATACCGTAAAAATAGCCGCCGGACTTTCCAAAATGCTGTGACAGGAATTGCAGCGATTTCGTTTTCAAGTCCGCCCCGGTTTCGATGCCAAGCCGGTGCATCTTCTCCGCTGTGGCCGGGCCAACACCATGAAATTTCTTGACCGCCAGAGCTTCGACGAAGCCAGGTCCGTTTTTGGGGGTTATGACGGCCTGCCCGTTGGGCTTGTTGAGATCAGAAGCCATCTTTGCAAGAAATTTATTGTAGGAAATCCCTGCGGAAGCGTTGAGACCAGTGACCGCTTTGATTCTCGCGCGGATTTCCAACGCGATTTCCGTCGCAATCGGCATTTCCTTCAGATTTTCCGTCACATCAAGGTAGGCCTCATCGAGCGACAAGGGCTCGATCAAAGACGTGTACTCGGCGAAAATTTCGCGGATTTGCCGGGAGACTTCTCGGTAGACTTCAAAACGCGGCTTAACGAAGATTAGGTCGGGGCATTTTCGGGCTGCGGTGACAGCTGGCATTGCTGAATGAATACCAAAGACGCGTGCCTCATAGCTGGCTGTCGTCAACACACCTCGGGCTCCCGCGCCTCCAACCGCGATTGGTTTCCCAAGAAGATCTGGATTGTCGCGCTGTTCTACCGATGCGTAGAATGCATCCATATCGACGTGGATTATTTTTCTAACGTTGGCAGCGTTACCCATTTGATCGCCACGAGATTATCTTGAATTTGACGGAACAAAATAAGAACATACCGGATGTCAACGGCGGTGTAAAAACCGGCCACGGGGCGGAGCAAAAGTCGGCCACTATGGCGGCGGCCTGAGACCGCTGGGAGGGCGTAGCCCGAGCGGGGGTCTCAGGCCGCCGTGGCGATTTTTTGAAGGGTCTCAGCCGGCCTTTCGGGCGCGGCTTTGGGCGAGCCGATAGCTGTCGCCGTTCATCTCGAGGATGTTGACGTGGTGGGTGATGCGATCGAGCAGCGCGCCGGTCAGGCGCTCAGATCCCAGGGTTTCCGTCCATTCGTCAAACGGAAGATTGCTGGTGATGAGGGTGGCTCCGCGCTCGTAGCGTTGCGAGATCAGCTCGAACAGCAACTCCGCGCCGGTCTTCGACAGCGGCACGAAGCCCAGCTCATCGATAATCAGCAGCTTGTAGGCGGCCATCTGCTTCTGGAACCGGAGCAGACGTCGTTCATCACGGGCCTCCATCATCTCACTGACCAAGGCGGCGGCCGTGGTGAAGCCGACGGACAAGCCTTTCTGGCATGCGGCCAGACCGAGGCCGAGCGCGACATGGGTCTTGCCGGTTCCACTGGGGCCGAGAGCAATGACGTTCTCCCGGCGCTCGATCCATTCGCAGCGGGCCAGTTCCAGCACCTGCGTCTTGTTGAGCTTGGGGATGGCGGTGAAGTCGAAGCTGTCGAGGCTTTTGACGACGGGGAATCTGGCCGCCTTGATCCGCCGTTCAACCTTGCGCCGGTCCCGTTCTATCGTCTCCCGCTCGGCAAGCCGGAACAGGTAGCCGACATGATCGACACCTTCGGTGGCACAGAGCCGGGCCAGCTTCTGGTGCTCGCGCTGGAAGGTCGGCAGCTTCAAGGCTTTGAGATAATGGGCGAGCAGGATGTCGGGTGCTTCGGTGCTCATGCCGCTTCTCCCGCATCAGACGACAGAAGGCGCATATACGCCTTCGCAGAGGTCTTCTCGACCGTCGCTCTTGGCAGGTAGGGATAGATCGCCAGGTCCAACCGCGGTGGCCGGCGCTCGACCCGGCACAGGATCAGATGCTTGACCGCATCGAAGCCGATCGCGCCGAGCTGAATGGCCTGCTTAACGGCCGCATGCAGGTCGGCAAGGTCGAAGCTCTCCAGGAGACGGAGAACCTGCACATATTCCCGCCGCCCATGCTTGGCCATACGGCCTTCCATCAGCCGACGCAGCGTCGCGAACTCGTCCGGCAGATCCCAGCCCTGGAGTGGCGCTGCCTGATCCAGCGCATTGATCTTCTGCTCGATCAGCGGCAGATAATGAACGGGATCGAAGACAACATCTTCGCGTTCCCAGCTTCGCGGATGACGAGCAATGATCTCGCCGCGGCAGCCGATCACAACTT
>NZ_JBMDKV010000042.1:0-15142 GCF_057809895.1 Rhizobium sp. FG113 | reverse complement strand
TCGTCAGGCTCATAACCTGAAGGCCGCAGGTTCAAATCCTGCCCCCGCAACCAAATCCTTTCCCCAGAACACAATAAACCTGAGCCCTGTCGGCTCGCGGACTTATCCTGTAATAAGACAGCATGAGCACGTCTTTCCTGTTTTCCGGTCCCGACAACGCACCCGTGACGATCCTTCTCGCGCATGGCGCCGGCGGTGCCATGGATTCAGCCGGCATGGAGCGGTTTTCCGAGGCTCTGGCTGCGGCTGGAATGCGCGTGGTTCGGTTCGAGTTCGGCTATATGGCCGAGCGGCGGCTGTCCGATCGGCGTCCGCCGCCGCCCAAGGCGGAGACGTTGATCCCGGAATATCTGGCGGCGGTTCGTGACCTTGGCGCCGGCGGGCCGCTTGTCATCGGCGGCAAGTCGATGGGTGGGCGGATTGCCAGCATGGTCTGCGAGAGCACATCGAAACTCTTTCATTATGAATGAAGGGATGAGGGATGCGTGAGATATTAGCCAGACGGTCGGTGTTTCTGATGGCACGACAGAACGTCTTCTGAAGCGATGACCGAACCACCTTCGGATCGTCCGTGTGGTGCTGTGTGAACGCGATTCTTCCCGGGAAACGGCTGAAATCAGCGACCGTCACCGAGTTAGCTTGAGTGTCTACTGATGTGGCTGATGAGTTGGAACGTCCGTTCTGAGTGTCCATTCGCAAATACTGGGCGAACCGTTCGCTTTGCTCGGAATTGCTACCGCCTCGACCAATGCCGAACCTTTATCGAAGCCGAATACAAACGTCTTGACCTTGCTCAAAAATAATGGAATGAATATTTCATCGATGCAAGATTTCGGTCTATTTGTTTCATTAACGATGGCCGATCGATCGACTTCCTGGTGGGAGCCAGGAGTTCCGGCGTGAGGAGGGTGCAGCCGGACACCGTTTTATGGAGGAGAAAACATGAAAAAGCTTATCTTGGGCGCAACGATGATGCTCGCCTTGTCGACGGCCGCGCACGCCGAAACCGTCGGCGTATCAATCGCCAAGTTCGACGACAACTTTTTGACGGTTCTGCGCAACGGCATGAGCGACTATGCCAAAACGCTCAATGGCGTCACGCTGCAAGTTGAAGACGCGCAAAACGACGTTTCGAAGCAGCAGAGCCAGATCCAGAACTTCATCGCGTCGAAGGTTGATGCGATCGTCGTCAATCCCGTCGATACAGATGCGACGGCCGCCATGTCGAAGCTTGCCGCCGATGCAGGCATCCCGCTCGTCTACGTGAACCGCCAGCCAGTTAACGTCGACACGCTGCCGGACAAGCAGGCATTTGTCGCGTCGAACGAGCAGGAATCCGGCACGCTGCAGACCAAGGAAATCTGCCGCATTCTCGGTGGCAAAGGCAAGGCCGTGGTTATCATGGGCGAGCTCTCCAACCAGGCCGCTCGCATGCGTACTCAGGACATTCATGACGTCATCAAGACTGATGAGTGCAAGGGCATTGAAATCGTCGAAGAGCAGACCGCCAACTGGGATCGAACCCAGGGTTCCGACCTGATGACCAACTGGCTGTCGAGTGGTGTCGAATTCGATGCTGTCATCTCCAACAACGACGAAATGGCGATCGGCGCCATCCAGGCGCTGAAGGCAGCTGGCAAGGACATGAAGAAGGTTGTTGTCGGCGGCATCGACGCTACGCAGGACGCTCTGGCTTCCATGCAGGCGGGTGATCTCGACGTGACGGTATTCCAGGACGCTGCCGGTCAGGGCAAAGGCTCGATCGACGCGGCGCTGAAGCTTGCCAAGGGCGAAAAGGTCGACAAGAAGGTTTACATTCCCTTCCAGCTCGTCACGCCTGAAAACGTCAAGGACTTCGCTTCCAAGAACTGATGCTGTTGCCTGTGTGCGGGGCATTCCCCGCACACATCGACCGCAGTGGGATCAGGGAGGATTTGATATGGTGGTTAGTCCATCCACGATGGCGGCTGTGCGCGCCAGCGGAGCAGTACCGAACGCCGAATTTCTTTTGAGTGCCGAAGGTGTCCGCAAAGAATTTCCGGGCGTCGTGGCGCTCGATGACGTGCAGTTTCGCCTTCGGCGCGGCACGGTTCATGCCTTGATGGGCGAAAATGGCGCGGGCAAGTCGACCTTGATGAAGATCCTGGCCGGCATCTACACGCCGGATAAGGGCCAGGTATGTCTGAAGGGCGTTGAGATACAACTCGGCTCGCCGCTTGATGCTCTGGAGAACGGCATCGCCATGATCCATCAGGAACTCAACCTGATGCCATACATGACGGTGGCCGAAAACATCTGGATCCGCCGCGAACCAAAGAACCGCATCGGCTTTGTCGATCACGGCGCGATGCGCCAGATGACCGAAGAGCTGTTGAACCGACTGAATATAGCGATCGATCCCGAGATCCAGATCCGTGAGCTTTCAGTTGCCAGCCGCCAGATGGTCGAGATCGCCAAGGCCGTTTCCTACAAATCTGACGTGCTCATCATGGACGAGCCGACGTCGGCGCTTACCGAGCGGGAGGTCGCCCACCTGTTCCGCATCATCCGCGACCTGAAGGCGCAGGGGATCGGTATCGTCTACATTACCCATAAGATGAACGAGCTGTTCGAGATCGCCGACGAGTTCTCTGTGTTCCGAGATGGCAAGTACATTGGCACCCACGCGTCGACGGACGTAACACGCGACGACATCATCCGAATGATGGTCGGCCGCGAGATCACCCAGATGTTCCCCAAGGAAGAGGTTCCGATCGGCAACGTTGTCCTTTCCGTGAAGGATCTGAGCGATGGACGGTTCTTCCGCGACGTCTCCTTCGAAGTGCGCGCAGGTGAGATTCTGGGCGTGGCTGGCCTTGTCGGCTCCGGCCGATCCAATGTGGCAGAGACGATCTTCGGCGTGACACCGGCCAAGACCGGCACGATCGAGCTTTTCGGCGAAAGGGTGGACATCACCTCGCCAACGGTGGCGATCAAGCACCGCATGGCCTTTCTTACCGAGGACCGCAAGGATACGGGCTGTCTTCTGGTCCTCAACATTCTCGAGAACATGCAGATTGCCGTTCTTCAGGACAAGTTCGTCAAGGGCGGCTTCGTCCAGGAGAGCAAGATCGAGGAAGCCTGCGAGACGATGGCGCGTCAGCTGCGTGTCAAGACGCCCAACCTGTTCGAACGCATCGAGAACCTGTCTGGTGGCAACCAGCAGAAGGCACTCATCGGCCGCTGGATGCTCACCAACCCGAAAATCCTCATTCTTGATGAGCCGACCCGCGGCATCGACGTCGGCGCCAAGGCGGAAATCCACCGCCTGGTCACCGAGATGGCCCGCAACGGCGTGGCCGTGATCATGATCTCGTCGGAGATGCCCGAAGTGCTGGGCATGAGCGACCGCATCATGGTGATGCACGAGGGACGGGTGACCGGTTTTCTCAATCGAGACGAAGCAACGCAGATCAAGGTGATGGAGCTCGCCGCGCAATAGCCGCGCGCGAGGCCCAATTATCTAAGGGAGGATTCCATGACAAACAATACAGTAGAGGCCGCGGGCCCGCTTTTGAAGAGCCCCAGGCGCCGTCGCGTACCGCCGGAGCTCAGCATCTTCCTCGTCCTCATCGGCATCGCGCTCGTTTATGAGGTTCTGGGCTGGATCTTCGTTGGCCAGAGCTTTCTGTTCAATTCGCAGCGCCTGACGATCATGATCCTGCAGGTGTCCGTCATCGGCATCATAGCCGTCGGCGTCACGCAGGTCATCATTACTGGGGGCATCGACCTGTCCTCAGGCTCTGTCGTCGGCATGACGGCAATGATCGCCGCGAGTTTCGCGCAGGCCTCGACATGGTCGCGAGCTCTTTATCCAAGCCTAACTGACTTGCCCTTCTTCATTCCCATCGGCGTCGGCCTACTTATTGGTCTCGCCGCCGGCTATATCAACGGCCAGCTGATTGCCAAGACTAAGATCCCACCCTTCATCGCCACACTCGGCATGATGGTCTCGGCGCGCGGCATTTCCAAATGGTACACAAAGGGCCAGCCGGTTTCGGGCCTCACGGACCAGTTCAATTTCATTGGCACTGGGATATGGCCCGTCGTAGTCTTCCTCGTTGTTGCACTGATCTTTCACATTGCACTTCGCTATACCCGGTACGGCAAGTTCACCTACGCGATTGGTGCGAACGTTCAGGCCGCGCGAGTGTCGGGCATCAACATTGAAGCCCATCTGATCAAAGTCTATGCAATCGCTGGCTTGCTGGCGGGCCTTGCCGGCGTGGTCACTGCTGCTCGAGCCCAAACAGCGCAGGCAGGTATGGGCGTGATGTACGAACTCGACGCGATTGCGGCCACTGTTATTGGTGGCACCTCGCTGACCGGCGGTGTTGGCCGCATTACCGGCACTGTCATCGGCACCATCATCCTCGGCGTCATGACCTCTGGATTTACCTTCCTCAGGGTGGATGCCTACTACCAGGAAATCGTGAAGGGCCTCATCATCGTCGCTGCTGTTGTCATTGACGTCTATCGGCAGAAGAAGCGGGCGAAACATTGAGCGAGAAAGTGCTTGTGCGGACAAGCCATTGAATAACCGAGCGTAGCCCAAGGCGCTGGTCGTGCGGGGGCATTCCCCGCACGACGTAATTCAGGAAACCGTCATGAAACACCGTCTTCAAGCAAGCGAGCCAAAAGATCTCCAGGAACTTAAGAACATGATCGCCGCGCGGGCTTGCGAGTTTCCGGAACAATCGGAGCGCGTTGCGCGCTTCGCATTAGAAAAGCCTGCTCTCATTGCCTTCGGGACGGCTCAATCGATTTCTTCGGCATGTTCCGTGGCGCCCTCCACAGTGTTTCGAACGGCCAACGCCCTCGGTTTCACAAACTTCAGCGAGTTTCGGCGCTTCTTCAGGCAACATGTGTTGGCCAGTTCGGCGGCGCACGCAGTTTCTTCCTGAGGGATTTAGCCATATGCGGCGTCTCGCGCCGATCCATCGCATGAATGCGGACCGCCTTTCGGATTGCGATCCGATTACCAGAATTCTCAAACACAACACACGGAGCGCAAATGAAATCGTTGGGCGTCGGCTTGATCGGCACGGGCTATATGGGCAAGTGCCACGCGCTTGCATGGAATGCGGTCAAGACTGTCTTTGGCGATGTCGAGCGTCCCCGCCTCGTGCATCTGGCCGAGGCGAACAGGGACCTCGCCGATGCGCGCGCCTCGGAATTCGGCTTTGAAAAGGCGACCGCAGACTGGCGCCAGCTGATCGCCGACCCGGATGTGGATGTCGTCTCGGTCACCACGCCGAACCAGTTTCACCCTGAGATGGCGATTGCCGCCCTCGAAGCGGGCAAGCACGTCTGGTGCGAAAAGCCGATGGCACCGGCCTTTTCTGATGCCGAGCGCATGTTGGAGGCAGCCAGGCGCTCCGGCAAGGTGGCCGTGCTCGGCTACAACTATATCCAGAACCCGATCATTCGCCATATCAAGGCGCTGATCGGCGAAGGCGCCATCGGCGAGGTCAATCACATCCGCGTTGAGATGGACGAGGACTTCATGGCCGACCCGGACGCGCTCTTTTATTGGAAGAGTGAATTGTCGGCGGGCTACGGCGCGCTCGACGATTTTGCCGTGCACCCCCTGTCGTTGCTCTGGTGCCTCTTCGGCCATGTCGAGGCCGTGGTGACCGACATGGTCAAGCCCTACGCCGACCGTCCCGCAAAGGACGGTGGACGGCGTTCGGTCGAGAATCACGACGCGGCCAATGTGCTGATGCGTCTTGGCGGCGGCATTTCCGCCGTGCTGATGGCCAACCGTGCCGCCTGGGGTCGAAAGGGTCGCATAGCCCTGCAGATATTCGGCTCGAAAGGCGCGATCACCTTCGACCAGGAGCGCATGAACGAATTCGAACTCTATCAGGCCGATGGCCGCGGCAGCGAGCAGGGCTTCCGCAAGATTCTGGCCGCACCCGCCCACCATCCCTATGACCGGTTCATTCCCGCCCCCGGCCATGGCCTTGGCTTCAACGATCTGAAGATCATCGAATGCCGCGAACTCATTCGTGCGATTTCCGGTGAGCCGTCGGTGATCGTCACATTCGAAGACGGTCTTGGGATAGAAAAGTCTGTTCACGCCATGGCAGAGTCCTATCACCAGCGCCGCTGGATCGAGATCGCCTGAGTGAAGGCTCTGGGGTGATGGAGCCCCGAGCTAGATATTCTCAGGAATATGAATATCGAAGGGCAGAAAAACCTGGTCGGGAACGGCAGCGTCACGATCGCCGATCGCGGCGGTCATAAGACGCATGACCGCCGAGCACATCGCAGGAAGTGGAGTGCCAATCGCCATGGCGACCGTGCCATCGGCAAGCCCGGCCTTGCTGTCGGGCGTCAACTCATTGACGACGAGCACTAATTTTCCGCTGAAACCTTCTTCCCTCACTGCTTCAATAGCGCCCTCCATACCGCCGCCGCACGCGTAGAGGCCGACCAGATCGGGATGCCGATGCAATAGATCAACTGTTGCCTCATGAGTGATATCTGCTGCGTCGAGATTGACGAGCGTGTCGAGCACCTCGAACTCGGGCGCGTTTTCGCGCATATAGGAACGGAAGCCGACCTCGCGCAACTCATGTCCGTGAAAACGATGACTGCCGACGAACAGCGCAACCTTTCCCGCTTGCGCCGCCGTCTTTGCGACCGCCCAGGCTGCCGTCCGCCCGACTTTGCGGTTATCAACGCCGATGTAACCATCGCGCACGCCGGCAGCAAAATCGGACAAAAGGGCGAAGACCGGAATTCCCTTGTCTTTCAGTTCCTCGACAACCGTGGAAACAGCCGGATAGTCGGGGCCAACGACCGCGACTGCTTGGTTTCGAGCCGCCAGCGCTTTCAACTTCTCGGTAATGGCCGCAGGAGTGCTGGCTTGAACGAAGTCCACTTCGGCTTGAATGCGTGCAGTCGTCACTGAGCGCGCGGCAACTTCGACCTCCTTCGCGAAGCTCTGATAAAAGGGTTGCATTGGCTTTTGCAAAAGGAAGCCCAGCCGGTGCCGGGGCAGATCTTCGAAGACTCTTTTCCGGATCAATCCTACGGCATGATACCCGATTTCCTGGGCGGCATCATAAACCCGTCTTGCGGTCTCCTCGCGGACAGCGTGTCGACCGTTCAATACGCGGTCGACCGTTGCGACACTGACGCCGGAAACCCGGGCTAGATCTGCGATTGTTGGGCGGCCCATCGCTTGCTCCTGAGGTAATTTGTCATTCCTTCGCCCAGCTTTATGATATGTTTTGATAGATAATAGCAAGGCTGCATTGAGCGGTTGGATAAGTCAATCTATCTTAAGCTTCACCGGCGGTTGGAGGCCGGCTTGGGAGGCGGAAATGACGACGAACGTGCCAAAGCGCGATTACAGCCTGCTTGGGCAAAGTGCCCGTACGGCAGTTGAAACCGGACTCGCTGCCGCGCAGTGGTATCACACTGATGTGCCGCGCAAGGATATGAAGGCGCTAATGCAGCGTTCCGACATGCCGGCAATTCGCGACACGGTCATCTGGCTAGGCAGCATGGTCATTCTTGGCGGGCTCGGGGCTTACTTCTGGGGATCCTGGCTCGCAGTACCGTTCTTCCTCGCCTACGGCGTACTCTACGGCTCGGCATCCGACAGCCGCTGGCACGAATGCGGCCATGGTACCGCCTTCAAAACGCGCTGGATGAACGACGTGGTCTACGAGATCGCCTGCTTCATGATCATGCGTAACCCGGTAACATGGCGCTGGAGCCATACTCGCCATCACACCGATACGGTTATCGTCGGTCGCGATCCCGAGATTGCCGTCATGAGGCCACCGGACCTTTTTCGGCTCGTTCTCAATGCCTTCGGCCTGCTCGATGCCTATCACGCGATGATCGACATGCTGCGCAACGCAGCCGGCATCATCAGTGCCGAGGAAAAGACCTTCGTACCTGAATCCGAGCAACCCCGCGCAATCCGCATCGCCCGCATCTGGCTCGTCATTTACCTTGCGACGATCGCGACCGCGCTGATCATGGGCTCCTGGTTGCCGCTGGTTCTGATCGGCCTTCCGAGGCTCTATGGCGCCTGGCACCACGTCATGACAGGGCTCCTGCAGCATGGCGGTCTAGCCGACAATGTCATCGACCACCGGCTGAACAGTCGTTCGGTTTACATGAACCCGATCAGCCGTTTCATTTACTGGAATATGAACTACCACGTCGAGCACCACATGTTCCCGATGGTGCCCTATCACGCGCTTCCCCGCCTCCACGCAATGATCAAGCATGATCTGCCGGCGCCAAACCCGTCCATGTGGTCTGGCTATCGCGAAATGATCCCGGCGTTCCTGCGTCAGTTGCGCAACGAGGATTATTTCCTGAAGCGCGAGCTGCCGGCCAGCGCGCGGCCCTATCGCGAGGAGTTTCATGCCGAGCTTGCCCCGGCCGCACAGTAATCAGTCTATATGGGAGGAAAAATCATGAGTGAGACCTGGATCGAAGTTTGCGCCAAAGACGATATCGACGAGGAGGACGTGCTTCGCTTCGACCACGCCGGCAGAACCTTTGCGGTGTATCGGAGTCCCGACGACGAGTTCTTTGCAACCGACGGCCTGTGTACCCATGAAAAGATTCATCTCGCCGACGGTCTCGTGATGGACGAGATTATCGAATGTCCGAAACATAACGGCCGCTTCAACTACAAGACCGGCGAAGCGAAGGGTGCGCCCGTCTGCGTCAATCTGAAGACCTATCCGGTCAAGGTCGAAGGCGATTCCGTCTTCATTTCGATTTGAGGGGCGGTCATGTCCCATTTCGTGATTGTTGGCGCCGGCGAATGCGGCGCTCGAGCAGCATGGACGCTGCGGGAAAAGGGCTTTGACGGCGACATCACGCTGATCGGCAACGAGCCGCACGCTCCTTACGAGCGCCCGCCACTGTCCAAAGCAGCACTCGGGGATGGCCAGCATCCAAAGTATGTCGCCGACGAGCAGCGCTACGCCGAAGAGCGCATTGCATTGCTTATCGGCGTCGCGGTCGAAGGGCTTGATGTCGGGGCGAGGCAGCTGACATTGTCCGATGGGCGAGTGCTTCGCTACGACAAGCTGCTTATTGCAACTGGTGCCCGGCCGAGGCTCTTTCCGGGGGCGCCTGTGACGAGCCAGCATATCCGTTTGCTCCGGACCCATGGTGATGCAGTCGCACTGCGCGCGGCCATGCAGCCGGGCAGGCACATTGCCATTATCGGTGGTGGCTTCATCGGGCTCGAGCTGGCCGCGACAGCCCGCAAGCTCGGAGCGACGGTCACCGTGATCGAAGGGCTTGAACGCGTGTTGAAGCGCGGCGTGCCCGAAGATATCGCCGCGACCGTGACGGCACGCCACAGTGCCGAAGGCGTGGACGTGCGTTGCGGTGTCGCGATCGAGGCGCTCACCGAAGATGCGGGCAAGGCGCTTGTCCGTCTTAACGGTGGCGACGTCATTCAGGCGGACCTCGTCCTGGTCGGGATCGGTGCGGTACCTAACACAGCGCTGGCGGAGCAGGCTGGACTCGCGATCGACAACGGGATTGCTGTCGATGAAGAACTGCGGACGTCCGCGCCCGATGTGTATGCTGCCGGAGATTGCTGCTCGTTCCCGCTCGATCTTTATGGGGGTAAGCGAGTGCGTCTCGAATCCTGGCGCAATGCGCAGGAGCAGGGCGTGATGGCGGCGGTCAACATGATGGGAGGCGGCGAGACAATCTCCGCCGTGCCCTGGTTCTGGTCGGACCAGTACGACATGACGCTTCAGATCGCCGGCCTTGCTGAAGGCGCTGTCCAGCACCTGCGCCGGGACATTGGGGACGGGGCCTTCATTCTCTTTCACCTCGATCAGGCCGGAAGGCTGATCGCCGCAAGCGGAATCGGCCCAGGAAACGCGGTGGCGCGTGACATCCGCCTTGCAGAGATGTTGATCGCTGCCCGCTCGCATCCCGATCCGCAAGCGCTCGTCAGCGCCGGCGTCAAACTCAAATCCCTGCTGGCCGCGTGAGCGGCAATCGATTCTGGAAAAGGACAATTCGATGAAGAAACACGGCCGGCCGACCGTAGCCGATCTCCTGTCGCTAAAGGGCAAACGTCAGCTCACCATGCTGCGCGTCACGACGCTAGATGAAGCTGAGGCCGCCCAGCAGGCCTCTGTGGATATCGTCTCTGTACCACCAGCTCTTCTTGGTCCGGCATTTCGCGAGGCCGCACCTTCGCCTTTTGCGATGCCGGGTCTCGAGTACGGCGACTACGTGTCGGCCGAGGAGTATATGCGTGAGGCATTCATCGCACTGAAGGCAGGCGGCGATGCGGTCTACTGTGCCGCTAGCCCGCGGATCATCCGCCGCATGCGCGAGGAAGGCATTCCTGTCTGCGGTCACGTTGGGCTCATCCCGTCGAAAGCGACGTGGACCGGCGGGTTCCGGGCAGTGGGAAAAACCGCGCTGAGCGCGATCGAAATTTGGCGGCAGACGAAAGCGCTTGAAGAGGCCGGTGCCTTCGCTGTCGAAATTGAGGTCGTTCCGGGTGATGTTGCCGCCGCCATCAGTAACAACACATCGATGCTGATGATATCGATGGGAGCGGGCAGCGGCTGCGATGCGCAGTATCTATTCGCTGATGACGTGCTCGGTGCCAACCGCGATCACTATCCCCGCCATGCCAAGGTCTACCGCGACTTCGCGTCCGAGTATGATCGGCTGCAGCGCGAGCGGGTCGCCGCCTTCAGCGAGTTCGTGGCTGACGTTCAGTCCAGCGCATACCCGGACAAACGTCACCTCGTGTCGATCGACACGGACGAGCTGAAAGCCTTTCTCGCCCATGTTGACAAGGATCTGGCCAAGACGGAAGGCTGAGCGCCCCCAAATCGCGCTCTATTACAGTTCAGAGACATGGGAATAAAAATGACGACTTACGTATTGACGGTAGCCTGCAAATCGACACGCGGCATCGTGGCGGCGATTTCGACCTATCTGGCCGATAAGGGCTGCAACATCATCGACAGCTCGCAGTTCGATGACCTGTCGACAGGCATGTTCTTCACCCGCGTCAGCTTCATCTCCGAAGAAGGTGCGACGCTTTCCGCGATCCGCGAAGGCTTCCAGCCGATCGCCGAGAAGTTCGAGATGACCGCAGAAATCCACGACGGCGACCAGCGCATGAAGGTGCTCTTGATGGTCTCGCGCTTCGGCCATTGCCTGAACGACCTGCTCTACCGCTGGAAGATCGGCGCGCTGCCGATCGATATCGTCGGCGTTGTCTCCAACCACTTCGATTATCAGAAGGTGGTGGTCAATCACGACATTCCCTTCCACCACATCAAGGTCACGAAGGAAAACAAGCCGCAGGCCGAAGCGCAGATTATGCAGATCGTCGAATCGACCGGTACGGAGCTGATCGTGCTCGCCCGCTACATGCAGGTGCTCTCGGACGCGATGTGCAAGAAGATGTCCGGTCGCATCATCAATATCCACCACTCCTTCCTGCCGTCTTTCAAGGGCGCAAACCCCTATAAGCAAGCCTATGAGCGTGGCGTGAAGCTGATCGGCGCCACCGCGCACTCCGCCGACCTCGACGAAGGCCCGATCATCGAGCAGGACACCGCTCGCATCACCCATGCGCAGTCGGCCGACGATTACGTCTCGATCGGCCGCGACGTCGAGAGCCAGGTTCTCGCCCGCGCCATCCACGCCCACATCCACCATCGCGTGTTCCTGAACGGCAACCGCACCGTGGTCTTCCCGGCAAGCCCGGGCAGCTATGCCTCCGAGCGCATGGGCTGAACGATGGCGACAGTAATCGACGGGAAACAGGTTGCAGCTTCGGTCATCGACACGGTGAAGGCGGCGACCTCGGCATTGGACAAGCAGAGCGGCGTTCAGGCCGGTCTCGCGGTCATCATCGTCGGCGACGATCCGGCAAGCCACGCTTACGTAGGCTCCAAGAGCAAGATGGCCAAGGAATGCGGCTTCAAGTCCGTGCAGCACACGCTCCCCGTCGAGACGACGCAGGAAGAACTGGCCGCGCTGGTAGCCTCGCTGAACGCCGATGACACGATCCACGGCATCCTCGTGCAGCTGCCGCTGCCAAAGCACCTGAATTCCGATCCGATCATCCAGTCGATCCTGCCTGAAAAGGACGTCGATGGCCTTCACGTCGTCAACGCCGGCAAGCTGGCGGTCGGCGATCTCGAAACCGGCCTTGTCTCCTGCACGCCCGCCGGCGCCATGGTCTTCGTGCGCCGCACCCATGGTGAGGATCTCTCCGGCCTCAACGCCGTCGTGGTCGGCCGTTCCAATCTGTTCGGCAAGCCCATGGCGCAGTTGCTGCTCAACGCCAACGCCACGGTGACAATCGCGCATTCGAGAACCAAGGATCTCCCGTCCGTTTGCCGCAACGCCGATATCCTGGTTGCCGCTGTCGGTCGTCCGGAGATGGTCAAGGCCGATTGGATCAAGCGCGGCGCCACCGTCATCGATGTCGGCATCAACCGCATCGCAGCGCCCGAAAAGGGTGAGGGCAAGACGCGCCTCGTCGGCGATGTCGCATTCACCGAGGCCGCCGAAGTCGCGGATGTCATCACCCCGGTCCCCGGTGGCGTCGGCCCGATGACCATCGCCATGCTGATGGCCAACACCGTGATTGCCGCGCACCGCGCCGCCGGCCAGGTAGTACCCCGATTCCGCTAGTCTGGTTTGCGGGAGCGTTGTCGAGGTCAATCTCCTTCCGTGATGATCAGGCGCTCGTCGGGAGCGCAGGGCAAAGTCATCTGGCGTTGAGCGCGGCCGACGTGAATTGCCCATCTCCTCATCGCGCCCGCTCCACAACGCTGTCTGACTGTTCGCGCTCATTCTCGCGAGGCCTGAAGTCGCGCCTGTTTGCGGAAACTGAGTTGACGTAATCGCCTCAAGACCTCAAAAACGAGTTTCCGCGTTGACGAGTTGAACATCATGAGGCGAGTGAGAATTGAAGATATCGCTGAAGAGGCTGGGCTCAGCAAGGCGACCGTTGACCGTGTCGTGCACAAGCGTGGTCATGTCCGCGCCGAGACCGCCAGCAAAGTTGCCGAGGCAGCACATAGGCTGGGTTACTACGGCGCCAATCTCATTGATCAGCAGCTGGCGATCAAGCTCACCCGTGTGAGACTGGGGTTTGTCCTGATCAAGGAGAAGCAGGAGTTCTACCAGAATTTCAAAAACGAACTCGAAGCGGCTGCGATGGCACGGGAGGATGTGCGAGCGACGCCGCTCGTCCGTTTCGTATCATCGCAGTCGCCCTCCGACATGGCGGAAGCAATGCTCGCGATCGGAGAGCACACCGACGCGATAGCCTGTACCGCCGTCAATCATCACGCGGTCACGGCAGCCACCGAGACCTTGCGGCAAAAGGGCAAGCCTGTTTTCGCACTGCTCAACGACTTCGCCCCGGGCGCACGGGAACACTACATCGGACTGGACAACCTCAAAGCTGGGAAGATTGCCGGATGGATGATTTCGACGGCGGCCAAGGGCCCGGGGAAGGTAGCCTTGTTCATGGGCAGCAACCGTTGGGTCGGTCACGAGTTGCGGGAGACAGGATTTCGATCCCAGTTTAGACAGTCCGGTACCGACTTGGCTCTGCTCGATTCCGTCATCAACCTCGAAACGCGCCAGCTAACCTACGAGACGACACTTGCCCTTCTTGAACGCTACCCCGACCTGGCGGGCATCTGCGTTGCTGGAGGCGGCATGGAGGGTGCGATCGCGGCACTGCGCGAAATGCGTGAGCCCGGTGAGGTCGCGCTGGTTGTAAACGAAATCACGACGGTGAGCCGTGCAGCGCTGTCGGACGGCTACGCCACAATGGTCATCAGTACCCCATTGGCCGCTTTGTGCCGCGAGACAATTGAACTGATGGTTCGATCTGTCATGAACGGCCAGACACAACAGCTCGGTCAACGCTTCCTGGAGCCCCAAATTTATCTTCCGCCTTCAGTGTAGTTTGTGAGGTGAAAACCTCACGGCCTCCTAACCTCCACCTCAGAGAAGACGTATTCCCGCGAGCAGCCATTGTTCTGGCATAGTGAATTTGTCATTGGACAGTCTATAGCCAGTTGGGAGGGCGGTTCGGTTGCGCCCGTGTGGATGGGAGAGGAGACTATCTATGGAATGGGCGTTGAACCAAATGACGACACCTAATCTCAGTTACCGCGATTTCCTGGCGCTGGCTCGATCGCTGAATTGCGTCGGTGTCGAAGTCCGCAACGATTTGAAGCGGCCGCTTTTTGATGGGCTAGCGCCGGCCGAGGCAGGGCGGATCGCCCAAAACGAGGGACTGCGTCTTGTCGGTCTTTCCCAAGTCTATCCGTTCAACATCTGGTCGCCGGCGATCAAGCGTGAAGTGCAGGAACTTATCGCTGTCGCCAAGGCGGCGGGCGCCGAAACCATCAGCCTCATACCCCGCAACGAGGGCCTGGATACCAACGAATTGGAACGCAAGGACCACCTTGCTGAAGCGCTGCGCGAGATTTTGCCGCTCTTGGAGGACGCTGACATGACGGCGTTGGTGGAGCCGTTGGGCTTCCGTCGCTCGTCGCTGCGAAGCAAATCCGAGCTTGTGTCGGAGATCAACGCACTTGGCGCCAGCCACAGATACAAGCTCGTGCACGACACTTTTCATCACGTGCTCGCCGACGGTGGAGCTCTCTTCCCTGAGAACACCGGGATCGTCCATATCTCCGCCGTCACTGATCCATCGCTGCGCGTGGACCAGATGGAAGACGAGCACAGAGTGCTCGTGGGCGCCGACGACAGACTGGACAATGTTGGCCAAATCGCCGCACTCCTCGCCGCCGGCTACAAGGGTCCGATCTCTTACGAGTGCTTTTCGCCGTTGGTTCATGAAGTGAAAGATTCCTACCAGGACATCAAGGCGTCGATGGCGTTCATTGAGGCCGGAGTTGCCGCCAACGCGGCCGCATAAATCCAATGGGAGCCGGATCGGTCTGCGAGAGCTCGAA
Source organism: Rhizobium sp. FG113 (assembly GCF_057809895.1). Lineage (NCBI taxonomy): Bacteria > Pseudomonadati > Pseudomonadota > Alphaproteobacteria > Hyphomicrobiales > Rhizobiaceae > Rhizobium > Rhizobium sp. FG113. The sequence continues at coordinate 113 of NZ_JBMDKV010000042.1, read as the reverse complement.
CCGACTTCGGCGATCCATTCGTTCCGACCGCGTGCGGTTATTTCCTAGGGAGGTTTTCATGACAGTCAGATTTGGTCTTCTCGGCGCCGGTCGTATCGGCAAGGTTCACGCCA
>NZ_JBMDKV010000041.1:0-22409 GCF_057809895.1 Rhizobium sp. FG113 | reverse complement strand
CGGCCTATAGCATCCATCTCTCCACACCCGAAAATGCGTTCGCCGGACGCTCACCCGAGACCTGAGGTCGCCGTTGCAATTATCTTCATTATGCACTGCGGCGTAGCGATGATATCGTCGTCAATTGGCTACGACTACTCACTTTATTTTCTCTTAGGAGCAGCAAGCGTTTCCTCTATTCCGTACGCTGCTGGGCGTGAAAAGACAGGCACCGGTGGAAGCTTGCACGCGTTAGCTACCAATGATGACTGTTCTGTGAGAACACGTTGAAGCCCGCATTTGCGATGGTGGCTTCTGACTACCAGTCCCAATGGTAGAGAGCAGACGGTATGTTCTTAGGTGAAAGCCGCTCACCCACGTTGTGTATCTTTGTAAGCTCTGAATTGGGCGCGGCAACACGGCTATTTCAAAAGATTTCTCTCATCGGATGACTTGGTTCATCTCCAACTGAGCAATAGTTGAAACAGCATCGATCTCCAATTCACGCCGCAACAACGCGCTGTCCACCTGATGAGAGCCGAGTAATTTATCAATCTCTTTGCCCCTGCCAAGCGCTGACGCCGTTAGACGCAAGATGATTTCTGGAAATGGGAAAAGCATGGCCGGTTTGCCTATAGAAATGGCGAGCGACTTCATCAACTGAGTGGTAGTTATGTCCTCACCATCTGAGACAAGATAGGTTCGACCGGCAGCTGCGGGTCGAATCGACGCTTGGAAAATGATCCTTCCAAAATTCACGACGTTAAGAAGGCTTCTTTTACTAGCGACTCTCCCAAACGGAAGGGGAACGCCTTGTTTCAGCATCCTGACCAATCGGTCAAGGTTCCCAGGGTTGCCTGGACCGTAAATAAGCGTAGGCCGTAAGATGGTCAGTTCCATCTCACTTCCGTCACACAGCGCTGAAATAGCCAATTCGGCTTTCAGTTTGCTTTTTGCATAAGCACTTACCGGAGCCGGAGCGTCAGCCTCGGTGAAAGGCCTCGTCGAAAAATCGCCCATCACACCCGCCGAACTGACAAATATGAAACGCCTGATGCCGCACTTTATCGCAGCTTGTGCCAGTTCGACACTCGCATCACAATTAATTCGTTCGAACTTGAAGTCATCGTCTCTAGCGTCAGATTTATGGGCTCTAGCAGCAAGATGAACAACAATACTGCATTCGCTACAGTATCTCACCCAATCGGAAACCTCGGCAATATCACCAGCCGGGATATACTCAACTAATGGAGAAGAAGGTTGTGAAGTATTTTGGATGTCTCGGACTAGTGCGCGAACGGACCACCCTTGATTTATAAACTCTTCGACAGCCACGCGGCCGACAAAGCCTGCCGCGCCGGTAATTAGTACTCTCTTGTTCACAATCACCGCATCCTGAGTTTCTATATTTCGATAGTGTGCCATCTAAGAGGAAAACAGAGGAACAAAGGCAAGGCATCACGTACATTGGCTATAGGGTATCTAGTTTTTTGGAACGAGATTCTTCTTCGCTGTCCGCTAATTTCATGGACCGCAGCAGCGTTATGAAACCGTAGAAACTCCAAACATAATAGCAGACGATCGCTATTAATGCAGCGCCGGCCGAAAATGAGAGAGTTTCTATCAAGGGCGCGGATCTGGCAAAAAAGATAGCAAAGAGCGCGCATCCGAAAGCCACGCCCACAAATCGCCGAGGCAGAGATAGCATTATAAGATCCTTAGGTATTCAATGTGAATTCTGTCACCTTCTCGTTGAACCTTTGGGTCTCCGCGAAAAAAATGATTTGCCACGGTCATCGTGTCCTTCAACAACTCGGCAATAAAACGTATCGCACCAATGATATCTTGCTCTGCAGAATTTACCATAAGTTGTTTCGAGCTCAAAACCAAAAGCAGACCGGCGTGGTGCCATGGAAGCATCGCTGATGGTCGGAGATCATGCCGCCTGAGCACAGGTCACCGATGCACGCAAGAACGTCGGCTAGCCACGCCCGCATCGCTCACATCCCGTTTGCCAGGTTGACCAATACTTCCATGAAGTGGATGCAAGCGGCCTGACCAGCGACCTTCGACGTATGCTTACGGCCTTCCAAACTATGTGCAATAAATTGCTTTTCGAACAAAGCCTCGACGGCCTGCGCTTTAGCGTGTGACCAGCTTTTCAGCCCTTGGTCTTCTGAGAAACTGCATCGCTCGGGATACGAATTTATGCGCAAGGAAGCTTACTACTGACATCTTCTTCGCATCGCTTGCGTTGATGAAGCGTACGATCTCTCCATTCTGGCGAATGATATTGCCGATGCTTTTGTTTGAAGCTCCTCCGGTTCGCATTTTTATAATAGTTTTTGGAATATGGATCGATTTAACGCCTTCGACTTCCAACAGACGGAACATGATTTCGGTATCTGCTGCGATTTTATAGTCGAGGTTGAAGCCGCCATATTGCTCGTAGACCTTCCGGCGAACAAAAAAGGTAGGGTGAGGTGGGCACCAGCCTCTTCTGAACGAGCCCTTCACAAAATCGGAAGACTGCCAGTAACGGACGATTGAGGAAGGATTATTCCTCCTTACGTAGAGAAGGTCGCCGTAGCACGCGTCGACGTCTGACGCAGTAAAGGCCTTAGCTATGCTCTCCAACGAGTCTGGCGAAGCATAAAAATCGTCAGCGTTCAGGAAACCCACAACATCACCTGTTGCAAGCGCGATTCCCTTGTTCATCGCGTCATAAATTCCCCGGTCCGGTTCGGAGAGGAATTTGGCTAAATGAGCTCCATGCTCTTTCACGACTGCTATAGTGCCATCCTTCGAGGCACCGTCGACCACAATATGCTCAATGTCCTTGTAGTCCTGCACTGAGACCGAGCGAAGTGTATCTGCTATGGTTTCTGCCGCGTTAAACGACACCGTAATGATTGTAATCTTCATGAGCCGAGATTCTGTTTAACACAAAGTGAGAGGAGCTTGGCGAAGGTCTGTGCGAAGTCGCGCGCGCGATCTTGGCCGATCGATTGAGCCCGCTGCAAAGAGATGCGACGTTGTTGATCGCTCTCAGGCATAAAGCTGTCCAGACAGTCCGCAAGCGAGAGCGGCGAATGACGGTCGAAATAGATTGCGTCCGATCCCATTTGTTCTTTATGCACTTCCAGATCCGATAAAATCATCGGCGTCCCAAGGAGCCGCGCTTCTTCGACCACCGTGCTCCAGCCCTCGAACAATGATGGGTTTATAAGTGCGACAGACGACTGCATAAGTGCCCCAATATGGTCGTATGGTATAAGTCCCAAGAGTCGAAAATTTTCCTCAAGGCCTAGTTCTGCAATGCGATTGCAAAGGCTGTGAAAATGACCGGGCGATCTGGGATCTGTTTGGTTGCCAGAAGCGGCGATCGTGATTTGCCGCCCTCGATTCCGCAAAAGGGCAAGAGCTTCGATGACAAGCCGGTGGTTTTTGTGAGACCAGAATTGGTTTGGAAGAAAGAAAAATGGTGTGTCGAGATTATAGCTTCGTGCTACATCGCAAGCCATTTCGAACGACATCGCGGGCTTAGGAAGCGTTGCAAAGCTTACAATGAAGGCACGGTTACGCGTTGCAGGATAGAACTGCTTGCAATCTCGCAAGGCATCAGCACTGCTCAGCATAATTGTACGCTTGCCTAGTATCTGCGCGCGGAATCCAATCTCCCGTTTTAGCCACGCGCCTCTGGAAAAGAGCTGCGGAAGCTTGCGATGCTGGAAGTCTGGGATCCAGGCGATTGCCGGAATTTTGAGCCTCCAGCCGTAAAACTGGGCTGCTTCGAAGAGCACGTCTATCCGATTTCGTTCAAAAATAAGGCCAGCGTTGCTGTCACGGCCCGTCAGCAGTGCTTTTATCAGAGCCGCTCTACGGTGCGTGCCGTGGCTGAACCAAGCCGCCTTGACTATTTCCAAATTGGGAATGCCAACAAACGGCTGCAACTCCTCTTCCGAGATATCGGTTCCTACAAATAGTACGGATGTAACTGAGCCGTCCCCATAATGTCCCAAAACGGCAAGCAAATTAACCAGGTAGTTGCGCCCACCCGTCCATTTGGCGCCGCCAACTAGCATAAAACCGACGCGCATCAACCTTCCCGCCCACTCTGGCGATACCACCGAATATAATCAGATAGCCCAATAGCCAAAGGATGCATCGATTGGAATCCGAGTTCCGTTAGTGATGCATTCTCAGCAATCAGACTGAAAGGATCGCCAGGCCGCGCCTGCCCACTGAAACGCACCTGTGGCTTGCTCTTTCCGCTAAACCAACAATTAGTCATCAGATCAGCGATTTGACTTACCGACGTTCCAATCCCCGTCCCTATGTTAACGATAGGGGCGGCGCTGGTTGCGATTTTGCATAGGCTGGCCAGTCCGCGCGCAACGTCGGCGACATGGGTCCAGTCTCGCAATTCATTGCCGGTGCCACCCAAGTCGATTTCTGCGGTCTCTTTCTCCATTTTTGCACACAGATCCCACAGCAACTGCTTTCGTAGCCCCGGCCCATACACGGAAAAGAGCCTCGCAATCGCAACGTTTAGGCCATAGTCCGAGGCGTATGCACTCACCATTTCTTCCATCAGGCGCTTATGTCGTCCATAAGGCGAGTAGGGCTTCAGAGCCGCGGTTTCGCTGATCCGGTCAGCGTGGCCCGCGCCGTATACGGCTGCGCTCGAAGCAACGACCAGTTTTGCGGAAGGCAGATGTTGCCGCATCCAATCCAGCAACTCTGCTGTCGAGACGACAGTACGGTAAAAATCCTCGCGGGGATTTTGCACTGCCGCGCCAACGGACGAGCCGCCAGCGAGGTGGAACACGACGTCAACTTCGCCGACCTCGCGCTTTAGTAACTCTAGATTGCTTGAGCCGATCTCGCCGTTGATCCACGCCTTGACGCCCCAGCGCTCAGATTCGCTTGTGGGCCATACGCCATGACCCAGGCCGCTGACATAAAAGCCATCCTTTGCAAGCTGGGCGGATAGGTGGCGTCCGATGAAGCCATGCGCACCGGTAACAAGCACACGCCCCATGTCAGACCTTGTCTGCAATGAATGAGTAGAGTCTGCCGGGTCGATTGTCTATTTTGCGTAGCAACATTTTTGCGAGTCCCCAGACCGCTGGATTTCGGAGCGCAATCGAAAAGACAGTCGCTCCAACTGGAATCCTTCCGGCGATCTCCTCGCGGGCTTCTTTCAGCGTGCGTGGTGCAATGTTTATTGCGCTATCGAAAGGTCCGACACTATGTACCAGCTTGAAATCCGCCAGGCGAATGGCTCGCTCGTACTCCGCGAGTAAGAAAGCGTTTTCTCCACCGTAAAGTTTGTGCAATGGATGCTGCAAGAGGAAGGCATCGAGATCTTCCTTTCTGCTAAGAACATGCTCCCTTGCGGCAATCAATCGCCCGCCGGGCTTGAGCACGCGATAAAATTCTCGGCAAGCGGCAGCTAGATCTGTCGTGTGATGGAGGACAGCACGCGCGAAAACAACATCAAATTGATTGTCAGCATAGGGTAGCTTTTCGGAAAACTCTTCTGTTACGCTGATCTCGAACGCGGATTCGCGCGCCAAGGCTCGAATGGCCGCCGCGCCAACGATGGGGCTTGGGTCTGGCTCAAGCGCAGTCACCGAAAATCCCTCGCGCGACAAGGCGTAGCTTGCAATACCACGTCCGGCACCAACATCCAGTGCGCTACCTCCTCCGGTAGGTAGGAAAGATCGAATACTTTGCCATTCCTCACCGCTATAATAGCGTTCTGCCGCGTCTTTCAATGGATCATCATAGTAGCAATCCAGCACTAGCTGTTCTTGATCCGGCTGTGACCGGAGCCACTGGACGGCTTGCTCCCAGGTCTGACCGCCTATCTTATCTGCCAACTGGAGCCTCCGCTTCAGGTTTTAATGATCGTACAACGCGTGCCGGGTTTCCTGCGACCAACGAATATGGTGGCACGTCCTTGGTAACTACACTGCCGGCTGCGACAACTGAATGCGCTCCAATCCGTACTCCTTTAAGTATGGATGCGCCGAAGCCAATCCATACCTTCTCCTCGATGTGAACCGGTCGTATCTTTACGTGGTCCCAGTTTTTCCTGTTTGCATGCCAGTCGATAACATCGGTGCTCCGCTGGGTCCAATCCAAAGCATGAGAATCATGGTCGACAATTGTCACGCCCCACGAAATTATTGCGTCAGCATCGATTTTGATTGACGTATGGCATACAAGCAGGCTCGCTCCAATAAAGCATCGATCACCGACGTCAATCTGGCCGTGTGGTGAATCGAAAGCGATCCGACAATTTAAGATGGAACGGTCACCGACGCGGACCGTGCCGCCGCGCGAACTGAGCAACGCGCTCCACCGTATCTTCGTTGAGTGGCCGATGCTGATGTTTGTGCGCCGCCGCACAAACATCCCTATCGCTTCGTTTAGCACTGAAGACATAACAGCCATCAGATTGCGCCTACTATGTTCTGAAAGCGAGCCCATTGTTGCTGCTTGCTATACTGCTGCCGCATCATTTGATAGCCATCTGAGGCGATTGCACTAGCGACTTGGCCGCGTTCAAGCAACGCTCGCAACTTAAGTATCAGGTCATCGAGTGAAACATAGCTCACCATCGTCTCATTGTCCGCCAAGCCTTCGGGATATCGTCCGGCATCGCTGACCAAAAGCGCGCCACAGCCCATCGCTTCGAAGCAGCGCATATTGCCGCGGTCCTCGCCGGCCATATCGATCGCACCATTCAACACGATTTTGGCGCTGGAGATTGCATTGTAGAGATTTCGGCCGAAAATAGGTTCTTCGCTCACGTTCCGAATGGCGCTTGGGCGCCGGTGTTGTGCAAGTGGCGGAAAAACACCAACGGGACTCTCTGCCAGGCGAGTCATCCTAGACCGCTCAAGATGATAGCAAACCTTGTACTGGCCTGCCAGCTCTGCGACCCCTTCTAAGATCTGAGCACGCTTACGATGGTGCCGAGTGTATCCGCCCACGAACAATATATCGATCGGGCGGTTAGCCCTTGTTGCGTAACTGTCCATTAGTGGGTCATGAGCCGGGGCAAAATATTCCGCGGCCCATCCCGCTTGTCGATAGCTTTCCAGAATGCTCGGGAAGTTGTTAAGCACGCGATCATAAGCGGAGAAATCCGCGCCCGGCGACGGCGCTGCCCGCCATGCCAAACTGTGTCGTACACTACCGGGGAGTCGCCGGATGAAATCGCTCCCATATCTCATTGGATCAAGATTGTAGAAGACCTCGGTCCGATGCTCCTCAATCTGCGAAAGCAGGATGTCAGCAAATGAAATCTTCCTTGGTAGTCCATGGTCTTCTGCCCAAGCCCGTTGCAGAACCTCATCATCACCATTGGTCACAAATGCCGAATGGTCGCCTCCCAAAACAGGTAGCAGATAATGAAGAGCGTTGTATCGATCCTCCAAATAGAGACTGCGTCTTTCCGAGAAAGTCTGTTTGGTCCCATGCCGCTCGTCGAATTGACGGCGGTACGCAGGGTAAAGGCCGCTATTCTGAAAGATTCGCATTATCTTTTCCAAGAGGTTTAATTGAGCTAGCAGTTTGTGGGCATTGAACCTTACTATAGGCCCATACCAAAGGTAAAATGAGCGCTAATCCACCAGTCAGACATGCAGTGAAAAGCGATGTATTCAATGCAATGAAAATACCGTAGTAACCGGTAACTAGCGCTGCGATGGAGATTGGCGCCTTGCCAATCCGTGTGACAATAAGGACGTCGATGTATCGTAGAGTAGCCCCGAAAATTATCGAGAATGCTATTACACCAAACCATCTGAACTCTGCCCACGCGTCAGCGATAAACATTGCGTTGGTGGTTGATCCGCCTACACCTCTTATGCTTTCAGCAACTCGGTAATATGATTCCGGAATTTTCTCGAATCCTGCTAGCGCTGCGATAAACTTGTTGTCTATCCCAAGCGTGTGCGGCAATCGATGAGGAAATACTAAGAAGTATTCCATCAAGCTCTCATTGGGAATCATGAAAACTCGATAGAATAAAAATGCAATTGCGGATTGGACCCTAGCTATATCGCTATTTGCGACGAAAACCATTGTGATCATGCTACTTAGACCAAGTAGGACAATGCCTCCGATTATCATCCAATTGGGCTTGAGTGTTCGATTGACGATTGACGCGACCGCCAATTGCATTGCGAACACAAGCGGTGGTGCCTTGCTTAGATAAGCCATTTTCCCAAACAATATCAAAATCGCCAAGAATACTGATGCGATATATAATATGACTCCGCGCCCTTTTGATTGATATATTAAGTATATGGAGATGAACGTTCCCACGCTGGATAAAAATAGAGCCACAAAATACGGAAATCCTCCACTAGAAATTCGCCATTTTATTTTTTCAATTTCACTGGCTTTTGAAAAAAAATACTGAAAAACGATGTCAGGCTTATCATAATAAACATAGACTGCGATCAACGCGACGCAGACCAGAGTGGTAGCAATAAGTTGGGCCGGGATTAACGAGGGTGACGGATAGGGGAGATACTGACGTCTCCATGTTGCCAAACGCTTTTCATATGCACTGATAGTGACTCTAGTGCTGAGATCAACTGCCCATATGCCAATCACGCATCCAACTAAAAGAATGGCAAGAGCCAGATCAAGGCTTTGTAGAGCAGGAACTGTAAACGGATCGCCCGATAGCTTTTCGTAGTAGCTGTCTACAAGTGAGCTGTAGCCATTCGTATCTGAGTACCACTGACGTATCGAACTGTCATTGTGAATCCATTGACGGCTGTAAATGAAGTAGAATGGCCCGTGTATTAGGATTATTAGCCCCAAAGCTACAGAGGATAGACTCAGATTCACTCCGATGCGAAAAATATAGAAAGCGAAAGTCGCCGCTAAAGCAATTGAGAGTATCAATCCGCTCATGCCTGACTCATGGTCCATTTGAGATTTAAATAGGGCCAGAGTCTTCCGACATTTTCCCAATTCCAAGACTTTGTTGCCGTTAGGCTCTGGACCGCCAACCGCAACGCTGGTTCGTCAACTATCTCGGCAAATGCCGGAACGTTGCGGTTTAGAAGATCCGCGGTCCATCCGGCAAGCGAGTTGTTCAACCATTCCGGCATCGGCGAATTGAAACCCACCTTCCGTTTTCCCATCCGGATTTGTTCCGGCATTCGGTCTTTCATCGACCGCCTTGCTATCAGCTTGGAATATCCATCAGCGCTCTTAGCGGCGTCCGGGAGGTTCATTGCATATGTTGCTAACCGCCAGTCCATGAACGGCATGCGAACTTCAACTCCGTGGGCCATCGAGAGGCGGTCAAAGTTGCGAAGGATGGTTGGCAGCACTGTGCCATGAAACATCTTATAAAGGCGCCGGTTTAGGTTGCCCCAGTGTTCGGGAAATTCGTCATCGTCTCCGACGAGAGCAAAAGAGGGGGGGAGGTCGCGGAGTTTTCCGCGCAGAAACAATTGACCTTTTTGCCTCAAGACAGCAGCCCGCATGAGCTCAACGTATCGCGATGAACCAGTGTGCAAAGACGTGAGCCCGCCAACCAAGTTTCTTAAGTGAAAGGCTAACGCCTGTCCTCCTTGACGGTAGCCACCCATAAGTTCATCGGCCCCGTGACCATCCAGCGATACTAGGACACGATCACTTCGAAGTTTTTCATAGGTTTTCCAAACGGCCGTTGGAAGGCTGATGTACGGATCGTCCAGATCACTCATAATCTGCTCAATCTGATGTAAGCTGTCATTTTGCGCCACATCAATAATTGTTGGCGATACTCCTGCCCAACGCGCAGCGAGTTCGGCTTCGGGCCGTTCGTCGTTAGACATGCCGGGAAAACTTGCAACAAACGCATGGCGCCATGAATCCGCGCCGCGTTCTGGCGCTCCATCCCGCTCGATTGCCGACATTGCACAAAGCACCGCAGTGGAATCAAATCCGCCTGACAGGCATGTTCCTATGGTAACGTCACTACGCATTCGCAGAGAAACCGCATCACGAAACAAATCATGGAACCGTTCAACCTGTTCGTCGTCACTCGCAGGGATATCGGGGAGATGGTCGACGCTACGCCACCAGCGCTTGATCGTAATAGCGCCCCCGCGCAGCCACATATAATGTCCTGCCTGCAGCCGATTTATGTTGCCGTATAGCGTATGTTCGCTTCCCTCGATTCCAAATGGTTCGATCAGAAATCGACGAGCTGCTTGAAGATTCGGGCTACTATTAACCAGGCCGCACTTTAATAATGCTCGAGTTTCAGATGCAAAAACGAAAAATTTCGATGTGATGGAATAGAGCAGAGGTTTAATGCCGAAGCGATCACGTGCAAGGAATAAAGCCCGCTCCTGGGTATCGTAAATAGCGAGTGACCACATCCCGTTGAAACGAAGTAACATTCTCTCTCGCCATTCGCACCACGCGGCGACTATTACTTCGGTGTCGGATTCGGTTTTAAAGCGATAGCCTATCGCTTCCAACTCGTGTCGAAGCTCCAAAAAATTGTACACTTCGCCATTGTATACAATTACATACCGCTGATCATTTGATGGCATAGGCTGATGCCCGCCTTGAGTCGTATCCAAGATAGCTAGTCGCCTATGGCCCAGGCCTGCCTCGCCGTCTTTTGAGAACCAGGATCCTTCCCCATCTGGACCGCGGTGAGCTATGAGCTCAAGCATCTTCGCGAGGTGACGGCTCTCGACCTTTTCGCTCGACTGTGAGATCACTCCTGCAATACCACACATGATTATCTCCTCAGTCGTGACATTAGATAGGCCGCAATGCGGTTTAGATCCCCTATGCAGGTTCTGCGATAGGGGCCAATGCTAGCTGTTATGATGATGGATCCGGCGATAGCAACTGCACTAACGGCATACAGTAACCCCAATCTCCACCAGGCGGCTGCGTTAAGATAGTTGGCGGAGCCCGCATACATTAGCGACGCTATAAGCGCGCCCGTAAGAATGGGAGAGACTATGAAATGAAATGTCTTTGAAGACAGATCCGGAACGCTGAAACTTCTTCGTATCAGTAGCATGACCAAAATCAGCTGCGCTATCATTCCAACTAGCGTGCTTAATCCAGCCGCCTTCCACCCCAAAAATGGAATCAACGCAATACTCGCCAGTCCTACTGATGCTGCAGTTGTCAATGATATCAATGCGTTATAACGAGACTGGCCTTTTCCCAACAGGAAAAACATGAAAACGTTGGTTCCACAGCCTAATATGCCGGCGAAGGACAAAATAATCAGAGTGCGGTAGGTTTCAGAAGCCAAACTTGCGTTCGTCCAAAGCGTCAGCAAAGGTTCCGCGACAGGAACCATCGCGCCCAAAGAAGCCGTCGCGACAAGCGTCAACAGCCACGATGCCCTAAACATCATATCCGAATGCTCTACGGTGCTGTCTTCACCAATGGAACTAAAAAGCGGGAAAAGAACCTCACCCAACTTAAGCACCCCAATGTATACCGCTTCCTCCAAGCGTTGCGCTACGTTGTAGAATCCTACGTACTGCGCCCCAAGATATGCCCCCAAGAGATATCTGTCGGCTTGCCCCGCCACGAGGCCGCCTACCTGCGCAGATGCTTGCCAAGAGCCAAAGCTGGCTATCTGGAGAAGTGGGCCCCTGTGGATCCAAGGCGCCCGCAGTTGTTGCGGAAATTTTTTCATGGCCATAGCCAACGCCAATATAAAGCCGGATGCGAACCCAATGGACTGGCAAGCCAAGAATGTGGACGCTACAGGCCTGGTGGGGACTGCCACAAAGATGCAAAACGTGGCTGTAAGCGTTGTCAGCATGTTGACTTGCGCGAGGCTTCTAAAATCTTGCCTTGCAGCAAAGGGGGCCTGGAATGTCACTGACAAGCATTGGAACATCCAGCCGGTGCCTCCGATAGTGAACAATACCACAAGATCGCCGCTGCTCGTAGACAACATATGAAAAGCTCTCACTGCAAGGTGTGGAGCCAAGGCAACAAGCAATCCGCAGGCCAGTGCGCCACCCAACAAAGCAAGTGCCAACGCTGTTGCAAAGACATTTGCAGAAGCTTCTTGACTATCTTTGGAGAGAGATTGCGCTAACTCCCGCGTCGTGACTTGATAGAGCGTATTGCTAAACACCATCGCTGGCGCCACGCAGGCCATGATCAATCCTGCCAGGCCGAACTCCGAAATTCCGATATGCCTAATGACAAACGGGAGGCTTATCAAATTCAGACCTACACCCACCAGGAATGCTGCGCCGTTCCAAGTGGAATTGCCGATAAGACGCGCGACGGTGCTCATCGCTTCATTTGTCTGAGTTTTTGGAGCAAAATGCCCGAATTTGGGTGGCAACCATTTGCTGGGCCGCTTCCTGCATCTCAGGGTAGATCGGCAACGAGAGAATTCGGCTCTGGTTACTCCAGGCATTTGGGAAATCATCCGGCTGATGACCCAATCGAGCATATGCTGGGAGGAATGGAAGCGCGACGGGATAGTTGATAACGGTCTGAACGCCGTTATCCGCCAGCATGCGGGCCAGTTCGTCGCGCTTTTCGTGACGGATCACATAGAGGTGGTAAACATGCTCACGACCGTCAGCTTCCACTGGTGTCTGTATCGCTCCAATGGACCCAAGCAGATCATCGTAGTGTGCTGCCTTTTCACGCCGACTTTCGGTCCATTTGGGAAGATAACGAAGCTTGACCGAAAGAATCGCGGCTTGCAGCCCGTCGAGGCGACTGTTGATGCCTTCGATTTGATGGTCGCCCTTAGTGAGTCCGCCATGTCTAGCGAACATTGCCATACGGTTGGCCAATGCGCCGTCGTTCGAAACCACGGCGCCGGCATCGCCCATCGCTCCTAGGTTCTTTCCCGGATAGAATGAGAAGGTTGCGGCTTCGCCAAATGTGCCGACGTAGCGCCCTTTGTAGCGCGCGAGATGGGCCTGCGCGCAATCCTCGATGACCCACAGATTATGCTTTTTGGCAATCGCCATAATGGCGTCCATATCCGCGGGTTGGCCATACAGATGAACAGGAATTATGCCGACTGTTCGAGGGGTGATCTTTGCCTCGATCTGACTGGCATCGATATTGAAGCTATCCTTGTCCGTGTCGCAAAATACGACGTTGGCGCCTGTTTGACTGATCGTTTCCGAGGTGGCAATCCACGAATGCGCAGTTGTGATCACCTCATCGCCGGGCTTCACCCCCAGTGCATGCATTGCGATGTATATGGCGTCTGTCCCATTGGCGCAGGAGACACAGTGTTTAATACCAAGCGCTTCAGCGAACTCCGCCTCGAATTTTTCCACGAAGGGGCCGCGAATGAATGCAGACGACTTGATTACACTTGCGATCGCGTCATCGATTTCCGGTTTGATGCTCTGATACTGTGCATGGAGGTCTGCAAAGGGGACCTGGGACATTATCTTATCTCGTTCGACGTTGAGTGATCTGACGTAATTGCCCGCAAGAAGCGTGCGGGCGTGCCGGCATATATTCCCGGTTTCGTGATTGGCTTTACAACGATGGCTCCGGCTCCGATTACAACGTCGTCGCAAATGTCCACCGGCATTATTGTGGCATTGGAGCCGATCGAAACCCGGTCTCCAATCGTCGTAGAGCGCCAAAGCTCTTTGCGCCCGCGCGCAGGTCCGCCATTCGAGAAGGTATCATTGACGAACATGACGCCGTGACCAATGAAACAATTGCTTCCGATCGAGACCAGTTCACAGATAAAGCTATGCGATTGAACCCTGGTGCCGGTGCCTATCGTTACGTCCTTCTGGATCTCGACGTAGGGACCAATAAAGCAGTTGTCGCCGATAGTGCACCCATAAAGGTTTGTCGGCTGCGCGACTTTCACATCCTTGCCGAAGGTCACATCGCGAATGCCAGTTTCGAGAAGCACTGGACGGTTATCGTTCACTGCGAACTCCCAGTTTGCAGTGCTTTGGAGAGAAGCGAAGCTGAACTTCCTTGCCTGTTTCGATCGATTCATAGATGGCTGAAATCAGTTCAATGCTGCGACGTCCTTCAAGGCCGTCCACGAGCTGCTTTCCGCCATCCTTCAAGCAATCGACCACATGCTCGTAATAGGCTTGATGTCCGAAGCCGTAGACGTTCGGCGGGTTTACAGAGTATTTCTCCATAACGTTTTCGTCGCCTTCGTTCGTTTCCGAAAAAGCCCACGTCTTCATTTTGTTTACGGCAAACCCGCCGATTTCGACAGTTCCCTTTTCGCCAAGGATCGAGATCGAACCTTCGAGGTCCTTGGGACGAGTTGCCGTCGTAGCTTCAATGCAGCCGAGCGCGCCGTTTCGAAATTTGAGCACTGCGATCGCAGTGTCTTCAGTCTCGATGTTCGCAAGCGCTGTGGCACTTCTGGCGAAAACGGATTCGACGTCCCCCATCATCCATTCCAGAAGGTCAACGTGGTGGCTGGCCTGGTTGGTCAGCACGCCACCATCGAACTCCCAAGTGCCTCGCCAAGAATCTTGATCGTAATATGCCTGTGGACGGCACCAGCGTACCCGAACGGTTCCCATTACCAGCTTACCGAAACGTCGCTGCTCGACGGCTTCCCGTAGTTTGATGACAGGTACGTTGAAGCGGTTTTGCTTAACGACGAATAGCCGGCAGCCGTGATTGTCGCAGGCGGCGATCATCGCGTCCGCGTCATCCAGCGTCAGCGCCATTGGCTTTTCAACGACGATATGCTTGCCGTACGGAGCAAGGCGCAAAACATGTTCGCAATGAAGGCCGCTAGGCGTCAGCACCGACACCACGTCCGGAGCGGCCTCTGTCATCATCTGATCCATGTCGGTGAACCACGGCACATCATGCTTTTCGCCAAATGCGCGCGCCTTCTCGGGGTCGATGTCGCAGACGGCAACAAGTCGCGCGCCTGCAACCGGGCCGGTGAGGAGTTCGCCATGGCGCACGGCAATTCGGCCACAGCCAACCAGCGCAAACTTGTACATTCGTTTCTCCCCTATCCATGTAAGGCTGTTGCATCGCATGCGTGTCGCACGCGACGCTCAATTTTGCAATTCTGAAGTGCCTCGCTGAGCCCGCAAGTCAAACGCTATGCATATTGAATTTGACGGGGTCAAGGCGATTGAACTCCTGCATGGAGTAATACATGCTACCAGTCGATTGCTTTCTTGTCTTTCCAGTGATGGCCTAGTAGGGGATCGGATCCGACGTAAGGCCTCTTCGCCGCTTGCTCCACTGCCAGCTGCGGCATCGAAAGAACTGGCGCCAGAGCCATGCTAAGCGTGATAGCGCGTGTTTTGCGAGTTTCGAAGACCGCAAGCGACGGCCATCCAGGCGACGACGGCTTGGTATCCAGCGGCATAAGGGTTGTGTGGCATTGACAGGGCTTGCTGTACAATTGAGCGTTGCCCTGCGCGGTATTGTGGCATAGTGGGTGACGAGTTTCGCGGTGACGAGATGCAGAGGACAGCTGATGAGTGAACACGTCAAGAGCAACGGCAAGACTGCGCTGATAACCGGGGTGACCGGTCAGGATGGATCTTACCTGGCTGAGCTACTTCTATCGAAGGGCTACGAGGTTCACGGTATCAAGCGGCGTGCGTCCATGTTCAATACACATCGCATTGATCATATCTACGAGGATCCCCACCTCAAGGGCGCACGTCTCAAACTGCATTATGGCGATCTGTCAGACACCTCCAATCTCACACGGATTATCCGAGATATCGAGCCTGATGAGGTCTACAACCTTGGAGCACAGTCTCACGTGGCTGTATCCTTCGAGGCGCCGGAATATACGGCCGACGTTGATGCTATAGGTACGCTGCGGCTTCTTGAAGCCATCCGCTTTCTAGGGCTTGAGAAGAAGTCGCGCTTTTATCAGGCTTCGACTTCTGAGCTCTACGGCCTCGTTCAGGAGACACCCCAGCGTGAATCGACACCCTTTTATCCCCGCTCACCCTATGCGGTGGCGAAGCTCTATGCCTACTGGATAACAGTGAATTATCGCGAAGCTTACGGGATGTACGCTTGCAACGGCATACTTTTCAATCATGAATCTCCCCGGCGCGGAGAGACTTTCGTAACACGCAAGATCACACGGGGCCTTGCCAACATCGCGCTCGGTCTGGAGAGCTGCCTGTTCATGGGTAATATCGATAGTCTGCGCGACTGGGGACACGCAAAGGACTACGTCCGCATGCAGTGGATGATGCTTCAGCAAGAGAGGCCGGAAGATTTCGTGATTTCCACTGGCCTGCAGTACTCGGTGCGTGAATTTATACAGTGGACAGCAAACGAGCTCGGACTGGCGCTTGAGTTTTCGGGCAACGGTGTCGACGAGATAGCAAAGGTCGCAGCGATAACCAGCGATATGGCCCCGGCGGTTTCGGTCGGCGATGTCGTGATGCGGATTGATCCGCGATATTTCCGTCCGGCGGAAGTCGATACCCTGCTTGGCAGCTCCGAAAAAGCGAAGGAAAAGCTCGGATGGGTGCCCGAGATAACTGCTCAGGAGATGTGCGCCGAGATGGTGGCAGAGGATCACCGTGCAGCACGACGCCACGCTTTGCTAAAGCAGCATGGTCTTGAGCTTCCTGTAAGCTTGGAGGGCTGAAGATGGTTTACGACCTTGCCGGCAAAAGGGTCTATATAGCTGGTCACCGCGGCATGGTTGGCTCTGCGATAGTCCGGCGACTTGCGTCTGAGCACTGCGATGTCCTGACAGCTACGCGTGCCGAGGTTGATCTCACTCGCCAGGACCAAGTTGAGGCCTGGATGGAGGAAAATCGGCCGGATGCTATTTTCTTGGCTGCTGCGAAGGTCGGCGGCATCCTCGCAAATGACACCTATCCAGCAGATTTTCTTTACGAAAACTTAATTCTCGAAGCCAATCTCATCCACGCGGCACACAAGATCGGCGTCGAAAAGCTGTTGTTCCTTGGCTCATCCTGTATCTACCCGAAATTTGCCGATCAGCCGATCGTCGAGGAAGCGTTGCTTACAGGCTCACTTGAGCCAACAAATGAATGGTATGCTATCGCCAAAATAGCTGGCATCAAGCTCTGTCAGGCTTATCGACGCCAGCATGGGGACGATTTCATTGCTGCGATGCCAACCAATCTCTATGGCCCCGGCGACAACTTTGACCTCACTTCGAGTCATGTTATGCCGGCCCTCCTTCGCAAGGCCCATGAAGCCAAGATCGCTGGTGCTTCCGAGTTTACTATTTGGGGCACAGGTTCGCCAAAACGTGAGTTTTTACATGTTGATGACTGTGCCGATGCCTGCGTTCATTTAATGAAGAATTACTCGGCCGAAACGCATGTTAATGTCGGGTCCGGCGAAGATGTGAGCATCCTTGAGCTTGCCCAACTCGTATCCCAGATAGTTGGTTTTGACGGCAAGATCAGCCACGACCTAACTAAGCCCGACGGTACACCACGCAAGCTCATGAGCGCCGACAAGCTCCAGGGTCTTGGCTGGATGCCAAAGATCACTCTCGACAGAGGCGTTGCCGCTACTTATGAGGCCTTTGTAGCTGGAGAGTATCAGGAGCGAACGCTGAAGGCAGGTTGAGTTATCTGCAATCGTATTTTTCGAATGCTAGGGTTGGCAAGCACGATGGTTGATAACTACGTTCAGCAGGTTCTCGCCTTGCCTCGGCCAACGAAGCGGGTCATTGCGCTGCTTTTCGACACCTGCCTGTGCATCCTGACCGTCTGGATCGCGTTCTGTTTTCGCTTCAATGAGTGGTATGAATTGACGGGCATCCAGTTCTGGACAATCCCGGTATCGCTCGTCATCGCGTTGCCGCTGTTCATCACTTTCGGCCTCTACCGCGCCATTTTCCGTTTCATGGGCTGGGCAGCTTTTTCGACGGTCATCAAATGCGTGCTGATCTACGGCGCCGTCTACATGGTGATCTTTACGGTCATCAGCGTGCCGACCATACCCAGAACCGTCGGCATCCTGCAGCCGATGCTGCTCCTGCTGGCAGTTGGCCTGTCGCGCTTCGTGGCGCGTTTTTTCCTCTACGACGCATATAGCGAAATTCTCGGCAAGGCCGCGCCGATCCGCACTCTGGTCTACGGCGCCGGCACGCAGGGACGGCAGCTGGTAAGTGCCTTGGGGCATTCGGCTGAGTTCAAGGTCGTCGGCTTTCTTGACGATGATCGCAGCCTGAAGGGGTTGTCGCTCAACAGCGTGAAGATCTACAGCCCCGACAATATCGAGAAGGTCTGCGCGGATCTCGAGGTCAAGACCGTTCTTCTCGCCCTTCCGCAGATCGATCGCAGCCGGCGCAACGCGATACTCGAACGCTTGCGCTCGGCGAAGGTTGCTGTTCGCACGGTACCCGATATTAGCGCCCTGGCAACCGGCCAGGCGCAGCTCACCGATCTGCAGGACCTGGATGTCGAGGACCTTTTGGGCCGCACGGCAGTCATGCCGAATACCGCGTTGCTGGAGCAGAACGTCCGCGATCGCATCGTGCTCGTCACCGGTGCGGCCGGCTCGATCGGCAGTCAGTTGTGCCGCGAGATCGCCAAGCTGCGTCCCAAGGCGCTTCTGCTGCTGGATCAGGACGAGTTCGGCATATATTCGCTGCAGGGCGAACTGGCGGGTGAGGATAAAGAGCCGCCGTTTCCCATCGTGCCGCTGCTTGCCGATGTCTGCGACGAACACCGCATCAACACGATCATACAGACCTGGAGGCCCGCCACCGTCTATCATGCCGCGGCCTACAAGCATGTGCCACTGGTCGAACAGAATCCCGCCGAAGGCGTCAAGACCAATGTCTTCGGGACTCTCACAGTCACTAAGGCTGCCCTGGCTGCCGGTGTCGAGCGCATGATCCTCGTCAGCACCGACAAGGCGGTTCGCCCGACTAATGTGATGGGCGCCACCAAGCGGCTGGCCGAGATGATCCTGCAGGCGATCGCCGAACAACGTGGAAACACGACCTTCTCCATGGTGCGCTTCGGCAACGTGCTTGGGTCTTCCGGCTCCGTCGTGCCGCTTTTTCGCCAGCAGATTAGCCGGGGTGGTCCCATCACGCTCACGCATAAGGATATTACGCGCTTCTTCATGACTGTGCCGGAAGCAGCGCAGCTTGTCATTCAGGCTGGCGCGATGGCATCTGGTGGCGATGTCTACCTTCTCGACATGGGCGAGCCAGTCAAGATCATCGACCTCGCGCGCCGCATGGTCGAACTGTCCGGCCTAACAGTCCAGGACGAACAAAACCCGCGCGGCGATATCAGCATTGTGACCACAGGCCTGCGGCCGGGTGAGAAGCTTTATGAAGAGCTTCTAATAAACGACAATCCCGAAATGACGGACCATCCAAAAATCCGCCGCGCACGCGAGCAGTTCCTCAACTGGCCGTGTCTGTCGGCTGAGCTTGACGCACTCGCTAAGCTAGCTCGCGATGGCGATGCAAGGCGTCTAAAGGCGGCATTGAGCGATCTGGTGCCGGGATACAGCCCCATGGAGGGGGTCGTCGATCTTGTCGCGCTCAGGCGGGAAATATCGCAATGACGATGTTCGTCTTGCGAGAAGGCGGTGAGCTGGTAGGGTTGTGAGGTCATAGCCACTACTTCCTGGCGCCGTGTCTCCCGCCCAATCGCACTCTCGTCCTCAAGCACCCTCAATCGTTTGGCCTCCGACACGTCCATGCCGCGCTATTTGGCCTTCCAGTAAATTCGTCCTCGTTGGGCGGACTCCAATCCATTTTTGCGGAAATTCCCAGTCACAGTTTACCGCCGCGCTTAAGCCGACGCCGATCGAGATGGCCCAATACGGAGGCTGTCCCAGAAAATTCGTGCGTCATCGGCGTGAGGCGACGGCATTCGGTGAGTTAGGCTGAGGCGCCATGTGGGCAAATTCTTGATACCAATCCGCTCCAATTCGCCGAGAATTTCATCTCGAAGTTCCTCTGGGACTTCTCGGTTTCGGGCAAGTCGCATGGAGCCGATCTTAAAGCCGGCAGGGGCATCGTTGAACAGTTCAATTACCACTTCCGGTCTGCCTTGCCACAGGCAAAAATACCGTTCGCCATTTGCGACTTGGAACACTAGGTCGTCCAGGCAATTCCGAAAGCGACGAGAGGCGTTCTTCATTTCGTCAGCGGTCTTCAAGAAGACAATTTTCGCGGAGTCATTGACGGGAGGTGCGGGAAGTTGGACATCGCCTATCAATGTCAGGTCAATATCAAGAGGGGCGTCAAAAAACACGGCGTCTGACTGATAAACATTCTCTATAGCCTGGGCATAGTCCTTTGCGAGGCGGTGGATATGCTGCTTCACTGAACCCTCTGAAATTCCGATCGATCTCAACAGATCTATGTGTGCGTTCAAGATCATCGCGGAGTCAGCGTCCTGGATGAACGTAAGCACAGGTGTGTCCAGTGCGATCGGGTCGACGGTGCTCACGACCTCGAATGAACCGCTTGCTAGGATATGAGCTTTCTGGAGAGCCTCCATCTGCTCATTTGGAGGGCTAGAAGCCAGATAGTCGGCTAGGGCTTGGTAATATTCTTGATCCCGAACGCGATCTGTATGTTTGCTAAGAAGCCGCACGGCAGTCGCCGTAAGGCCTAACGTTCGGATGATTTCAATCCCTTTTGCGAAGCGAACGACGGCTGCGAAGGCCCCAATATCCATCGCACCGACATATGAACCTGCGCTATCGAAATGTGTTGCAAGCGCAAGAGCTGTAATCTGTCTCCGCCGTCCCACTACTGCGTCCCAATCATACGTGAACCCTGGAGAAATGGATTCTAGGAGATCTGTCGGCTTATCTGTCCACGGCGGCAAAACGGCAGAATTCATGCGCGACCTCTAATATGTTAAGGATCCGCCACAGTAACATTTTTTCATCTAGGAGTCGAATCATGTATAATCGAATTTGATACTTATACTATATTAAAACAAAGATGGAAATTGGTAATTTTTTTAAATGCAATTCTTAATGATGCCCAAATTCCAAATAAAAAATACAATTCTAGTTTAGAATATATGTTGGGATCATCAATTATTTTAGATCGGGCTGCACACCCGGAGGAATTCATAAAAGATGCTAGCTGAGACGCCTTGCCCGAAAAATTCCGTCGAAAATTTCGCAATGGTCGGCGGAAAAAAGCAAGAAATTGAAACTTTTTCCGTCGCTGGTCACGCCACTGTCGTGTTCAACAAAAAAATTTGTGATTTTGGCTACATACGCATCGCTCTCGAAGGCTTGCAGCGTCAGAAATCCGGCTCTTCGGTGCGTCGCTTGATAGGAATCTTCGGAGAAATTTGTGTAACCAAGCTGGATGGCTGAATTTTCTGTCAGTCCCGGTACGGCTGTGCCGGATAGAAGTTGTAAAAAGTGGATCAGCATCGCCGCCATGTCAAAATCCTCGTCGGCGTAGACGTCAATGGATAGACTGATGTAGTTGCCTTCGGCCGCGTTTGGGTCGCGCGCGGTGAGTATGGGGGTGGTCATTTCGTTATTCTGAATGTGAGTCATAGTTTTCCTTCTTTTGAGATGATGGTTGTGCGGAGGCGCGTAGGCCGGCCAAACGATGAACGGGTTTTTATATTCTGGGGCAGGTTTGGCAGTAGCGTTATAGTGTCCGTGGGCAGGCCCTAGTGTTCGCCAGCTTCAACATTTCGGCATAACGGTTGCTTCTACAAAGCTCGCGAACGTTTATTTACAATGGCTTGCGTTCTAAGAATTTATTGAATGGAAACTTTCTGTCATGTGGTGATGGATGGATTTCGAACAGGTTGCGATCGAAATCCGATCCTGACAGTTTAACTAAGCTTTTAAGGGAGTACTTAAGGATTAAATCACCCGGTTCATTTATATCCACGGGTAGGAAGCTGACTGAATCGACCCCGTTTACAGGGTTTCGTTTCACCCAGTAGCCCTTCCCATCTTTGACTTCCCAGTTGTGGATTTTCTTGAAGAACTCCAGTTTTTTTGGGTGAATTAACGCAATCCCGTGCAGGTGCGGAATGGAGACCGATCCGACAATACGGGGTCCTCTGCCGTATTCTGTGTCAAAAGCTGAGATGATGTAGGGTCTAAATTTAGACCCCCTTCCACAAGGGGACGTAAGGACACCTGATAGCTTGTTGTAGTATTTTTCAAATAGAGAATATACTAATAATTGGGCTTCGCCTATTTCCATCATTTCATTTCTTCTGACGTGAAAAGTCATGAAGAACGTGTGGTTTTTCATATCGTAATCGGGATCATCCACACATGTTTGTGATTTGATCCACTGGAAATCATACTCAGATTTTTGTTCTATGAGGTTCCGTGTCCAGCTTTCATAAACAGAAGATTCTGGTTTTGGTTTTTTAATATGTTGAATAGCCCCGAGTTTCGTAGACACCCTCGGGTTACGTTTTCTGCTGCCTTTC
>NZ_JBMDKV010000040.1:0-22628 GCF_057809895.1 Rhizobium sp. FG113 | reverse complement strand
TCCCGTATGGTGAAATCGACGAAATTGCACCTTGCACCGCGGGCCGTTCCACATACGCGGGTTGATCTCGAAGACGGGACAGACTCGGCCAGGTGGAGCAGCTCCGTGCAACCGCCGAAATCCAGCAGAGGCAGAACCGGCAACGAAGGCCTGGTTCGCGATCAAGATGGGTCCCATGACATAGGGCATCTTCGATGCATTCCCGGACGATGCCGGCCGCGACGCCCACCTGGCAGGGAAGGTAGCGGATGCATTGACGACGCGCGCGTAAGAGCTTTTTCGCGCGCCACCTCAGATCGAAAAGATCGATGTGATCGCAGCCAAGCTGCCATGAACCGACACGAGCGGGCGTTTCACTGTCGGCGGTGGAAAGGCGCGATCGCGTTCCTGCACCTATCGGCCAGGCAGACATTCGACAAGCTCGGCATTCCGAGGCAGACCTTCGATCGCTGGCATGCCGGTTGCTGAGCGCGAGCAGTAGAGGCAGTTCGGCAGTTCCATGCTGTTCGAACTAGACGAGACCGATCGCCGCAATCCAGTTTTCGACCAGATCACCGCTGCTCATCTGTGACTGAACGAGGCCGTCAACCATGAATGTCGGGCTGACATGGATGCCGTTCTGTCGCGCATATCTGGCGTGCCACTTCATCTCGCGATCGAGATCGGGAATGAGAAAGGGCTCGGCCACCGCGATCCCGCTATGGGCTTCGATCCGGGCGATCAATTGCCGCGGCGTGCTGGCGATATTAGGCCCGGAGCAGTGATGTTCGAACTCGAATTCCTCGCGACGGGCAAAGACCGCCTTCATGACCGTCCTTGCCGCCTCGCGGCCACCCGGTCCGGTCGAGGCGGCGAGGATCGCCCGGGTGACGATTCCAGAAAACAGGTGCCAGGGCTGCGACTGGAGGCGGATCTTCACCGTGACGCGATCTTCGCCGGCCTTTTCGAGCAGTGGCTCCAGCTTCGCGAAAGCCTTGGCCGAAAACGGGCAAGTCGGCTCCAGGAACATTTCGACGATGCGGGGACCGTGGCCCCAGACCAGCGGATCGGCCTGCCATTGGCTGTCGCTCATGCTTCTCTTTCTCCTTAACTCGTATGGCTTTGTCAGACCGGCGCTTTGGCGCTGCCCCTCAGCTTAAAGGTGTCTGCGGCCAACATGCGCACGTGCTCGGCGATCGGCATAGCCGAGGTCGCTGCGGGGGACGGCGCGTTGCAGATATGGATCGTCCGCGCCGTGTTGAGGATCAGGAAATCGTGGACCAGCGTTCCGTCGCGCATCGCCGCCTGGGCGCGGACCCCCGGAGGGTGAGGCTGCAGGTCGTCGATGTCCAGCGAAGGGCAATAGCGTTGGCAGGCCTTGAGGTAGCGCTGGCGGAACACCGAATTCGCCATCTCAGTCAGCCCCGAAGACAAATTCTGGGCCAACGTGCGCCAGAAACCGGGGAAGGACGCCATCGCTGCCACGTCGCGCGGATTGAACGACGTCTTGCTGTATCCCTCCCGGGCCAACGACAATACGGCGTTCGGCCCGACAGTAACATAGCCGCCGATCATGCGCGTGAGGTGAATGCCGAGAAAGGGCAGTTCCGGATCGGGCACCGGATAGATCAGGTGCTTGACGATCGCGTCGTGGCGCGGCGCGAGGCGATAATATTCGCCCTTGAACGGCACGATGGCAAAATCTTGGCCGACGCCGCACATCCGCGCCAGGCGGTCGGCCATCAGACCGGCGCAGGCGATCACATGCCGGCTTTGCAGCGTCGTGCCATTCGCCAGCGATATCCGGACATCATTCGCCTTCTCTTCCAGCCCTGTGACCTCGGCGCCGTAGCGGATCTCGCCACCGGCTTCGACGAAAAGCTCCGCCATGCGACGCACGATGGCACCGTAATCGGCAATGCCGGTCGCGGGGCTCAAGAGCGCGCCAAGACCGGTGATGTTCGGTTCGATTTCCCTAAGTTCGGCTGCGGAGACCGGACGAACGTCGAGACCATTGCGCTGCGCCCGGTCCTGAAGGGCCTTCATCCGTTCCATCTCGATTGCGGATGTGGCGACGATGAGCTTGCCGGGCTGCTCGTAAGGCAGCCCGTGTTCGTGGCAGAAGCGCACCGTCGCCTCAAGACCCCGGCGGCAGAACTCGGCCTTCATACTGCCGGGCGCGTAGTAGATCCCGGCATGGATAACGCCGCTGTTGCGTCCCGTCTGGTGGCTGGCAAGACGATTTTCCTTTTCCAGCACCTGAACCGACAGGCCGGGAAAGGTGCGGAGAATCTCCAGCGCCGAGGCGATGCCGACAATGCCGCCGCCGATGATCGTAATGTCCGTCAAGATCAGTCCCTTCGAATATACGGGGTGGTGAAGCCCCGCATTGCCATGTTCCCGTCAGTCAATCGGCGCAATCTTCTGGTTGCCGTGCTGTCGTTCCCAGGCCGCCCATTCGTCGTGCGGATTGACATCACGGACGATCGACGGCTCGTTCAGTGCGAAGTTGGCGATCTGGTCCTTGCGCAAGCAGACCACGCCCTTGTGCTTCAGCGCGTAGTCGAGGAAACGTTCGAGCGAACGCACGCGGAACGGTCGGCCCTGGACACGGTCGTGGGTCGAGATAGACATCATCCGCCGGCGCGTCGTCGCCTCTTCATAGAGCACGTCGAACTCGTCCTTGAGCTGGCGCTCGTATTCCGTTGTGGTGAACTTGTATCCCTCGAACTGAATAATGTCGTTCAGTGTCACCGAATAGGGTACGACGGCGAAATCCTTGCCGCGCACCGGAATGACGAAGGGCTCGTCACGGCTCACGTCGTCGATGTGATAATCGAAACCCTCCTCCTGGAGGATCTTCAGCGTGTTGATCGTACCGCGCATCGCCGCGCCGTTGTAGCCGGTCGGCGCCACACCGGTGGCCCGCTTGATCGAGGCGACGTTGTCGGTGATGAATTTCCGCTCGTCCGCTTCCTGCAAGTTCACCTGCAGGATCCAGTCGCGGCCGTGGGCCGCCGCCTCGTGGCCGCGTTCGACGATTTCGCGGGCGACATGCGGGCTGCGGTCGACTGCTGTGCCGACCATATGCGAGGTGACCTTGATGCCGTATTTGTCCCACAGGTCGAGCATGCGCTGGATGCCCTCGATATAGCCGTAACGATACCAACTCTTGGTTGGAAAGTCGGGATAGGATGGGTCCATGTCGATGAAGCCGGAGAAGGGGCCGCCAGGACCGTATGGCGCTTCGCCGCCTGCTTCGAACTGCATGGAAATCGAAACCACCAGACGAATGTCGTCCGGCCAGAATGTCTTGCTCATGGAACTCTCCCTGTCTGCAATTTAAGGGGATGAAAGGCGCGCGGCGAACAGCTGCCGCGCGCCGGTTCAGGGCGTCAGTTCACGCCCCAGATCTTCTTGTAGGCGTCGCGATAGCCGTTGTTCGGATCGAAGGCGAATTTATCGCCGCCGTCTTCCTTGACGTTATCCGGATTGAACAGGTGGACCGGCACGACATAGCCGGAGTCCGGTTCGCCGGCGAAGGCGCGGTTCATTTCGTCGACCGCCTGCCAGCCGTGCAGGGAAAGCGGCTCTGCCACGGTGCCAAACTGATAGTAGTTCTGCTGGATGCGCTGGAAGGCTGCTTCCGACCCGTCGCCTGCGGAGATGTTGCGGGGGAAGCCATCAGCCGGGCGACCGGCCGACTGCAGGGCGGACGCCATGAAGTCGAGGGGAAGGTCGTTGATGGTCAGCGAATAGGTCCACTGGTCGCCGAAACGCTGCAGCAGCGCGTTGGTGAGCGGTGGCATGCGGGTGGAAGCCTCCGCCAGCGGCGTATCCTCGACACTCAGGATCTTGCATCCGGCGCAACCCTTGATCACCGTGGCCATGGCGTCCGACTTGGCGATGGCGATCTCGTAGACGCTGTCGGTGAAGATGACGACACCGGCCTTGCCATCGCTGTCGGCCACGACCTGAGAGGCCGCTGCCTTGGCGATTTCGAGCGGGTCGGTGGTGATGTTGGTGAAGATCGGAAGATCCTTCGAGGGCCCGGTCTTGGCTGTCGAATGCCAACCCACGATCTTGATTCCGGCGGAACCGGCCTGGGCGATTGCCTGCGCCTGCTCGTTCGCATCGACCGAACCCAGGATGATGCCGTCGGGATCAAGGGCAATAGCCTGTTGAAGCGCTGCCGAACGACCTGACACCGTTCCCTGACCGTCCAGCACCCGGACATTCCAGCCGATCGCTTTGGCCGCTTCCTCGACGCCATTGGAGACGCCGAGTACGCCGCCGTTGCGAAGGTCCGCCGCGACGAAAACGATGGTCTTGTCTTTCTGCGCAACGGGGCCAGTGGTTGGTCCAGTCCAGGGCGGATTGGGCTTGGTAATCTGCGCCACATAGGCCTTGGCGTCGCTGACCGGGTCGGCCATGGCCGGAATGGCCGTAGTCGCCATCAACGCGCCGAGTATCATGGATTGCAATGCGATTTTCATTTTCTTCCTCCTCCTTGAAGACTTGCTTATGCTTGTGTGTTGTTGCCGGCCTCGACAGGACGGCGTTGGTGACGGACCGAACCGCGACGGCGCTGGGTGTAGCCGGCGATGCCGATGGCAATCAGCAGCGTCGCGCCGTTGAACAGGGGTTCGACATAGAAGGCCCCACCCATCTGCTGGATGCCCGAAATGCCAACCGCGAGAATGGCGACGCCGACCATCGTGCCCCAGACGTTGACGCGGCCGGGCTTGATGGTGGTCGAGCCCAGAAACGCGCCGACCAGTGCCGGCAGCAGGAATTCAAGGCCGACGCTCGCCTGACCGATGCGCAGCTTGGCGGCAAGGACGATGCCGGCGATGGCGCCGATCAGACCCGAAGCGACGAAGGCCCCGATGACATAGCGTCGCGTGCGGATGCCGTTCAGTTCCGCCGCCCGAGAATTGGCGCCGATGGCGTAGAGATAGCGGCCAATGGGCATGTAGTTGGAAACGACCCAGAGCACGATGGCAATGGCGAGTACATAGAATGCCGAGATCGGGAGACCGAACAGGTTTGCGGTATAAATCGCGGTGAATTCCGGCGGCAGAAGGCCGATGACCTGACGGCCTCCGGTATGCCAGAGCGCGAGCGAGTAGATCACGGTGCCCGTGCCAAGCGTGGCGATGAAGCTGTCGATCCTCGCCACTTCGACGAGCAGGCCGTTGACCAGTCCGAGCAGGCAGCCACCGACGAGGACGATCAGCACTGCAGCGCCCCAGGGCAGGCCATAGATCGTCTGCAGGCTGATCGCGAGCACGTGCCAGATAACGATGCCGTATCCGACCGTCAGGTCGATACGACCCGTCATCATCGGGATCATCGCCGCCAGCGACAGCAGCGCGATCACGGACTTTTCACCCAGGATAGCTCGGAGGTTCAGAAAGGTCGGGAAGGACGTCGGCAACGCCAGCGAGAACGCAACGATCAGCAATACCATCAGGATGGGCAGGCCGAAGACCGGCAGGAGCCGGGTAGCTCTTGCAAGCGGCGCGAGCCCTTTCAGTTCGGCGCGCGTCGGCTCCAGCGCGTTGGATTCAAGCGATTGCATCAGTTTACCTCCTCACCGGCCGGCTCCAGCGAGGCGGCGTTCAGTAGCATTTCAACCGAGATTTCGTCCTGCCCGAGTTCGGCGACAATCCGTCCGTCGCGGAAGACGCAGGCGCGATGGCTGAGGGCGGCGACTTCCTCGAAGTCAGTAGAAATCAGGATAACAGCCAGCCCCTCGCGCAAGGCGTGGGCTAGCAGCGCATAGATATCGGCCTTGGAACCGACATCGACACCCGCGGTCGGATCCTCAAGGATCAGCACGCGGCCGCCGACGGTCATCCAGCGGGCCATGACAACCTTCTGCTGGTTTCCACCGGAAAGCGTCTCGATCGGAGCGAACGGGTCATTCGGCCGGATATCGAAGGTCCGGCCGATCTGGCGGGCGACGGTCGCCTCCTCGGATGGCGTCTTGACGGAAAACAGGTTCCGCCCCGTCAGGCCCGGATTGAGAAAGAGATTTTCCTGGATGCTGAGGCCCGGAGCAACGGACTCGCTGTTGCGATCTCCCGCCACCATGCAGATCCCCTGCCGGATGGATTCCTCGGGATGCGAGGCTTGAAAGGGTCTATCGCCTTCCAGCAATACCCGCCCGGAGACGATTTGCGAGCGACCGAACAGGGCGTGGCCGACGGCGTCCTGTCCGGCGCCGCGCAGGCCGACAAGCCCCAGAACCTCGCCCTTATGAAGGTCGAAGCTGACCGGCCCGACATCTTCCGTGCGCAACTTTTCAAGCCGTAGCACGCGCGGGCTGTCGACCGGCGGCTGGGCATGGACGAAGACGTCACCCAGATTACGACCGATGATCAGCCGGATCAGGCTTTCGCCGTCAAGTCCGCCGATGGGTTCATCGCCAACGAGGTAGCCGTCGCGCAGCACGACCACGCGGTCGGCGATGGCGAACACCTCATCAAGCCGGTGGGAGACGTAGATCATCGCCACGCCCTTTTTCCTCAATCGGCCGAGAACGGCGTGCAGCATCTCGACATCGGATTGCGGAAGGCTGGCCGTCGGCTCGTCCAGCACCAGCAGGCGTGCATCCCGAGACAGGGCGCGAGCGATGGCGACCAGAGATTTTTCGGTGCGGGTGAGGTCCTGAACGCGCGCATCCGGGTCGATGGTATCCGAGACCGCGGTCAGTGCGGACACCGCGCGGTGGCGAACGCGCGGCCAGTCGATTAGGCCGAAGCGGCGCGGATAGGCGCCCTGCATGAGGCTGATATTCTCGGCTACGGTCATCCATTCGATCAGGCCGAGATCCTGATGGATGAAGGCGATGCCCGGATGGCCCTGGCGAGGATCGAAAGCCTGCCCCTCGAAGAGGAACTCACCTGTATCGGCGGGATAGACGCCGGCCAGCATCTTGATCAGGGTGGACTTGCCCGCGCCGTTCTCGCCAAGCAATGCGACGATTTCTCCGCGCCCCACGGCAAAGCCGACATCCGAGACTGCCTGCGTGCCACCGAAACGCTTGTTCAGCCCGCGCAAACGCAAAACGGCTTCGTCTGCCCCAAAGGCTTCCGCAACTGGCATGGTTTCCTCCCTGCCTTATCGATGGGACCATGTGGCCCCTAATCGACAATTTATCAAAGATTGCCTGAAGCGGCCTCGTCCTTCATTCGAAATTCGGCCAATCTTCGTCGAATATCGGCCACGCGGTGAGTTTCGTCTGGAAACGATTTTCGGCGCTCCATAGAGTTCCCGCAAAGCCGATGACTAGAGGGAGGTTTGCCCATGAGAGATTGCCGGATGTCGCGACGGGGACGCCGTGCTGGCCGAAGGCCCACGCCATGACCGGTCGCGGGGCCGCGCTGCCAGCTCCCCTCGTCGCGCTGATGGTTTCGACTTTCGCCATCGGGACGACGGAATTCGTCATCATCGGCCTGTTGCCCGAAGTCGCGGGCGATCTCGCCGTCACCATTCCGCTGGCCGGGCTGATCGTCAGCGCCTACGCGCTCGGTATCACCTTCGGCGCTCCGATCCTAACCGCCCTGCTGGGCGCCGTTCCGCGGCGCGTTCTTCTGCTGGGACTGATGGCGGTGTTCATTGCCGGCAATGTCATGTCGGCGCTCAGCCCCGATTACGCCTTCCTGATTGCGGCGCGTATAATCACCGCGTTTGCCCATGGTGTTTTCTTCTCCTCCGGTGCGACCATGGCGGCAAGCCTGGTGCCCCCCGAACGTAGCGGTTCGGCGATCGCGGTGATGTTCACCGGCCTCACAGTCGCCATGGTCACGGGCGTGCCGATGGGCACGTTTGTCGGTCAGAGCTATGGCTGGCGCATGACGTTTGCCTGTGTGGCCGGCCTCGGGGTGATCGCATTTGCAGCCCTGTTCCTACTGCTGCCCAAGACCACGAAGCTTGCCGAACCTCCCTCGATCGCCACGCAGTTTCGCGCTTTCGCCTCCGGCAGGTTGTTGCTGGTGATGTGCATCACCGCAACCGGCTTTGGCGGCAGTTTCGTCGCCTTCACCTATCTTGCGCCAATCCTGCGCGATGTCACAGGCTTCGGTGACCGCGCAATCGAGCTGATACTGGTGATCTACGGTCTGGGCATCGCGGTCGGCAACCTGGCCGGCGGGCGGCTTGCCGACCGCAGCCCGGTCCGATCGCTGGCGGGGCTGTTCCTTCTGCAAACTGGTGCGCTAATCGTCTTCCACCTGACGATGGGCGGCAAGATCGCGGCGATGGCGACACTCGCTGTGATTTCCTTCCTTTCCTTCGCGCCCGTCGTCGGTCTGCAGCTCTATATGCTGCAACTGGCGCGCCAGGTCAGCCCTGATGCGCCGAACGTCGCCTCGGCTCTCAACATCGCAGCCTTCAATATCGGCATCGCCCTCGGCTCGTGGCTCGGGGGCCTCGTCATCGAAGCTGCGGGCCTGCGGTTCACCCCGCTGGCAGGAGCGGCGCTGGCGGTGGCCGCCTTGATCCTGCTCGGGGTGAGCGCTGTCATGGACCGCAGGGCTGGTCTAGCCGAGACTGTACGCCGTTCTATCTAGGGTGAACCTCTGTCCTAATTCCGATAATTTGCCTAATTTATCTATAATAGACCAAAGCCCGTGGGGCCGATAGCGATGAAAGAGAAAAGCGCGTTTTCGATCGTTGAAGGTATGAGCAGCCATACCCTGCAGCTCATACCCAGCCGTTTCGACTACACTTCGCCGCATGAGCCGGGCGGGCAACTCGTGCGTTGCACCAGCGGCGAACTCGAGCTTTACGGGCACGCCGGCGAATGGGCCATTCCCGCTGATCACTTGGTCTATATTCCGGACGGCCGCTGGTTTCGTCTGCGCGCGCGCGTTCCTTCCGGCGCCATCATCATGAAATTCTGCCGTCGTGAAGTTCTCTGGCGGCACGATGGCTGCTGGGTCGGCCAGGTCGATGACTTCGCCAGGCACATCACCGACTATGCCCTCAAATGGACCGAGGATTCCGCCCGCGGCAATCGCAAGGCCGCCGCCTTCTTTGTCACTCTTGGGGAGATGGTGCCCGGCTGGTTCTGTAACGAGCGCATCATGTGGACACCCTATGCGCAGAATTCATCGATACAGAAAGTCGTCGACTTCGCCAACCGGCAGGGTCCGTCGATTACGCTCGGCGAAGCGGCGAGCCATGCCGGCATGTCCGAACGCACGCTACGTCGCCGCATGCAGGTCGAGCTTGGACAGACATGGCGCGATTTCATCCGGGAACTGCGGATGAAGCGGGCAATGGACCTCTTGCGCAAGGAGCGCAAGTCGATCATCGAGACCGCCTTTGAGGTGGGGTTCTCCAGCAGTTCGGCCTTCTCCCATGCTTTCGCCGAATATGTCGGCAAGACGCCCTCCGCCTACGCCCGCTCCTTCAGCGATCGTTCAAGCGCTAGCATAGCCCACTGATGCGGCGTGTTCGCTCGAACTTGACACCCCGGACAGCGACCCGGTGACAAGCGGAGCCTCACCACTCTAACGACGGATATCGCGCAGGGCGTCCTGTCGGCACTGCTTGCACAGCAGACAATCAGGAAGGTTTTCAGCGTGCAGTACTTCTCAGTCTACGGCACGATGCTGAATGCGTTCGCCTTGACCTGCCTCCATTGGTCCCTGGCGCCTGGTCGCGGCCTATCGGGACCAGCGGGTGACCTCCCCGAACGGGTGGAACGCAACCACGACCGCATTCTACAGCTAAGACTTGCTCGAACCATGCGTTGGTTAGAGGTGGCTCGGGAAATCTGCACAGGGGGGATAAGTGGAATTTCTGCCTGACTTCGGCTTAGATGCCGGGAACAGGAGAGACCATGACGAGACGACCCCGCCGGAACCCCAGCCCGGCTTTCAAGGCAAAGGTGGCGCTCGCCGCCATTCGAGGTGAGCAGACGCTGGTGGAATTGTCCCAGCAGTTCGACGTGCATGCCAGCCAGATCAAACAGTGGAAAGACCAGCTCCTTGAGGGGGGCGACGGGTGTGTTCGATGATGAAACGAAGGCGGAGCCAACGGGTCCGACCGTCGATGTCAAAACGCTGCACGCCAAAATTGGCGAACTGACACTGGAGAATGATTTTTATCCGGTGCGCTCGGCAAGGCGGGATTGCTGGGCGGAAAGAAATGATCGTCCGCGAGCACAAGCTATCCGTGGTGCGCCAGGCGAAGCTTCTCGGCTTCAGCCGTGGAAGCGTCTATTATCTACCTCGTCCAGTGTCCGACAACGATCTGGCCTTGATGCGGCGGATCGACGAACTGCACCTCGATTACCCGTTTGCCGGAAGTCGGATGTTGCAAGGGCTCTTGAGAGGAGAAGGGTTGGAGACCGGGCGGCTACACGTCGCCACGCTGATGAAGAAGATGGGCATCGAGGCGATCTACCGTCGCCCGTACACGTCGAAACCGGCACCTGGGCACAAAATCTATCCCTACCTCCTGCGCAAGCTGGCGGTGACCCGGCCCAACCAAGTCTGGGCAATGGACCTGACCTACATCCCCATGGCGCGGGGCTTCGTCTATCTCTGCGCCGTCGTCGACTGGTTCAGCCGGAAGGTCCTGTCATGGCGGCTGTCGATCACAATGGAAGCAGCCTTCTGCATCGAAGCCGTCGAAGAGGCACTTGCTCGTCATGGCAGGCCGGAAATCTTCAACACCGACCAGGGATCGCAGTTCACCTCCATCGACTTCACTGCCGTGCTGAAGAAGGCGGAGATCGCCATCTCGATGGATGGCAAGGGCGCGTGGCGGGACAATGTCTTCGTCGATCGGCTCTGGCGTTCGATCAAATACGAGGAAGTCTACCTCCATGCCTACAAGACTGTGTCCGAGGCCCGCGTCGGCATTGGCCGATATCTGACCTTTTACAACGCCAGACGCCCAAATTCATCCCTTGACCGGCAGACGCCGGATCAGGCCTACTTCAACGCGCTGGCACCAATGATGGTGGCGGCATAATCGAGGCGGAAATCAACTTAGCAAAACGCCCGAAGCTGTTCAGACAAACCGAGCCACCTCTCCCCCTATGCGCGCCGCCTGATCGATCTGGCCGGCGTGCCGGAGGTCGACGCGATCGACGGATTGCCGCCTGCTGTCGCCTTGCAGCAGCAACGCGGTTCGGCAAATGCGCGGTCTTCCGTCGGCAGCGTGACGACGCTCTCCAGCCTGGTGCGGATGCTCTATTCGCGCGTCGGCGAATATCCCCGCAATCAGCCGATGCTCCATGCTGAGGATTTCTCGCCCAACACCGTGACCGGGGCCTGCCCGACATGCCACGGAATCGGGCGCGTCTATGACGCGACTGAGGCGACGATGGTACCCGACGATACACTCACCATTCGCGAGCGAGCAATCGCCGCATGGCCTCCGGCGTGGCACGGCCAAAACCTGCGCGATATTCTTGTGTCGCTTGGTTATGACGTCGATACGCCATGGCGCGATCTGCCAAAGAAGGATCGCGACTGGATTCTCTTCACCGACGAAACGCCGACGGTGCCGGTCTATGCGGGACTGAGCCCTGAGCAGACGCGCGTTGCCCTCAAACGCCGGATGGAGCCGAGCTATCAGGGCACCTTCACCAGCGCGCGTCGCTACGTGCTGGAAACCTTCGCCAACACCTGAAATTCAGGACAAAGAAATGATTGCGTCCTACGTCAGGTTAAGGCGACGCCACCCCTCGTATCTCTGACGCCTCCGTGATCGACGTGAAAGAAGGAATCACAGTCGATTCACGGGGCACAAAGACTATGAACGATGTAGGTAATTGAGGGTTTGGGCGGTCGGATGCATTAGTGCGATAGTATTTTCGAAAGAAACATTTGCGCTCGCTCACTTCGAGGAGTGCCGAAAAAGTCACTCTTCGTCGCATCTTCGACAATTTCGCCCTTGTCCATAAAAATTACGCGGTCTGCTACCTTCTTCGCAAACCCCATTTCGTGCGTGACAACCATCATGGTCATCCCTTCCTGCGCGAGTTCGACCATAACGTCGAGCACTTCGTTGATCATCTCAGGATCGAGTGCTGAGGTGGGTTCATCGAAAAGCATGCAAATCGGGTCCATGACAAGCGCACGCGCAATCGCCACGCGCTGCTGCTGGCCTCCCGAAAGCTGGCCAGGGAATTTTTCCGCGTGCGCCTTCAGCCCAACTCGATCAAGGAGTTTCATAGCCTTTGCCATCGCCTCATCGCGGCGCCGGCCAAGTACCTTCATCTGACCCAGGCAGAGATTCTCATAAATTCGGAGGTGGGGAAAAAGTTCGAAATGTTGGAAAACCATACCCACCCGGGAGCGAAGCTTCGTAAGATTCGTCTTCTTGTCAGTAACTTCAACCCCGTCGAGAACAATTCTCCCCTCTTGGATGGGCTCCAAGGCATTAACGCATTTAATGAGCGTTGATTTCCCGGACCCGGATGGACCGCAAATCACGACAACTTCGCCCTTGTTGACGTTTGTCGAACAATCCGTCAGCACGCGAAAAGACTGCCCGTACCATTTGCTAACATGGCTGAGTTCGATCATGGCTGCTCCTTCGAGCGGACGCGAGGTGTTGGGGGACACTTGGGATTGGATCGTAGCAGACATTTGATCACCGTATGATTGCTGTGCGCGCTTCGAGGCGCTTGACCAGGAAGGAGGCGGCGAATGAGATCACGAAGTATATGATCGCCGCGAAGAGATACATTTCCACAAGGCGACCATCGCGCTGTGCGACTTTAGAAGCAGCACCGAGGAAGTCTGTCAGCGAAATGACATATACGAGAGATGTATCTTGAAAGAGGATGATCGTTTGCGTCAACATGACCGGCAGCATATTGCGGAATGCCTGCGGCAGAACGATATAGCCCATCACCTGTGAGTAGTTTAACCCTATTGCATACCCGGCGCCGGTCTGTCCGCGAGGGATCGACTGGATTCCGGCTCGCATGATTTCTGAGAAGTATGCTGCCTCGAAAAGGGTGAACGTGATGAGTGCCGACGCAAATGCGCCCACGGCGATCGGCTGGCTCGCTCCGATGAGCCAGGCCCCAATATAGGGGACGAGGAAGTAGAACCAGAAAATTACAAGTACGAGCGGAAGAGACCGCATCAGGTTCACGTACCCGCCGGCGAGTGTCGACAAGGCTTTGATCGAGCTAAGCCGCATGAGTGCTAGGAGGGTTCCAAGCACGATCCCCCCGATGGTGGCGAGCGCGGTCAGTAGCAGCGTGAAACGCATGCCATCCCAGAATAGATAGGGAAGAGAACGGGCGATGACGTCGAAGTCAAAACTATAGAACATCGTTAACGCCCCGCAGTATAGCCAGGTACAGCAACCCGGTGTTCAAGGTAGCGCATCCCGATCGTTACCAGGATGTTGACAGTGAGATAAAGGACAGTCGCGACGGTGAACGCCTCGAATATCTGAAAGGTGAATTCCTGCATGGCTCGGGCGCGGGCAGTGAGTTCTACCAGTCCGATCGTGAGTGCCACCGACGTATTCTTGATCGTGTTCAGGAACTCAGACGTCAGTGGAGGCAGGATGATCCGAAATGCCATTGGCAGCAGAACATATCGATAGGTTTGCGGTGTCGTAAGCCCGATTGCGGCACCCGCCAGCTTCTGACCACGGGGCAGTGAGCTGATGCCCGCACGGAGCTGTTCCGCGACTCGTGCCGACATATAAAAGCCGAGCCCCAAGACCGTCGTCCAGAACGCCGAATTTGGCAACGCTTTCAACCAGTTGCCCATGCTTTGCGGTAGCAGTTCAGGCAACACGAAATACCAAAGGAAAAGCTGTACAAGGAAAGGAATGTTGCGAAACAATTCCACATATGCGCTCGCAATCCTTTGGGCAGGCCCGGACGGCATCGTCCGCATCACCCCGACGACAAGACCCAGTGCCAGCGCAAGAAGCCATGCACCTACTGCGGTGACTAGCGTTACTTGCAGACCCCGCAACAGCATTTCCAAGTAACTACCCGACCCATCCAGCGATTGCTGGAAGAGAATTCCCCAGTTCCAGTTATAGTTCATAGAGCCCTCCGTACGCTCCAAGCCTCATGGCGACGTTCTTTCGCCATGAGGCAGTTGTTGGAATTATTGCAGGTAGGAGGCCGTGTCGGCGGAGTCGGAAGGGTTCTCGAACGCGCGCTTCAATGCCGGGTCAAGCGGGACCTTCAGGTTAAGCCCGCGGGGCGGGATGGCCTGGTTGAACCACTTGTTGTAGATATCCAGCATCTCCGGGCTCTTGTAGAGCGCGGCGGTCGCGTCATCTACGAGTTCCTTGAACTCCGCATCGTCGCGACGGAGCATGATTGCATAGGGTTGGGGATTGGAAAATGCATCCTGCGAGATTGCATAGCCGGACGGATCGCGCGACCCGGCAACGAGCGAGGCCAGCAGAATGTCGTCCATCACGAATGCTGCCGCACGACCCGTTTCGACCATAAGGAACGCTTCCGCATGGTCGTTTGCGGCAATGATGTTCATGCCGAGTTGCTGCGCCGTATTCACTTCGTTCAGCTCTTGGATATTGACCGTTCCGGATGTCGACACGACTGACTGGCCTTTGAGGTCGGCAATCGAGTTGAGATTGCTCGATTTCTTGGCAACGAACCTGTTTGCAGTCAGAAAGTATGTATTGCTGAACGCCACCTGCTTCTGGCGCTCTGCAGTATTGAAGGTTGAGCCGCACTCGAGATCAACGGTCCCGTTTGCGATCAACGGGATGCGCGTTGCCGAAGTAACGGGGTTAAATCGCACCTCAAGCTTATCAAGCTTGAGCCGCTCTTTGACGGCGTCGACGACCTTCAGGCAGATATCAACAGCATAACCGACCGGCTGCTGCTTGTCGTCGAGATATGAGAAGGGCACGGACGAGTCGCGGTTGCCGACCGTGATCACTCCTGTGTCCTTGATCTTTTTCAGCGTTCCGGTGAGATCATCTGCCGACGCACCACCACACATTGCTGTCATGACGACTGCAAAAGCACAAAGTTTCTTCAACATCGTATTCCTCCAGAGGTTGCAATTAGAAAGAGATAGCTGGCTGCTGGTTTCTTGGTCGCGTTGCAGACCCATGTGGCGGATGTTCAATATCCAATTGGTACGTTGCCTTGCGACTGCTCCCAAACAGAAAAGGCACCGGCCACGACACACCGCCTCACAACACGGTCAGTCGCATGTGACGTTCACGCAAACCATTTTGACCGTCGCTGCCTCTTCCTAGAGGGTATAATAAATGCGATAGGTGACTGCCGGTCAAATACATTATAGCGGCCGATCTATGTGCAAATATTATATGATGGAGAAGATTATGCTGAAGCATAGGCAGGTGGAGGCGTTCCGCGCGGTCATCATCAGCGGTTCAGTGTCGACTGCGGCGGACATTCTCGGAATCACTCAACCTGCGGTCAGTCGGCTCGTGAAAGATTTGGAATACGAGACGCGCTTGAATTTGTTCGAACGCTCTGGAGGTCGACTTGTTGCAACCGGCGACGCGATGGCACTCTATCGCGAGATCGACCGCTCATTTGTTGGACTTGAGCGTATCGCCGGCTTGGCGCGCGATTTGAGAGAAAGACGAGGAGGTTCTCTGCGCATCGCGGCACTGCCGGGACTAGCAAACGGGTTCCTGCCGGCCTTTGCCGCAGGTTTTCTTGCCAAAAGGCCATCGTTAAATATGTCGCTTCACGGCATGAATTCTCATTTCGTCCTCGAATGGATCAGCACCGGCCATTGTGATCTCGGAATCGTCGAGAACACGCAACTCACCAACGTCACCATCGAAGAACTGCCACCCTGCGATATGGTAGCGGTGCTCCCTCTCCAACACCGGCTCGTGGAACGCGAGCGAATCGTTCCCGAGGACTTTGACAATGAGGATTTCATCTCACTCATACAGCCGTCGGTAATGCATGTCATGGTCGATGCCATAATGCGCGAGCGAGGAATAATCAGACGTATTAAGGCTGAAACTCCACTCTCCATGATTGTTTGTGGTATGGTTTCAGCAGGATTCGGCGTTTCGATCGTCGATCCGTTTACTGCCGGTAGATATTCTTCATCTTTGGTAGTTCGGCCAATCGATCCGCCAATCTCTATCAATTGGACAATCGTGCTACCGACGCACATAAAAGCGTCTTCGATTACGAACGAGTTTATAGTCGAGTTTCGAAAAAGCTTTCGAAATTTTCTTTCGGAGCGATCGACTTCAGCAAAGCTTGCCTAGCCGTATGTTATCCTCATCGTCATGAACGACTGATATCGCGAAAATGGGTTTGGGGGCACATTCTTCAGCGCGGTCACTACAGAGTGCGGGCTGATCTGGCAATCCAAGTCCGACGTCAAGCCATCTCCCTCAATGTCAATCGCGCGCAGAACTATAGCTCCACTTCCAGGGCGCGCCCTCGCGCCCGAGCAATATCCACCGCAACTGACGCCACCGCGAGATCCTGGAGGCCAACGCCCGTGCCGTCGAACAACGTGATCTCCTCCGGCGAGGTCCGCCCCGGCGCCAGGCCGGCGATCACCGCGCCGAGCGGCGTGATGTCGCCGGTCGCGATCAATCCCTGCGCCACCGCGTGCTGCGCCTCACCGATGGTGACGGACTGTTCAACCTCATCGGCAAAGAGCCGAGCGCGTGGGAAAAGAGCCGCCTCTACTTCCTGCTTCCCTTTAGTGTCGGTCCCCATGCAAGCGAGATGGGTTCCTGGGCGAATATGCCCGGAAAGAAGAATCGGTGCGAAGCTGGATGTGATCGTGATGATGACATCGGCCTGTGCCCCGAGTTGTGGCAGGTCGACCACCTCGAAAGGCAGGCCGAGTTCGACCGCCGTGTCGGCCAGCCGCGACAGCATTTCGGGGTGCAAGTTCCAACCAACCACCTTGTCGAATTTGCGCGCCCGCACTGCGGCGCGCATCTGGAAGGCGGACTGGTGACCGGCCCCGACCATGCCGAGCACGCGGGCGTCGGGGCGGGCCAGATGCTTGATCGACACCGCCGAGGCGGCGGCCGTGCGCAGCGCGGTCAGCAGGTTACCGCCGACCGCCGCCTTGATCCGGCCGGTGTCCGGGTCGAACAGCAGCACCGTGGACTGGTGGTTGGTCAAGCCCTTCGCCATGTTGCCCGGCCAGTAGCCGCCCGCCTTGACCCCAAGGACGAGCCCCGCACTGTCGAAGCCAGCCTTGAAGCCGTAGAGCGCGTCGGCATAGCCGATCGCCTCTCGGATGACGGGGAAGTTACGGGCCTCGTCTCGCGCCATGGCAGCGAAGACGCTTTCGATGGCTTCAAAGACAGCGGCCTCGCTCATGAGGTCGGAGATCAGACGCTCCGGTACGATGATCATGGATTGACTCCTCCAAGAATAACACCGGAGCGCCCAGTTGCGCTTCGCAGGTACGTTCTCAATACGCCTTGCCGCGTGCCGACACCGGCCAGACCGTCTCGACCTTACCGTTGCGCACCCCGACATACCAGTCATGGACGTTGCAGGTCGGATCGCAATGGCCGGGCACCAGCCTGAGCTTGTCGTTGACCTTCAGCACGCCCTTGGGGTCATCGATCACACCGTGCTCGTCGCTGCACTTGATGTATTTCACGTCGTCGCGGCCGTAGATGAAGGGCAGGCCGCTGTCGACCGATTGCGCCTTGAGGCCGGCGTCGCAGATGGCGCGGTCGGGCTTGGCGTGGCTCATCACGCTGGTCAGGATGAACAGCGCGTTCTCCCATTCGCCCTTGTCGATGCGGTGGCCATCCTTATCGAGGATGCGGCCGTAGTCAGCGTCCATGAAGGCGTAGGAGCCGCATTGCAGCTCGTTATAGACGCCCGAGCCCGTCTCGAAATAATAGGAGCCGGTGCCGCCGCCGGAAACCAGTTCCGGCTCCAGCCCGACAGCCTTCAGGCCCTCGACGGCGTCCTTGACCATGGCGATCGCCGCGTCGAGCTTCTCCTTACGCGCCTCATAGCTGTCGATGTGCTGCATCGCGCCCTGGTAGGCCTGGATGCCGGTGAACTTGAGGCCCGGCGCCGCGTCGGCGGCCTGGGCGATCTTCACGACGGCGTCGGTCGAGGTGACGCCGCAGCGGCCGGCGCCGCAGTCGATCTCCACGAAGATTTCGAGCTGCGTGCCGTGCTTTTCGGCGGCAGCAGACAGGTCAGCGATGTTGGCAACGTCATCGACGCAGACGATGATGCGCGAGCCGAGCTTGGGCAGGCGGGCCAGCCGGTCGATCTTGGCCGGGTCGCGCACCTGGTTCGACACCAGCACGTCCTTGATGCCGCCGCGCACGAAGACTTCCGCCTCGCTGACCTTCTGGCAGCAGACGCCGACCGAGCCGCCGAGCCTCTCCTGCAGTTTCTGCACGTCAACCGACTTATGCATCTTGCCGTGGCTGCGATGGCGCATACCGTTCGCCTTGGCGTAATCGCCCATCTTGCGGATATTGCGCTCCAGCGCGTCGAGGTCGAGGATCAGGCAGGGCGTCTGGATCTGGGATTCGTCCATGCCGGGGACCGCCGGCACGTCGAAACCGACGTCGAGTTGTTCAGTTTGAGTCGTCGCGTTCATGCTCTTCTCCTCAGTTCCACGGTAATTTGTCGAGATCCACATTGCCGCCCGTCACGATCACGCCAACGCGCTTGCCGGCAAAGACATCAGGGTTCTTCAGGATGGTCGCCAGCGGCACGGCGCTGGACGGCTCCATCACGATCTTCATGCGCTTCCAGATCAGCTTCATCGCGTCGACGATCTCCTGCTCGGAAGCCGTCAGGATGTCGGTGACGTTGTTCTTCACGAAATGCCAGGTCAGTTCCTTCAGCGGCACTTTCAGGCCGTCGGCGACCGTTTCTGGCGCGTCGTCGGCGATGATGCGGCCGGCCTTGAAGCTACGGTAGGCGTCGTCGGCCTGCTCGGGCTCGGCGGCGTAGATCTTTACGCCGGGCGCGAGATTGGAGAGCGTCAGGCAGCTTCCCGACACCATGCCGCCGCCGCCAATCGGCGCGACCACGGCGTCGAGACCGTCGACCTGCTCGATCAACTCGGCAGAGCAGGTCGCCTGCCCGGCGATGACACGATGGTCGTTATAGGGATGCACGAATTCCGCGCCGGTCTCGGCAACAACCTCGGCAAAGACGGCCTCACGCGACGAGGTTGACGGCTCGCATTCGACGACACGACCGCCGTAGCCCCGGACCGCATCCTTCTTAGCCTGCGGCGCGGTGCGCGGCATCACTACGGTGCAGGGAATGCCGCGCCGACCAGCTGCATAGGAAAGGCAGGTTCCGTGATTGCCGGACGAGTGCGTTGCAACACCCTTCTTCGCCTGCTCGTCGTTCAGGCCAAACACCGCGTTCGACGCGCCGCGCGCTTTGAAGGCCCCTGCCTTCTGAAGGTTCTCGCACTTGAAGAAGAGTTCGGCGCCAGCAAGTCCATTGATGAATGTCGATGTGAGAACGGGTGTGCGATGAATATGGGGTTCGATTAAGGCTCGTGCTGCAAGCACGTCGGTAAGATTCGGAATGTACATATCCAAGCGCGCTCCTTACGCTGTAATCGCTGCGGCGCCTCGATCGGTATCGCTCGGATCGAGAGCAACAGCATCAAGTTCGATGAGGTATCCATGATGAAGCGCCGGCACTGGAACGACCGACCGGGCAGGACGCGCTTCACCGAACGCCTTGGCATATGCTGCGTTGAAGCTGCTCCAATGCTCGACGCCGACGATGTAAGCTGTGACTTTCACGACATGAGAAGGCGTCGCACCAGCCGCCTCGAGTACGGCCAGCAAATTCCGGAGAACGAGACTGGCCTGGTTATCGAAGAGATCGTCAGATTGCTCCGACTGGCCTTCTGGTTTGATCGGAAGCTGACCGGAAACATGAATGAATCCACCCGCTCGGGCCGCCTGACTGTAGTGACCCAAAGGCTTCGGGGCGTGACTCGTTAATATGTGTTCTATTTGCGCCATTTCGCGTCTCCGAGGTGATTGCGAGGTGCAGATTGATCTTGACACCGGCTCTGCGCTGTACTCACGACCGCGTAAGTACTTAACTTGCCGGACCCGTTTGCTTGGATTTGCCAATACCAAAGCGGTTTGGTGCGAAGGGCGAAATGTCGATTGAGGTCTTTTCGCCTGCGAGGAGCTCTGAGACGAGCGTTGCGGTCATCGGCGCCCCTGTCATGCCGAGATGACCATGGCCGAAAGCATAGATTACGTCGGGTGTCCGGGTTGCCCGGCCAATCACGGGGAGCGAATCCGGGATGCTCGGCCGGAACCCCATCCATTTGGAATATCGTTCTTCAGAACTCGCAGGCGCGAGGGCTGGAAGAAGTTTTCGAGCGTGCGTATAGAGCACATGCGCACGTTTCCAGTTAGGAGCGGCTGTGAGCCCAGCGAACTCAACCGTACCCGCCACGCGAAGCCCCATTTCCATAGGTGTCGCGATGAATTTTCCTGACGCATCGGTCGTCGGAATGCGTGGAGCGGCTTCCGGATTCGCGATGACGATATGATATCCACGTTCGGTATCGAGCGGGATGTCATCGCCTAGCGAATTAGCAAGTGATTTCGAGTGTGCGCCGGCTGCGACAACCGCTGCATCAACGGCCAGAACGCCGTTCGTGGTTGTAATGCCTTTAAGCGCCCTACCTTCAGTCTCAAAGCCGATGACACGCGCAGATACGAATTCGCCACCGTTCGCGATAAAACGCCGAAACAAGAGGGTCACGAGCCCTTGCGGATTAATCGTGTGACCGTTCTCTTCTATAAGAATGCCCTTGGTAAACGCATGCGACAAGTTCGGATCGAAATCCCGCAACGCATCGGCGCTGAGGATCTGCGTGCGAACACCGTTGAGACGCCGCAGTTCCCAACCTCCGCGGTCCTTGGCGAAGTCTGCTTCTCCACGATATACGGTCAGATGACCTTCATGGCGGATCAGATGGCTCGCATCAGCCTCCTCCGCCAATGACTTGATCAGAGGCACCGTGGACTTGATGAGATTGCGGAGTGCTTTCGCCTGCTCCTTCACCTTGTTTGGTCTTCCGGCTAACAGAAAGCGAATCAACCAGGGCATGATGGTTGGAAAATAGCTGAACCGGATTGACAACGGCCCCATCGGGTCAAGGAGCCACTTCGGCACGCTCGTCAAGTTTCCCGGCATGGAGATAGGGACGACGGATGAGCCGTTGAAGCATCCGGCATTCCCAAACGATGCACCTTCGCCAGGAGGGTTCGGGTCAATCAAGGTGACTTTGAATCCGCGGCGCTGAAGCATCAGCGCCGTGCATACGCCGACGATTCCGGCTCCAGCGATGCCTACTTTTTTGTGGTTCTCAGACATAGGATGCTCCCGCGGAGCCGACAGTCTCTCGCTGCCTAGCCACCGTTTCGCGTTAGGTGATAAAATTCGGCGTGCCTTACCTTGCTGCGGTAACGACGATTTCGATCAGGACGTCCTGGCCAAGATCTGAAACCCCTATCGTCGCACGCGCGGGCAAATCCTGTGCGTCGAGCCAAGAAGTCCAGACGTCGTTCATCTCTTGCTTCAGGTTCATGTCAGTGATGAACAAGGTCGCGGAAATTAGTTTCGTCTTGTCGGTTCCCGCTTCTGCGAGGAATTTGTCGAGCTTGGCACAAACTTGCGTCGTTTGGGCCCGCATCGAGGCGCCCTTGAGTTCATCGGCCAGCACGCCACCGAAGTAAATCACATCAGCATATTCAACTGACCGATGCATGATTGGTGTTCTGTCTCGACGTGTGATCATCGTCTTGCTCCTGCATTCATGGAATCGTGCCAACTACAGGTCGCGCTGTAGGCAGGATTCGGTGTTAGGCACTGCAGCTACGTCCGGCTCCACACCTCAGCCCTGGCTGCCTTCATGCCGCCTATATGCATAATATTTCAACATGATAACGCTTAGTCAAATGCCAATTATTGCGCTATCTATAATCAAATATTATATTATCGACGGAGGTTAGAAATATCGTTGACGCTGAACGTAAATGATAAAAGCCCAATCGATGCGTAGCTGCGAAGAATGAGCGTCATTGAGGGGAGCAAGTGTATTATCAGCTTACGAGCATCGCCCCCGGAGCGGGTGGGGGCCGAATTCCCAGCCCTGCATGCGGCTAGTCTCTACGACGCAGCAATGCTGGTTCGCACCT
The DNA here is from genome assembly GCF_057809895.1 of Rhizobium sp. FG113. Classification (NCBI taxonomy): domain Bacteria; kingdom Pseudomonadati; phylum Pseudomonadota; class Alphaproteobacteria; order Hyphomicrobiales; family Rhizobiaceae; genus Rhizobium; species Rhizobium sp. FG113. Next base: position 464 of record NZ_JBMDKV010000040.1, on the reverse strand, counting down.
TTAGAAATGCCTGGCGACTCTGAGCCGGAGCTGCACGAAGGGTTCTGGATCTGGCTCGGCGGATTCAAAGCGGCTACGCTCTAAAAATCCTATGCATGAGGCGGTGTAAGCTGTTTGGACCGCTACTGTCGAATGAGGTGCATGGGGTAAATGGAAGCATGACTTCCGCCTGTGGCATAGGTGGCAATCTCAGTCATTCTGCAGGCGCACAGCTCAAGGATCTGCGTGCCGTCATGCTCCCCCAACCGGTGTTAGGATAGGATGAATTGAGGCGGCCTCGCATTTTGGCGCGGAGATAGTACACCTCGCTGGAACAATGACGATAAATTGGTTCGTTACGTTCGTAGCTCTAAGCAGGGAACCATTCATTTGCTATATGGTGGCATGGGATACCATTGACCATGGGATCATGTTGAATAGCCCCGAGTTTCGTAGACACCCTCGGGTTACGTTTTCTGCTGCCT
>NZ_JBMDKV010000004.1:0-367343 GCF_057809895.1 Rhizobium sp. FG113 | reverse complement strand
GCTCGGTCTTGTGCCGAGCATCTGCCGACGGTGCCTCTCGGGCGACGGTAGTGGATACGTGGCGCCGTAGCGTGCATCCGCACCGTTGCACTCTCGGAGGCGTGCTTAGATCCTCGGGACGAGCCCGAGGATGACGTCGCGCATGGGGTTTTCGCTGTGGAAACAAGCGGTTGACGGTTGTCTTCATCCGCTGTGAGCGCCGACGGCAACCCATCCTCGACGTCATGCTCGGTCTTGTGCCGAGCATCTGCCGACGGTGCCTCTCGGGCGACGGTAGTGGACACTTGGCGCCGTAGCGTGCATCCGCACCGTTGCATTCCGGGAGGCGTGCTTAGATCCTCGGCATGTTGGCCGAGGATGACGTCGCGTGTGGGATCACTCCGCGCTAGCCACCTTCTGCGCCGCCAGCGGTGCGGCGGTCTTCAACTCCTCGCCGATATCCTTCAGCAACTTCGTCGATTCCACCGAGAGCATCCGTGGGCGCACCAAAGGAGGAGGCGCGCCGGCGGCGGGTTTGGTGGCGGCGATGGTTTTGGGGGGCGGAGGGGCGGTGACGCCGGGGATGGCGCGCAGGGTGATGCCCTGGTGGGCGTAGTCCATCAGGCGCTTGAAGGTCATGGCGGGCAGCGTGCCGCCGGTCATCTTGTTGGTCGAGGTGTAGTCGTCATTGCCGAACCAGACGGCGGTGGTGAAATTGCCGGTGAAGCCGATGAACCAGGCGTCGCGATAGGCCTGCGTCGTGCCGGTCTTGCCTGCCGTGAGGATGCCGTTGTCGAGCGCTGCGCGCCTTGCGGTGCCGACATAGGGCACACGCGACAGCATCTGATTCATATAGGCGTCGGCCTGCTCGGAGAGCACGCGCTTCGCCGGCGGCTCGTCCTTGTCGAAATCGTAGAGAACGTCGCCACCGTAATCGAGGATCTGGGTGATGCCGTGGCGCCGCGACTGGTAGCCGCCGGCCGGGAAGACCGCATAGGCGGTCGCCTGGTCCATGACGGTGACTTCAGAGGTGCCGATCGGGATCGTCACGTCGTTTCGAACCGGCGATTCCACGCCGAGATTGGTGGCCATGGCCCGGATGGGCGCAATGCCGAACTTCTCCTTGGCGAGACGGACCGGAATGGTGTTGATCGATTGCGCCACCGCGGTCGCGATCGTGATGCGGCCGGCATAGCGGTTTTCGTAATTGTGCGGGCTCCAGTTGCCCCAGGAGATCGGCGCGTCGACGACGATGCTGTCGGGCGTCATGCCGTTCTCCATGGCCACCGAATAGGTGTAGACCTTGAAGGAGGAGCCCGGCTGGCGCAGCGCCTTGGTGGCGCGGTTGAACTGGCTCTCGCCATAATCGCGCCCGCCCACCATGGCGCGCACGGCGCCGCCGTTTTCGATCATCACCATCGCGCCCTGCTTGGCGTGATAGCTCTCGCCATATTCGCGCAGCGACGTTTCCATCGAATCCTCGGCCGCGTGCTGCAGGCCCATGTCGACAGTGGTGCGCACGATCAGCGAATGCTGGTGGAAGCGCGGCGAAAGCCGCATGGTTTCGTCGAAGGCCCAGTCGAGGAAGAAATCGGGCGATTCCACCTGGTTGCGGTCGACGACGGTGGCCGGGCTGCGGCGTGCCGCGATCACCTGGCCCTCAGTCATCATGCCGCTCTGCACGAGATTGGTGAGAACCTCGTTGGCGCGGCCGCGCGCGGCGGGCAGGTTGACGTGCGGGGCGTATTTCGCCGGCGCCTTGAAGAGGCCGGCGAGCATGGCGGATTCGGCAAGGTTCACATCGGTGATGTTCTTGCCGAAATAGAACTGCGCCGCCGCCGCCGCCCCAAACGTGCCGCCGCCCATATAGGCGCGGTCGAGATAGGTGGAGAGGATTTCCTTCTTCGACAGATTGGCTTCGAGCCAGAGCGCCAGGAAGGCCTCGGTGATCTTGCGGTCGATCGAGCGTTCGTTGGATAGGAACAGGTTCTTGGCGAGCTGCTGCGTCAGCGTCGAGCCGCCCTGAACCACGCCGCCGGCCTGCGCGTTGGTGACGATGGCGCGGAAGAGGCCGATGACGTCGATGCCGAAGTGGCTGAAAAAGCGGCGGTCTTCGGTCGCCAGCACCGATTTGATCAGGCTGTCGGGCAGCTCGTCGATCGGCACCGAATTCTGGTGGATGACGCCGCGATGGCCGATGACGTTGCCATAGCGGTCGAGGAAGGTGACGGCATAATCGCCGCGATTGCGCCAATCTTCCTTGGTAGCTTCAAAGGCGGGCTGGGCAAGGGCAAGCATCAAGACGGCGCCGACCGAACCCCATGTCAGGCCTTCGCCGGCAAGTTCGAAGACGACGCGCTTCCAGCCGCGAACGCGGAAGCGGCGGAAGAAGATGGTGATGTCTTCCCAGATTTCGGCGGAGCGGAAACCGGCGTTCCAGATGGTGGAATCGATCCATGAATCGATCTTCAGCAGCAAGTGGCGTTTCTTGCGCGGCTGCTTTTCTGGATTGTCCGGATCCGTCACGTCTTATATTCCCGCCCGATCAGTCAGTTCGACGTCTGATAGACTGAGGTCGAACTATGGCAAATCTGCCGCTCGCATCCGGGGTAACCGGCGCAGGGTGAATCTTTGGTTGATTTGCCACCGAAGAACAAGAGAAATGGAAAGCACTCACGCGATTTTGCGGGTGCTGTTGCAAGAACGGAATGATGGAAGAGCAACCCTTCTGGAAGCAAAAGACGCTGAACGAAATGACCAATGCCGAGTGGGAAAGCATCTGCGACGGCTGCGGTCTCTGTTGTCTCAACAAGCTCGAGGAGTGGGATAGCGGCGATATCTACTTCACCTCGATCCGCTGCAAGCTGCTGGACAGCGAGAGCTGTCAGTGTTCGAGCTACCCCAATCGCTGGGATTTCGTGCCCGATTGCGTGCAACTGACCAAGCAGAATGTCGACGAGATCCCCTGGCTGCCGCCGACCTGCGGCTACCGGCTGCTGAACGAGGGCCGCGATCTCTACTGGTGGCATCCGCTGGTCTCGGGCGACCCGGAGACGGTGCACATCGCCGGCATTTCGGCGCGCGGCCGCACCATCGACGAGACGGGCATCGATGTCGACAACTACGAGGACTACGTCGTCGACTGGCCGCTGACGGTGGGCGACGATGCGCCGAAGACACCGGATGAGGTTGGCAATCGCTGAGTGGATTCTGGCTGAATCGACTTATGGGGAAGGGATGACAACGAACTGTCTTTGCAGGGTTTTCGGCGCGGCGTTCTGCCAGGAGCGGCGCACCAGATCCTGCACCAGCGCGTCGCTCGCCAGCTGAAAGAACAGCCGCGTCGAGCCGCGCAGGCCCCAGCCGCCGGGAACCGCGATCGTCTCCTTCGGCGAGACCGCCAGCGTCATGTGCTGCTGCTCCGGCGTCAGCCTGACGACGCAATAATCCTGCTCCGGCATGGTGAGAAAAATCCTCGTCCGCACGCGAAAATCGCGTGTGCCGTGATGCGCGCTCTCGACCGCCTCGGGCAGGCTGAGCGCGAAGGATGCAAGCTCTTCGCGGGTCATGATCTGTATTTTAGCACAATAGAATATTGCGAGACCAATCAGAAAAACTCACGCAGCCGCGCGGTCTTCTTCCTCCACGCTATCCGGCCGCTCCAGCTCGGTTCTCGCAAGCGCCCGCTGCAGCGCCTCGATGCAGATAGGGTCATGCGCCTGGCCCGCACCTTCCCAGAGGATCGACAGCGCCTTGGAGATCGGCAGGGCCGCGCGATAGGGGCGGTCGGCGGTGAGCGCGTCGAACACGTCGGCGGTCGAGACGATCCTCACTTCCATCGGGATTTCATCGGCCATTAGCCCGCGCGGATAGCCCTTGCCATCCAGCCGCTCGTGATGGGCGCCGCCGATGCGGGCGAGATCGGAGAAAGCGCCGATATGGGAGAGGATCATCTCCGAGAACTCGGCATGGCGCTTCATCTGGCCCCATTCCTCGTCGTCGAGCTTGCCCGGCTTGTCGAGCACGCTGTTGCTGACGCCGAGCTTGCCGATATCGTGAAGCAGGGCGGCGCGGCGCAACAGCCGGCGGCCCTTCTCGTCGATCCCCATCTCCTCGGCGATCAGGTCGGTAAACAGCGCCACGCGGTCGCTATGGCCTGACGTATAGGGGCTCTTGGCGTCGATGACGCGGGCGAAAGCGGCAGCGATATCATCGAGATAATCGTCATCGGCCATGATCGCCTGCTGGCCGGGCTCGCTGTCGAGCACGATCGTCTCCAGCGCTGGCGAGCGCAGCGTCTGCCAGAAGGTGTCGCGGCCGGCGATGCGGATGAAGGCGGCGGCAAGAGCAGGGTCGAACCAGCTGCCGGCGCGCTTTTCAATCTCTGCGATGGCAGCCTGCGGCCCGGCGCTCATCTGGAAGATATCGGCCACCTGCGAGATGAGCGCGATACGCGAATAAAGCGGGATGTCCTCGCCTGATATCCCGAGCGGCTTGCCGCCGCCGTTCCAGTGTTCGTCGAGGCTGAGCACACCATCGGCCACGCCCTCCGAAAACCGCATCTGTCTCGCGATCTCGGCGCCGCGCTGGCAACGGGTCTGGATCAGGTCGGTGGCGATGCGTCCGCCGTTCTGCAGGATGTTGACGATCCCGCGAAACCGCTCGGCAAGGCCGGCCTGCATGCCGGTATGCGAAAGCACGAAGCGCAGCACCTGGCTGAGGCTTCCGTCGACCAGCTTGAAGTCGCGCTTGAAGGAGAGATCGTCGGCCATGTAGAGCTCGCAGATCCGCGCCGCATTGCTGCTGCAGCCGAGATCCTTGAGGAGCAGCGTGTAATAGAGCTCCTGCAGCGCCTCATCCGCCATGCCGATCTCGCGGCCGATATGGGTGCCGATATAGCAGGCGCGGATGCAATGGCCGGGCGGCTGGCCTTCGGTGAGGTCGAGCGCCTTGCTCAACGCCTCGATGATGTCGGCTAGTCGTATCTGGATGGCCTGCATGTCGATCGCCCCTTGCTGGAAGCGATCCTGAGGGGCGACCGTTGCTAATTGATTAGGATTTACACAAAAAATCCATATTTATCAATCCATTAGACATATGTAAATTGCAATTCTTTCTTTGTTGTAGCTATGATGCAAACCAAGGATAGAGTTGCAACCGAGATGATCCGGATTCGTCAATCTGTGAGTGACTCATCCGGCAAGTCTGCGCCGGCGTTCGCCGCGATGAGAGCTACCGTCGCGCTAGCGCTCGTGAGGCGCATATCTTTGATCATTTCAACGACGGTAATTGCTGCGAGGCTGAAAACGTGGTTTGCTCCAACGCCATCGAGCGTCTCGCGAGGGTGCATTAGTGGGTTACGGTCGAGCGATCGCATACGATCCAGCATAGCGGAAACCTTCTCCGAAGGCTTTTGATTGGCATCGGTGCTTTCGCGCAGTTTTTGGAACGTCAAGATATAGTCGTTCCAACTCTTCATCTTCTTAGTGACGCCAAATGAACGAAGGTATTCGTCCATCACCAATTCAGTCCCTCTTAGCGCATGGAAACCGCAAGCTGTAGGCAAGTCGAAGGCTAGGCACCTTCCGGCGTCATCAAACTCCTTTAACGCTTCTATCGACATTTCCTCGCGGTATTCGCTTGCGATTACATGTGAACCGTTAGCCACAAGCGCTTGAGTTTTGTATATTGCGATTTGGCCCACGGAATAGACATCTACGTCGTGACTTTCCGCCTCAAATACACTTCTAAAAGATTCTATCTTTTTAGGAATCCCGCCATATTCCCAGCTGCTGAAATCTTTCTCAAAATGCTCAGCTGAAAACTTCCCGTCCGGCCAAATGTTGGTTGATATCCAATTTTCGGTTGTGTTCGCAAGATCTGAAGCAGCGTGTTTGCTAGTGCTAAAGCCATTGTCTTGTTGAAGAAAATCACGAAGCTTAGCGGGTAAGTTCCACAGTGCACCATAAAGCGAGCCTCCCTTGGAGCTGTCCAGAGAAGTGGCGCGCTTCGCCTGAGCTAGCAGCTCGGCCAGTTCAAAGTAGTCAAGAAGATTTACGCGTTTCAATTTGGCTGCCTCCTGCTTCACCTGATGGTAGCAGTTTATCAAAAGAATTTACAACCGGGCACTACGGGAAGCAGTTGGGTCTAACCAAATCTTCCGATAATAGGAAAATAATCCTTGACGGCGTAGCGGTGCTTTGATAGGGTTATGGCACAGTCGGAAAGTTGCGGGCGAAAAGCGGCGAGGGGCACGGTCTCCTGGCTGGCCGATAATTGCTGCCGGCACCGCCGCTTCTCCACGCAACGCCTGTTGCCACGGGATTTCCCCATGACCGATATCGACGATTTCGCGCCGGAGCTGTTTGGCCTCTGGCCGGCTCACCATGCTCCCCAATACGATGCCTATGACAACGATCCCGCGCAGGCGGACGTGGACAGGGCAAAGGCGGTGGCCGAGGGCTGCATGCTCGAGACAAAGTCCGCAGCATCGCCGGCCGAAGAGCTGCGGGTGCTGCTCAACGAGATGACGGCCGAGATGCGCGAGCAGTTTTCGGCCTTTCGTGACCTGCGAAGGGCGGCCGAGCAGGCAGCCTCCGGCGGTGGCGACGATGCCGTCGCCAAGCTTGCCCGCGCCGATTTGAAGGCCGCGACCGATGCCATGTCGCTCATCGTCCGCACGCTGGAGAAGATCGACCAGCTGCAGCGCCAGTTTGCCCGCGACCGCGAACAGGCGGCCGAAGAAAGCGAAGCGGCGAGGGGGCTCGACCATGTCAAAGCGAAATTCCTCGCACGCATCGAAGAGCGAGCCGAAACCCGCGCCCGACAATTGCTGGCCGAATGGCAGCGCGACGGCGCTCCCCCAACCATTGACGACGGACCAGCGCCCGCTAGTCGCGAAGCCGAACCGGATTGAGCGGCGCGTCGCGGACGCCAATACGGGCAAGGTCGCTGGCGCCTTGCTGGACTACAGTCATAAAATGGATGCGATCGTGGCGAAACGGGCTGATGACCGCGCGGTGATCCTGGGTGCCGGCAGCTCCGCCGCCGTGTTGATCGGGGTGATGTCGCAGCCGGATAAGGGGACGGTGGCAGCGGCTGTTTCCGGTGAGGCGCCGGTGGTTGACGCTGTGGCGAGCGGTGTGCCTGGGTTTCCCAATGCCGACGTGCATGCCGGCGCTGATATCAACGCCAACGCTGATGTCGATGGTGGTGACGATACCGATGCCGGCGCCGGCGTCAATGTGGGCCAGCCCAATCTCTCGCTGGCCGACATGCTCGACCTTCCCGCCGAAGACCTCGCGGAACGGCTGAAGCTCTGGCCGTCGCTCGGCAATCTCTGGGCCTTCACCGGCCGCGACGAACAGCAGCCGCCGCCGGGAGACTGGCGCACATGGCTTATCATGGGCGGGCGCGGCTCGGGCAAGACGCGGGCAGGGGCCGAATGGGTGCATGCGATTGCCAGCGCCGGACGCTCCTCGGATCTGCGCATTGCGCTGATCGCCGAAACGCTTGGCGACGCCCGCGAGGTGATGATCGACGGTATCTCGGGCATCATGCGGATCGCCCGCAGCCGCCGTCCCGAATTCGAGATCTCCCGCCGCCGGCTGGTCTGGCCGAACGGCGCGGTGGCGCAGATATTTTCATCTGAGGATCCTGAGAGCCTGCGAGGGCCGCAGTTTCATTTCGCCTGGAGCGACGAACTCGCCAAATGGAAGCACGGGCAGGAGACCTGGGACATGCTGCAGTTTGGCCTGCGGCTCGGCACCACGCCACGCCAGCTGGTGACGACGACGCCGCGCCCGGTGCCGCTTCTGAAGGCGCTGATATCGGACACGACGACGCTGACGACGCGCATCAGCACCCGCGCCAATGCCCAAAACCTGGCGCCCGGCTTCATCGACGCGCTGGCGGGCCGCTATGGCGGAACGCGGCTGGGGCGGCAGGAGCTGGATGGCGAGCTAATCGAGGATCGCGAGGATGCGCTCTGGCGCCGCGAGATGTTCGATGCGGTGACGATCCGCCTTTCCGGCGATCTCCGCCGCATCGTCGTGGCGGTCGATCCGCCGGCGGCGGCGGGGCTGAATTCCTGCTGCGGCATCGTTGTCGCGGGGCTGGATGCGAGCGGCCGCGCGGTGGTGCTGGCCGATTGCTCGGTGGAGGGCGCAAGCCCGGCGGGCTGGGCAAGCGCGGTGGCGAAAGCCTATCGCCGCTTCGCCGCCGACCGCGTGGTGGCAGAGATCAACCAGGGCGGCGATATGGTCACCTCGATGCTGAAAAGCATCGACGAGACGCTGCCGGTGACGACGGTGCGCGCCACGCGGGGAAAATTTCTGCGCGCCGAACCGGTCGCCGCACTCTACGAGCAGGGGCGTGTCGCCCATGCCGGGCGCTTCATGGCGCTGGAAGATCAGATGTGTGATTTCGGCCCGGATGGGTTATCGCAGGGCCGCTCTCCCGACCGGCTGGATGCTCTGGTCTGGGCGCTGACGGCGTTAATGCTTGAGGGTGGCGGGGAGCCGCGTGTGCGGGGTATTTGAAGCCTTGAGGGCGTATTGGCCACTCCCGGAGGAGCAGCCCGTGAGGGGGTGTTTGACACCCCCGGGCACTTGCGCTTAACGCTGCTGTTGCTGCGTCGCCGGACGTTGTGCCTGCGGCACGGGGCGAACCTGGCGCCACTCGCTTTCGAGTTGGTCCGTTACATGCTGGGGAATGATCGGCTGATTGCTGTGAACGGGCTGCGTCATGCGGTCCTCCGAAGACGAATTGAATGATGGATCATCACTGCCATGTGCCAAACGGTCTGTAAATCATGGCTTTAAACACTTTAAACGATTAAATTAAATTTAATCGATTAAGGACAGGACGTCCTCATCAGCTTTTAGGATTACACGCTATGGTTATCCACATCGACAGGCGGTTTTTCTTCGACACGGTGCGCGAGGCGCTGTTCAAGGGCACGCTTTCGGGCCCGCAGGTCGAGGGCATGACGGCGATTCTGAATTTCTGGGAAGAGCGCATGGCCGATGCCGATCCGCGCTGGCTGGCCTATATCCTGGCGACCGCCTTTCACGAGACGGCCTATACCATGCAGCCCGTGCGCGAGACGCTGGCGACGACCGATGCGCGTGCCGTCGAGATCCTGGAAAATGCATTCGCCAGCGGCAAGCTCTCCTGGGTGAAGACGCCCTATTGGCGACCCGACGAGGACGGCAAGAGCTGGCTCGGCCGCGGCCTGGTGCAGCTGACCCACAAGCGGAACTACGAGGCGATGAGCGTTCTCACCGGCATCGATCTCGTCGCCGAGCCGGACCGGGCGATGGAGATGGGGCCGGCGGTATCGATCCTGATCGAGGGCATGGTTCAGGGGAGCTTCTCCAAGCACAAGCTCGCCGACCACCTGAACGAGACGAATGACGACTGGATCAACGCCCGCCGCATCGTCAACGGCACCGATCGCGCCGAGAAACTGGCGGGCTACGGCAAGACCTTCCTCGCAGCCATAAGGCCCGAGCAGCCGACGGGGTGGTTCGCCCGGTTGAAGCAATGGGTCTGCCGTGGTATCGCCCGGCTTATCGGTTAAAGCGATCCATCAGACATACAGGAGTTCCGCGTGATCCGTCACATCGTCTTCTTCACGGCGCCGATCGAAAACCTGGAAAAGGTGCGCGAGGGCCTGTCGATCCTCACCGCAATCCCGCACGCCAGGCTGCTCGAAATCGGCACCAATGTGAAGACCGACCAGCTCGGCACCGAGGTGGATCTCGTGGTCTATGGCGAGTTCGACGACGAGGCAGCCCTTGCCGCCTACAAGGCGCACCCGAACTACCAGCTCTCCATCGACCTCGTACGCCCGATCCGCGAAATGCGCATGGCGGCGGATTACGAGAGCGACCTGGCGGTGAAGCAGCCGCTGGGGTGATTGGAGGCTTAGCCGTTCGTGCCTGTGGTTCGCCAACGAGGCGGCCTCGGAAATTGGATTGTTGCTAACAAGAACTGCCTGTAAAATCATTGCGACTGGAATTCAGTTGTGATGATGGGCGATCAATCGCGTCAACCGGATGCGTAACTGTCTGATCGACGGGAAAGATCTATGAAGCCGATCACCTACAAGGGCTATCAGGCGTCGGTCGAGCGTCAGGATGGCACGCTGTTCATCAAGATACTGCATGTCGACGATCTCCTGCTTGCGGAGTGCGAGGATTCGAGGCTCTTGGAAGCAACTGCGCGGACGCTGATCGACGACTATATCCAAACCCGCATCGAACTGGCCGCTTGATCTTTACCGCCACTGTTCCAGTGCGCCGCAAACGCACCGGTTGCCGCCGCGTGCATATTTCCGGTTTTAATTCAACCTGAAGTCGGATATTCCCATTGGGTTGGGAAAACACACGTTTCAGGAGATAAAATTGAAGATCATGGTGATGACGGCGGCGCTGCTGCTTTCGGGCGCGGGCTTGGCTGAGGCGGCTTCCTGCGAGGCGAATTTCAAGGTGTCGGGCGTGCCGATGGTGACGGCGCTGAGCTACAAGACGTGGCAGGAGTTTCCGAAGGCGAAATCCGCGGCCGTCTTGAAGAACCTCGCCCAGGCGGTTGCCGCCGAGGGCTTCTCCGGCATCAAGGTGAACAAGGAACTCTCCTCGGTCGACGCCTTCCAGGAAACGACAGGCAGCGGCCGTATCCAGACCCTGCGCGTCGTCGCGCGCCAGAAGGGTGCCGGCGTGCGCGTCGATGCCGTCTTCGATATCCAGGCCGGCCAGCTGACCACCAAGGAAGTGGTGCGCACCGGGCTTTGCAACATCATCGGCTCGGCGCTGTGATAGTTGCGGCCGGACGTGAGCCGGCCGCGCGTCGTTCTTGAGCAGCCACGTCGCGGGGACATGCCCGCGACCGCTGCCCTCGAGACGGCTTGGGCCTAATCGCCCTATGCAGACGATAGCATCGGCCAATTGAGCGCCGGTCGCAAACATCAGGAAACCGGATCATGAACCTTCGATCTCTCCTGCCGTGGGGCTCCGCGGCGGGCCGCACATCCGTGCCCGAACGCAAAGCCGCCGGCTTCTTGTCGCTGACATCGGAGGGCAGGGCGAGCTGGACCGGCCGCTCCTACGCGGCTTTGTCGCGCGAGGGCTTCATGCGCAATCCTGTGGCGCATCGCTGTGTGAGGATGGTCTCGGAGGCCGCCGCTTGCGTACCGCTGCTCATCTACGAGCAGGATCGCGAACGGCCGGACCACCCGCTGCTGCATCTGCTGCGCCAGCCGAATGCCCGCATGAGCGGCCCCGATTTCTTCGAGGCGCTCTACGGCCATCTGCTGCTCTCGGGAAACGCCTATGTCGAACCGGTCGAGATCGGCGGCGCGCTGCGCGAGCTGCATCTGCTGCGGCCCGATCGCATCGGTATCGTCGAGGGTCGCGACGGCTGGCCGGAAGCCTATGACTATCGCGCCGGCGGCCTCGTCCGCCGCTTCCCCGTCGAGACCGACGGGCTCGGCCTGCTGCACCTGAAACTCTTCCATCCGCTCGACGACCATCTCGGCTTTCCGCCGCTCGCGGCAGCCCAGGTGGCGCTCGATCTCTCCAATGCCGCAGCCACCTGGAACAAGGCGCTGCTCGATAACTCGGCGCGCCCTTCCGGCGCGCTCGTCTACCAGCCCAAGGAGGGCGGCAATCTCTCGCCCGATCAATATGAGCGGCTGAAGCAGGAGCTCGACGAGGGCTATTCCGGCCCGATGCGCGCCGGCCGGCCGCTGCTGCTCGAAGGCGGGCTCGATTGGAAATCCATGGGCCTTTCGCCCAAGGACATGGACTTCGTCGAGGCCCGCAATGGCGCCGCCCGCGACATCGCGCTCGCCTTCGGCGTGCCCCCCATGCTGCTCGGCATCCCCGGCGACAACACCTACGCCAACTACCAGGAAGCCAACCGCGCCTTCTACAGGCTGACGGTGCTGCCGATGCTGACCCGCACGCTGGCGGCGCTCTCTTCCTGGGCGGCGGCAGGCTATGGCGACGGGCTGCGGCTTGAGCCGGATCTCGACAAGGTCGCGGGTCTCTCGGCCGAACGCGGCGAGCTCTGGAAGCGGGTGGGCGAGGCGGCGTTTCTGACGGAGGAGGAGAAGCGGCAGGCAGTGGGGTATTGAGGGGGTGGGCATCTGGTCAATTGCACCCATGGAGTGTAAGTAAGAGTTATGCACTCCATATTGCCCGACGGTCTGACATACCAGCCGGATTTCATCTCCAAGGAGATGGCCGACGTGCTCGTCGCGGCCCTGGATGGATCGCCTTGGGACGAGACCCTGAAGCGCCGCGTCCAGCATTTCGGATACCGCTATGACTATCGCGCCCGGGCGGTGACCGGTGATGCCTATCTAGGGGCTCTGCCGTATTGGCTCCGCGACGTGGTCGCCCGCCTGGTCGCGGCGGGGCACTTCCCGCATCCGCCAGATCAGGTCATCGCCAACGAATATCATCCGGGCCAGGGGATCAGCGCCCATGTCGATTGCGTCCCCTGTTTCGGCGACAATATCGCCTCGCTCAGCCTGTTGTCGCCGTGCGAGATGATCTTCCGCCATCCCGCCACCGGCGAGAAACGGACGTTGACGCTGGAGCCGCTTTCGCTGCTGAAAATGGATGGCCCGGCGCGCTATGAATGGACACATGAGATTCCGGCGCGGCTTGCCGATATCGTCGACGGCGAGAAGCGCCCACGCGGACGGCGAATATCGCTGACATTTCGCAATGTGGTCAGGACGACGAGTGCGGGGGCAACATTGAGGCCCGCTTCGAAATTTGTTATACAGCGTATTACAAATCGAGGAGCAAGCCGATGACCAAGCCCGTTCTCTCCGACCCGATTGCCCTGCGCATTCCAGAAGACATGCTGAAGGACATCGAGACCATCGCCAAGGCCACCGACCGTAGCCGCAGCTGGGTCATCGTCCGGGCGCTGAAATATTACCTCATGGAAGAAGGGAATGATGTTCTGCAGACGCTGAAGGGCGAAGAGCAGATCCGCAATGGCGAGACCGTCGATTTCGAGGAGTTCATGCGGGAATTGACGTCCTCTCCCAGAGATGACGCGGCATGATGAAGGTCATTCTTTCAAAGGATGCCGCGGACTATCTCAGCCACGAATATGGCTATCTGAGCGCGTTCAATTCCCGCGCTGCCGACGCCGCCATGGCGCGAATCCGGGGCGGCATCAGAAGGCTTGCCGCCTATCCCCAGGTCGGCGCTCCGGTGCCCTTGTTGACGGGACGCCGCCAGTTGGTTGTCGGCCCCTATATCATCACCTACCGTATCGGCCGCGATGCCATCATGGTCTCCGACATCACCCACGGCAGGCAGCGCGAGCAGCTGGACAGGGACGACGGGCTCGACGAGAGCGACTGACGCGTCACGAGTATCGCGCGGGTTTTGAACCTTGTTGGGCCGATCTCGTCGGCAATTGATTCATCGTGTGAACCGCCGGACTCAATCTTGGAGCGGCTGCCCGCAACAGACTCAAAAGACAGCAGAATTGAACCGGCCGCCGCATCGCCGCAGTGGAAGTCCGGCGCGCCTCGCGCACTCCATCACACCACAAAGGCCCAAACCAATGGCCGACTTCTCCAACGATACCGGGCTCTGGGCAACCAGGGCGCTGGGCGCGTCGGCGGGTGCCGCCGTGTCGCTGATTTATCTGCTGCCGAAGAGCCGGCGCGAGGCGGCGAGCCGGTTCTTTACCGGGCTTTCCTGCGGCATCGTCTTTGGCGGCCCGACGGGGATCTGGATCGCCGAGCGGCTGGATCTGGTCGATCGGCTCTCCGCGGTCGAGGTGATGCTCTCGGGCTCGGCCGCCTCCAGCCTCTGCGCCTGGTGGGGGCTCGGCATTCTCCAGCGCATCGCTGGCCGATACGGCGCCCGTAACCGGTAAGCCTGCCGGCCAAATATTCATCAAACGAGGAGCATGATCATGACCGCAAGCCGCGCGCTGGCGCGATCTCCCACGCGCCTATCTACCCGGGCCATTCCCGGCGCGGATACGCGCAAGTTCGCCAATCTGGAGCTGCGCGGCCTCAGCCGCGACGGCACATTTTCCGGCTATGCCAGCGTCTTCGGCGAGGTCGATCTCGGCAAGGATGCGATCGAGCGCGGCGCCTTTCTGCGCTCGCTGAAGACACGCGGCGCGGCTGGCGTGCGCATGCTCTTCCAGCATGATCCGGCCGAGCCGATCGGCGCCTGGAAGACGATCCGCGAGGATAGTCGCGGGCTCTATGTCGAGGGCGTGCTCGCCGATGGCGTCAGCCGCGCCCGCGAGGTGCACCAGCTTTTGAAGAACGGCGCGCTCGATGGCCTGTCGATCGGCTTTCGCACCGTCCGCGCCAAGACCGACGCCAAGTCTGGCGTGCGCCGCATCCTCGAGGCCGACCTCTGGGAGATCTCGGTGGTGACCTTCCCCATGCTGCCGTCCGCCCGCGTGCAGAACATCAAGAATGCGCGGTGGTTCCGCGACAAGGAGACCGAGCTCGTCCGCGCCATGCGCCGGGCCGCCCGGATGATGCTGCAAGACACATTCAAGTAGACCCTTCACAAAGGATGATCCCGCAATGACCAAAATGCAGATTGCCGAGAAGACCGCCCCCGAAATCAAGGCCGCGCCGGAAATGACCGCCGCCTTCGACGAGTTCATGGAAGCCTTCGAGGCCTTCAAGGAAACCAACGATGCCAGGCTCGGCGAGATCGAGCAGAAGCTGACGTCGGATGTCGTCACCCGCGACAAGATGGACCGCATCAGCCGCGCCATGGACGAGCAGAAGAAGGTGCTGGACCAGCTGGCGCTGAAAAAGGCCCGCCCGCCGCTCGGCCGCACCGCATCGATGGGCGCCGAGACCACCGAGCACAAGCAGGCTTTCGAGCAGTATATCCGCCGGGGCGACGAGGCCGGCCTGCGCGAGATCGAGGCCAAGGCGATGTCGTCAGGCTCGGGCGCCGATGGCGGCTATCTCGTGCCCGACGAGACGGATAGCGCCATCGGCCGCCGCCTGCAGGTGGTGTCGCCGATCCGTTCGATCGCTACGGTGCGCCAGGTCTCGGGTGCTGTGCTGAAGAAGCCCTTCGCGATCTCGGGCATGGCGTCCGGCTGGGTGGCCGAGACGGCGGCGCGCCCGCAGACTAATGGCGCCCAGCTTGCCGAGCTCTCTTTCCCGACCATGGAACTCTACGCCATGCCGGCCGCCACCCAGGCGCTGCTCGACGATGCCGCCGTCGATATCGAGGCCTGGATTTCGAGCGAGGTCGACACCGTCTTCGCCGAGCAGGAAGGGGCGGCCTTCGTCGCCGGCGATGGCATCAACAAACCGAAGGGCCTGCTGGCCTATACGGCAGTCGCCGACAGCGCCTGGAGCTGGGGCAATCTCGGCTACATCGCCACCGGTGCCGCCGGCGGCTTCAAGGCGACCGGCGCTTCCGACACGCTGATCGACACGATCTATTCGCTGAAGGCGGGCCATCGCCAGAACGCCAACTTCGTGATGAACCGCAAGACCCAGGCCGAGGTGCGCAAGCTGAAGGACGCCGAAGGCCGCTACCTCTGGCAGCCGCCGGCAACGGCCGGAGAGGCCGCCTCGCTCGTCGGCTTCCCGGTCGTCGAGGCGGAAGACATGCCCGATATCGCCGCCAATGCGATGGCCATCGCCTTCGGCGATTTTCGGGCGGGCTATCTGGTGGTTGACCGCACGGGGGTGCGCGTGCTGCGCGACCCGTATTCGGCCAAGCCGTATGTGCTGTTTTACACGACGAAACGGGTCGGCGGCGGGGTGCAGAACTTCGAGGCGATCAAGCTGGTGAAGTTTGCGGTGAGTTGAGTGGGTGAGGGGGGCGGTGGTGCAGCCCCGAAGGTGGCAACGCTCTGCCGTGCACCCCCCTCATCCGACCCTTCGGGCCACCTTCTCCCCGCGGGGGCGAAGGGGAGGTCGGCGCGAGCGGCCCACTCCGAGTCTCTTCTCCCCAGCGGGGAGAAGGTGCCGGCAGGCGGATGAGGGGGCCACACGGAACAACGTCTCTTCCACACCCCAAGCCATCTCACCAAGCCACCAGGAACCCCACAATGACCTACGCCCTCGTCACCCCACCCATCTCCGAACCCATCACGCTCGCCGAGACCAAATCCCACCTCCGCCTCGACGACGCCAGCGAAGACGCGCTGCTCGCCGCCCTCATCCGCACCGCACGCGAACACCTGGAGCGCGCAACCGGCCTCTGCCTCATCACCCAGACCTGGCGCCTCTATCTTGATTCAATTCCTGAAGACGGCGTGATTCAGATCGCGAGAGGTCCCGTCCAAACCATTGAAAGCCTGACACTTTACGACGCCTCAGGCGAAGCGATCGCTCTCCCGCTGACCGGCCACATCCTCGACGGCCACGCCCACCCGGCGCGCCTCGTGCTCGGCCGCGTAGTCAGTCCGAGTCAGCAGATCAACGGCATCGAGATCGACTTCACTGCCGGCTTCGGCGAAAGCGGCGCCGAGGTGCCGGATACGCTGAAGCGGGCGGTGCTGATGCATGTCGCGCAGATGTTCGCGTTCCGCGGCACGGTCGCGGTCGACGACCAGCCGGCCGATATCCCGGCAGGCTACGACCGCCTGATCGCGCCCTTCATGGTGAGGAGGCTCTGATGCGCTCGGTCCTCTTCGACCCCGGCCAGATGACCGCGCGGCTGGCGCTGGAAGCGCCGGTGGAGACGCCGGACGGGCAGGGCGGCGCCACCGTCTCGTTTACCGAAATCGCCTCGTTCTGGGCCCGCATCGAACCGGTCAGCGAACTGTGCGAGGAGCAGGCGGGTGCCGACGTCTTCACGCTCACCCACCGCATCTGGCTGCGCTTCCGCGACGATATCCAAGCCGGCATGCGGCTGCGCAAGGGCGCGCGCGCTTTTGCGATCCGCGCTTGGCGCGACCCGGACGAGCGCGGCAACTATCTCGTCTGCCTGTGCGAGGAGGAAGGCCAATGAGCGCCGCCAACCAATTGCTGACGGCGATCCAGACGCGCCTCGCCGACGATGCGGAACTGTCGGCCATGATCGGCCCCGAAGGCCTGCGCGACCGTCTGGTCTCCGGCCGAAAACTGCCCGCCGTCATCGTCGCCGATCTCGCAAGCAACGACTATTCCACAGCGACCGAGACCGGGGCCGAGCACCTGCTGACGCTCGAAATCTGGACCGACGCCGGCGGCCGGAAGGAGGCAGCGACCATCGCCGAGCACCTGCGCATGCTGCTGCACGACGCGCCGCTTTCGCTGGAAACGCACCATCTCGTCGGCCTGCTGCATCTTTCGACACGCACCCGGCGCGAACAGAAGACAAGGCTGCATTTCGCCGAGATCCGGTTCAGGGCGGTGACGGAGCTGGCGGTCGAGGTCTCGGGCGGCTGAGAGCTCAAATCTGGACGGCGGTACAGTATTGCTGTATGGACATTGTCCATACGAATTCATGTGTCCGCATGCGGAGCGACTGACATGCCCGGCGTCAAGAAAAGCGAAACCATCAACCTGCGCATCGATACTGAGACGCGCGAGATCATCGCGCGCGCCGCCGCCGTCAGCGGCAAGTCGCTCACGGCATTCATGACCGAGGCGGCGTTTTATTCGGCCCAGAAGGAGTTGCTCGATCAGCGTTTCATCGGCGTCGACGCGGCTGTCTTCGATGCTGTCGAGGGGCTTCTCGACGAGCCGGCGAAGGTCAACGACAGGCTCGTCGCGCTGTTCAAATCAAACGCCGAATGGATCGACTGACGGATGTTTCGCAAGCCCGTTCCTCTCGGCGAGCACCATCTTGTCGATGATTTCGACAGCGGCAAGCCGGCGCTGGATGGCTTCCTGAAGGACATGGCGCTCTACAATCAGCAGCAGGAATATACCCGGACCGTCGTCATCGCGACCGAGGATTACCGCGTCGTCGGCTATCACTCGCTGTGCGCGGGCATGATCAGCCGCAACAGCGCGCCGAGGCAGGTCAAGGGGCACCGGGCGCCGGGCGAAATTCCGGTCGCGCTGCTGGCACGGCTTGCGGTCGACCGCCGCCATCAGAATATGGGGCTGGGCAGGGCATTGCTGAAGCATGCGCTGATGTCCGTCGTCTCCTCATCGCGTTCGGTCGCCTTTCGCGCCGTCATGGTTCATGCCTTGGACGATGAAGCCGAGGCCTTCTACCTGAAATTCGGCTTCCGCGCCGCCAAGGGTCTCGAGCGCACGCTGCTTTTGCCGACGAAGGACATCGTGGCTTCGCTGGCTCAGGCGACCTGAGCAACCGGCTTGGCGCGGCGGATGAGGCTTGCCAGCCTCAGCACCAGGCCGAAGGCGAGTGCCGCGAGCGTGCAGCACAGGGCCATCACCACGCCGGCGCCGGCGCGGTCGAGGATGGCGGTGAAGATGATGGGGGCGGCGGCGTTGGCGATGTTTTGCGGCAGCGAGAGGCGGGCGGCCTGCAGGCCGTATTCGCGCGGCGAAAACAGCGCCAGCGGCAGCAGCGCGCGGGCAACCGCCATGACGCCGGCGCCGAAACTGTAGATCACGATGAAGCCGACGAGCAGCGATGTCGAGGGCGGGACGATGAGGATCAATCCGAAGCTCGCCACCATCAGGCCGATCCCGGCGATGGCGCTGACGATCGGGCTGCCGCGCTTACCGAGCAGCATGTCCATGCCGCGCGCCGTTATGCCGATGACGCCGCGCGCCGAGCCGAGCTGCAGCGCGAGCACAGGCGAGGCGCCGTATTGGCGCAGGACCTCCAGCAGCGATGGCGCCAGGCCGAAGGTCACGAAGCTTGATAGCGTCGTTGCCGCCGCAAGCAGCAGGAAGGCCTTGCGTCGATCATCAGACGAAAGGTCGACCGGCGCCGCATGCATCTCGGCGGATCCCTCTTGAGCGGCGACCGGGCGCGGCAGGCCGAAGAGATAGAGCGGCAGGCAGACGCACAATTGCAGCGCCGCGCAGATGACGAAGGTGATCCGCCAGCCGAACTGGGCATCGAGCAGGCTGAGGATCGGCCAGAACAGCGCGCTGGATAGGCCGGTGAACAGCATCAGGATGGCGATGACGCGTTTGCTGTTGAGGCCCTCGCGCTCGACGACGGCCGTATAGGTCGGGGTCGTCAGGCCCAGCGCGCCGCCGATGCCGATCACGATCCAGGAGATCGTGTAGAGCACGATGCCCTCTGTCGCCGCCAGCATGAGAAGGCCGGCGGCGAAGGTGACGGATGAGGCGGCAAGCACGGGCACGGCGCCGTGTCGCTGCAATAGCCGGCCGATCGTCGGGCCGAGAAGCGCAAGCACGACCATCATCACGGTCAGGCCGCCGAAGACGATCTCGTTCGCCAGCCCAAGATCGGGCGCGATCACCCGGCCCATGACGCCGAGCATGTCGAATGTCGTGCCCCAGCCGATGAGCTGCGTGACGGTGAGCACGGCAATCATCTGTGTCGAACGCAGAGGGAAGGCACGGGACATGGCGGGGATTTCGGCGAAGGGAAGAGACGAGCTGGTCCTAACATCTTCGCCACCAGGTTGAAAGTGACAAGTCGATGACATCGCGGGCGTCCCTCTCGGGGCGCTTTTTTTCGTGGAAGGGATGAGGCCATGGTGGCGCAGAAGGGCAAGGATCTGCTGTTGAGGGTTTTCAACGGCACGGATTATGAAACGGTGGCGGGGCTGCGTTCGAAGCGGCTGGCCTTCAATGCCGAGACGGTGGATGTGACCGATGCCGAAAGCGCCGGGCGCTGGCGCGAACTCTTGGGCGGCGCCGGCGTGCAGCGCGCCTCGGTCTCGGGGGCAGGCATCTTCAAGGACGCGGCCTCCGACCAGCTGGTGCGCAACGCGTTTTTCAATGCCTCGATCCTGAGCTGGCAGATCGTCGTGCCGGATTTCGGCAGCGTCACCGGTCCGTTCCAGGTAAGCGCGCTCGAATATTCCGGCCAGTATAATGGCGAGGTTATGTTCGAGCTGGCGCTGGAATCGGCCGGTGCGATCACCTTCGAGGCGCTGTGATGGCGGCCCGCACGGCAGTGGAACAAGCGGCAGGACGAAGGGCCAATCGCAGGCGTGGCGAGATCGAGGCCGAGATCGACGGCGAGCGGCGGGTGATGTGCCTGACGCTGGGCGCGCTGGCCGAGCTTGAGACGGCGTTTTCGGTCGATAGCCTGAATGGCCTGGCCGAGCGTTTCGCCGGCGGCCGGCTGAAGGCGGCGGATATGATCCGTATCATCGGCGCCGGCCTGCGCGGCGGCGGCAATCTCTATTCCGACGAGGATGTGGCGGGGGCCGATATCGAGGGCGGCATCGGTGGTTATGCTGCGATCGTCGGCGATTTGCTGATGGCGACGTTCTCGGGGGATGGCGCGGACGCCTCCGCGCGCCCCCTCTAGCCGCAGCGGGCATGGAGACGACGGACGGTGCGGGGCCCACGCCTTTCCCCTGGGCGCGGGTTCTGCACGTCGGTCTCTGCCTGCTGCGGCTTCCCCCGCAATCCTTCTGGGCGATGACGCCGGTGGAGTTTCACGCAGCCGCCGGTGGGCTCTCGCCACCGCGTCCCGCCGTCTCCCGCGCCGATCTCGATGGGCTGATGGCCCGTTTTCCGGACAGCCGGGCAAGCTTAGACACGAGGAACGACCATGAACGATGACCAGACCGACCTGTCGGCCATGACCGACGAGGCCGCGACGCTGCGGCGCGCGCTCGACGATCTGGAGGGCCGCTCGCGCTCCTTCGGCTCGGCGCTGTCAGGCGCGCTGCGCGGCGCGGTCTCGGGCGGTAAGGGGCTGGATGATGTGCTGCGTGGGCTGGCCAATCGGATGACGGATATCGCGCTACAGGCGGGGTTGAAGCCGCTGGAGACGATGCTCTCTGGCGCCGCCTCCAGCCTATTCGGTGGCGCCGGCAAGCTGCTTCCCTTTGCCGATGGCGGGGTGGTCTCGCAGCCCACCTATTTCCCTCTCGGCGGCGACATGGGGCTGATGGGCGAGGCTGGCAGCGAGGCGATCCTGCCCTTGCGGCGCGGCGCCGACGGTTCGCTCGGCGTTGCCGCATCGGGGGCGGGGGCCGCACCGCAGATCGTCTTCAACGTCACCGCGACGGATGCCGAGAGCTTCCGAAAGAGCGAGGCGCAGATTTCCTCGATGCTGGCGCGCACCGCGATGCGCGGCCAGCGCAACCTGTGAGGTGATGATGTCAGGTTTCCACGAGGTGCGCTTTCCGCTCCGCCTGTCGCTGTCGACGAGCGGCGGGCCTATCAGGCGCACCCATATCGTCAATCTCTCCAATGGCCGCGAAAGCCGCAACAGCCGCTGGCGCGATGCGCGCCGCAGTTATGATGCGGGCTCCGGCCTGCGCTCGGTGGCGGATCTCTACGAGGTATTGGAATTCTTCGAGGCCCGCAGCGGTGAGCTTTATGGCTTCCGCTTCCGCGATCCGATCGATTGGACGTCGACACGGCCGGGCGCCGAGATCGGCCCCGGTGACCAGCCGATCGGGATCGGCGACGGCGTGACCGTCTCATTCCCGCTCGCCAAGACCTATGGCGATGCCGGGGCCAGCAGCACGCGGCGGATTGCCAAGCCCGTCGAGGGCTCGGTGCTCGTCGCCGTGGATGGCGTGCCGCAGCCGTCGTCCGCCTTCGCCTGCGATCCCGCGATCGGCATCGTCACCTTCGCGGTGGACGCCATTCCGCCGGAGGGCGCGTCGGTGACGGCGGGGTTCCTGTTCGACGTGCCGGTGCGTTTCGCGACCGGGCGCATCGACGTCAACCTCTCGGCCTTCAATGCCGGGCGCATTCCCACCATTCCGCTGATGGAGATCATGCCATGAGGCATATTCCGGACGGGCTCGCCGCGCATCTTGCAGGCGACGCCACGACGCTCTGCCATGCCTGGCGGGTGACGCGCCGCGATGGCGTCGTGCTTGGGTTTACCGAGCACGATCACGACCTGACATTCGCGGGCACCACCTTCCTGGCGGCGAGCGGCTTTTCCGCCAGTGCCGCGGAAGAGGAGGCGGGCTTGCCGGCCGCCACCAGCGATGTCGCCGGTGGCTTCTCCAGCGCGGCGATCACCGAGGAGGATCTGACGCGCGGCCGCTATGACGGCGCCCGCGTCGAGGTCCATCTCGTCAACTGGGCGGAACCCGAGCAGAATATGCTCCTGAAGGTGCAGGAGATCGGCGACGTCACGCGCGATGCCGGTCAGTTTCAGGCGGAGCTCCGCAGCTTCGCCAGCCGCCTCGGCGAACCACAGGGCCGCGTCTATGGCCGGCGCTGCGACGCGACGCTTGGCGATCAAAGATGCGGCGTCGATCTCTCGGCACCCGCGATGCGAGCCGAAGGCGTGGTGGTCTCGGTACCGGATGCCAGCCGGCTTGTGCTCTCGGGCGTCCGCGCCGTGGCAGACAGCTTCTTCCGTTTCGGCGTGCTCGGTTTTCTCGACGGCGACAATCAAGGCCAGCGGCTGGAGATCGAGACGCATGGGGTGAAGGACGGTCTGCTGGAGGTGACGCTCTGGCTACCGCTCGAGGCCACCCCAAGTGTGGGCGATCGCATCGCGCTGACGGCGGGCTGCGACAAGGCCTTTTCCACCTGTCGAGCGAAGTTCGCCAACCACCTGAATTTCCGCGGTTTCCCGCACATCCCCGGCACCGATTTCGCTTACACCTATGCCGATGGCGAGACCCTCCATGACGGGAGCGCGCTGTTCAAATGACCGACATTGCAATGGAAGTGCTGCGGCTGGCCGAAGGCTGGATCGGCACGCCCTACAGGCATCAGGCTTCGCTGAAGGGCGTCGGCTGCGATTGTCTCGGGCTGATCAGGGGCATCTGGCGCGAGCTTTACGGCGCCGAGCCGGAGCGCCCGCCGCCCTATGCGCCCGATTGGGCCGAGCGCGGCGGCGGGGATCGGCTGATGGATGCGGCATTCAGGCATTTCGGCCCGCCGCTGCCGCTTGTCGAGGCAAGACCGGGCGATGTGCTCCTGTTTCGCTGGCGCCCGCAGCTCGCCGCCAAGCATGTCGGTATCCTCTCCGGCGAACGACAGTTCATCCATGCCTACGAGCAGGCGGCGGTGGTCGCTTCACCGCTGGTGCCGAGCTGGCGCCGGCGCATATCGGGCGTCTTTCGTTTTCCGGAGAGATAGATGGCAACGCTCCTCTTCCAGGCCGCCGGCGCGGCAATCGGCAGCGTCTTCGGCCCTGTCGGCGCGATCATCGGTCGCGCGGCGGGCGCTCTTGCTGGCAGCGTCGTCGATCACGCGCTGATCAACGGCCGCTCCACCGTGCGCGGCGCGCATCTTTCGAGCGCCCGCATTCCCGGCGCCGACGAGGGCACGGCGATCAACCGCGTCTATGGCAGTGTGCGCGTCGGCGGTACGCTGATCTGGGCGACGCGCTTCGAGGAGGAGGTCGCGACGGAGCGGCAGGGCGGCAAGGCCACCGGCGGCACCCGCGTCGAGAGCTTTCGCTACTTCGTCAATCTCGCGGTCGGCCTGGCGGAAGGGCCGATCGGGCATGTCAGGCGCGTCTGGGCCGATGGCAAGGAACTGGATCTCACCAGGATCGAGATGCGCGTCTATCGCGGCGATGACACGCAGCTGCCCGATCCGCTGATCGAGGCCAAGCAGGGGCCGGGCAACGCGCCTGCCTATCGCGGGCTTGCCTATGTCGTCTTCGAGCGGTTGCCGCTCGATGCCTATGGAAATCGCATTCCGCTGCTGCAGTTCGAGGTGGTGAGACCGGTCGGCGAGCTGGAAAATGAGATAAAAGCCGTCTGCATCATCCCCGGCGCCACCGAGCATGGCTATCAGCTGGCGCAGGTCTCGGAGAGCATCGGCGCCGGCAGCGCCCGCATTCTCAATCGCAACAGCCTGCGCGGCACGAGCGATTGGGATATCTCGATCGACGAGCTGATGGCGCTCTGCCCCAATCTCGAGCGCGTGGCGCTTGTGGTCTCGTGGTTCGGCACCGATCTGCGCGCCGGCCAATGCCGCGTGGTGCCCGGCGTCGAGGTGGCGAGCCGCGCGGAGGAGAGCAGGCCGTGGTCGGTCTCCGGCATTGGGCGTGGCGCGGCCCATCTCGTCAGCCGCAGCAATGGCGGTCCGGCCTATGGCGGCACGCCCGATGACGCCAGCGTGCTGTCGGCGATCGCCGATCTCAAGGCGCGGGGTCTCAAGGTCTATCTCTATCCCTTCGTGATGATGGACATTCCCGCCGACAACGCGCTTGCCGATCCCTATGGCGGCGCGCGTCAGGCGTCCTATCCCTGGCGCGGCCGCATTACCTGCGATCCGGCGCCGGGCCGGCCTGCCAGCGCCGACCGTACGGTGGCCGCGCGCGGGCAGGTTCAGGCCTTTGCGGGCAATGCGCAGGCGGGTGACTTCACGATCGCGGGCGGCCATGTGGCCTATCTCGGTGGCGAGGAGAGTTATCGGCGTTTCGTGCTGCACTATGCGCAACTGGCGCGTCTTGCGGGCGGGGTCGACGGCTTTCTGATTGGTTCCGAACTGCGCGGCCTGACGCAGCTGCGCGATGGCGGCGATGCCTTCCCATTCGTTGAGGCGCTGGTGCGGCTGGCGGGCGACGTCTATTTCCATCTCGACCCGCTCTGGGCCTCGCCCGATATCGATGCCGTCGGCATCGACAACTACATGCCGCTCGCCGACTGGCGCAACGAGGATCTCGCCGGCGCCAACCCCGATGGCTTCCGCCTTGCCGATGATCGAAATGCGCTGACGACGGGGATAAGCTCCGGCGAGGGCTTCGACTGGTATTACGCGGATGGCGATGCCCGCAAAGCCCGGCAGCGCAGTCCGATCACCGATGGCCTCGCCGGCAAGCCCTGGGTCTTCCGCTACAAGGATATCGCCGCTTGGTGGGCCAATCCGCATTATGAGCGCATCGGCGGCGCCGAGCGCGCGGAGCCGACGGCCTGGATCCCGTCGGGCAAGCCGGTCTGGTTCACCGAGCTTGGCTGCGGCGCCGTCGACAAGGGCGCCAACCAGCCCAATGTCTTCGCCGACCCGAAGTCGGTGGAAAGCGGAGCGCCGTATTTCTCCACCGGCATGCGCTCGGACAGCATGCAACGGCGTTTCCTCGAGGCGCACCATCTCCGGTGGGCCGGCGATGGTGTGCCTGGTGGCATGGTCGATCCCTCGCATCTCTTCGTCTGGTGCTGGGATGCGCGGCCGTTCCCGGCCTTTCCGCTGGCAACGGATGTCTGGTCCGATGGCGGCAACTGGCGCACCGGCCACTGGCTGAACGGTCGGCTCGGCGCCGGCACCCTGGCCGATATCGTGGCGGCGGTGCTGCGCGACCATGGCTTTTCGGATTTCGACGTCTCCGAGGTGAGCGGCGACCTGATCGGTTACGTCAAGGGCGAGCTCGGTTCGGCTCGGGACCTGATCGAGCCGCTGTTGCAGGCATTCCAGATCGATGCCTTCGAGGATGCCGGCCTCCTGCGCTTCCGCTCGCGCACGCGCGCCAGCTTGCCGGCGATGCGGATCGAGACGCTTGTCGACAGCGAGAATGAACCGCTTTGGCAAGAGACGCGCGGCCACGACAGCGATTTCGCCGCCGAGGCGGTGATGACCTTCTACAATCCCGACCTCGACTACGAGCAGGCCAGCGCCCGCTCGCACCGCGCCGGGCAGGCGACGAGCCGGCTGATCAAGCAGGATCTGCCCGCCGTTCTTGCCGAGGAAACGGCGCTCGATGCGGCCGAGGCGCTGCTGCGCGACGTCAGAATTGCCCGCCGCTCGCTGCGCTTCTCGCTGGCGCCCGGCCGGCTGGACGTTCAGCCGGGCGATGTCGTCTCGCTCGCCGATGGTCCCGATGGCCGCTTCCTGGTCTCGCGCATCGAGGATGGTGATGCCCGCCGCATCGAGGCGCGAGCGTTTGCGCCATCCTCGGGCGGCGCTCCGCCTGCGGTGACCGACGGCCGAAATGGCGGCGGCACCGCCTCGAACCTGTTCAAGCCGCTGGTCCATCTCATGGATCTCCCGCGCTTCGACGGCGAGGCGGCGACGAGCTTCGCGCGCGGCGCGGTCTTCGCCAAGCCGTGGCGCACCGTCGGCCTGTCGTCATCGGCGACGACGGAGGGATATCGGGGCAGGGCGGTGC
This sequence comes from Rhizobium sp. FG113, assembly GCF_057809895.1. Lineage (NCBI taxonomy): Bacteria > Pseudomonadati > Pseudomonadota > Alphaproteobacteria > Hyphomicrobiales > Rhizobiaceae > Rhizobium > Rhizobium sp. FG113. The sequence goes on along the minus strand of NZ_JBMDKV010000004.1, from coordinate 341,235 downwards.
TCGACCGTCCGGCAACGATGGGGACGCTTGCGTCCGCATTGGCACCCGGCGTCACCGGCCGCTTCGACTGGTCCCAGGCGCTGATCGTCGATCTGGCTTATGGCGAGCTGTCTTCGGCAGCCGAGATGTCGGTGCTGAACGGGGCCAATCGGCTGGCTGTGCGCTCACTGGGTGGCGTCTGGGAAATCCTGTCCTTCCTGCAGGCCGACGAGATCGCGGCCGGGCGATGGCGGCTCGGCGGCTTGCTACGCGCGCTTGCGGGCACCGAGGATGCGATGGTCTCGGGCAGTCCCGAGGGGGCGGCGGTCGTGCTGCTTGACGACGCGGTCAAGCCGCTCGGACTGCGTAGCGACGAGGCCGGCCTGTCACTCAACTGGATCGCCGAGGCGGCCGGTTCGCTTGCGATGGCGGGGCCGTTCGTGTTTGCGGGCGGCTTGCGCGCAGAGACGCCGCTCGCCCCGGTTCACCTGCGCTGCCGGCGTAAGGATGCCGGCGATGCGCTGATCTCCTGGACAAGGCGCGGACGCGACAATGCCGATAGCTGGACCGGTGCCGACATCCCGCTCGACGAGCCTTTCGAACGTTACCGGGTCGAGGTGCTTGATGACGCTGACATCGTGGTCCGGGCGGCGGAGGTCGGGACGCCGGATTGGACCTATCCGCTTGCCGACGAAATGCTCGATTTCGGCGAGCGGCAGACGAGCCTTGCGGTGACGGTCCGCCAGCTCGGCGAGCGTGTGCCGCTGGGATTACCCGCGCGGGCGATCTTTCAGCCGTGACATTTCAACCGAAGGAGAAGGACGATGCCTGATTTGAAGAATTGGTACAGCTCGAAGACCATCTGGGGCGCGGTCGTTGCGATCCTCGCTTCGGCTTTGCACTTTACGGGTGTGGATATCGCACCCGGCGACCGCGGCCAGATCGTCGATGCGATCGTCAACATCGCGGGCGCGCTGGGTGGTCTGCTCGCGGTCTATGGCCGGGTGACGGCGAAGTCGGCGATCAAGCCTTGAGTCTAGGGGCGGTGGCGGCACGGTAGCAGGGTTGCCGCCGCCAACCGTGCCTTTCCGGCCACAGCAGCGGCGTCGGGTGCCTTGGGGCATGCTCTGAGGCACCCCCAGGGACCCGACATTACCTTGCATTCATTTGCCATTCAGGTCTCCTGAGTACATAGTCAGGTCAAGTTGGTATCCATTGAAAGCATAGCACATGGCCTCTCCTCTGAGCGTCGCAGCGTTGGCCGTTTGGCTGACGGTACCGTCGCCCTCACCGGATAATACGCACAACCTTTTGGTGCGTGTAGCAGGCGATTGCAGTGAAGCCGCCCAGCAGGTTGTCGAGAAGACCGGGGGGCAGCTGCTCTCCGTTCAGCCCTCCGGCGACAGCTGCATCATCACCGTGCTCGTCCAGGGCAACGGCCAGCGACCGCGTAAAGTAACCGTCAAGGTTCCGATGTAGGCAGAATCGCCCTATTTAGACATCGAAGACATAAAGCGGAGTAGAGCGGACCGATGCGCATCCTGGTAGTCGAAGACGACGTCAATCTGAATCGTCAGCTGAGCGAAACCCTGAAAGAGGCCGGCTACGTCGTCGATCAGGCGTTCGACGGCGAGGAGGGGCACTTCCTCGGTGATACCGAACCCTATGACGCGATCATCCTCGATATCGGCCTGCCCGAACTCGACGGCGTCAGCGTTCTGGAAAAGTGGCGCGGCGCCGGCCGCGGCATGCCGGTGCTGATCCTGACCGCCCGCGACCGCTGGAGCGACAAGGTCGCCGGCATCGATGCAGGCGCCGACGATTATGTAACCAAGCCCTTCCACGTCGAAGAGGTGCTCGCCCGCATCCGCGCGCTCATCCGTCGGGCCGCCGGCCACTCGTCGTCGGAGATCGTCTGCGGCCCTGTTCGCCTGGACACCAAGACCTCGAAGGCGGTGGTCAACGGCGTCGCGCTGAAGCTGACCTCGCACGAATACCGTCTCTTGGCCTATCTCATGCATCACATGGGCGAGGTCGTGTCGCGCACTGAGCTGGTCGAACACATGTACGACCAGGATTTCGACCGCGACAGCAACACGATCGAAGTCTTCGTCGGTCGCCTGCGCAAGAAGATGGGCGTCGATCTGATCGAAACGGTGCGCGGTCTCGGCTACCGCATCCAAGCGCCGACCAATGCGAATTAAGTCTCTTACCGCACGCGTCCTGCTTCTGACCACGATCTGGTCGACCGTGGCGCTTGTCGTAATCGGCCTGTTGATCTCGACGCTCTATCGCAAGAGCGCCGAGCGCGGCTTTCAGGATCTTTTGCGCGCGCAGCTCTATAACGTCATCAACTCGGTGGCGATCGGCGATCAGGGTGCGCTGTCGGGCAGCCCGCAGCTCGGCGACCTGCGCTTCGCCCAGCCGAAGACCGGCTGGTACTGGATGGTCGAGCCGCTTGGGACCTACACGGCCCCGCCGCTGGTCTCGCCCTCGCTCGGCGCCACAACCATCCCCGTTCCCTCTGTGCTGGAGGCGCCGTTCGACAAGAACTACGAGCGCTATTATCAGGTCACCGACACCTCGCAGAACCGTATCCAGGTCGCCGAGACCGAAGTGGTGCTCGATACCGATGGCCGCGCCGCGCGCTTTCGCGTCACCGGCAATGTCGATGTCGTCGAGGATGATGTCCGCAACTTCTCCCACAGCCTCTATCTGGCGCTCGCCGGCTTCGGCGTCGGCAGCCTGATCGTCAACGCGCTCGCCATTCTCTATGGCCTGAAGCCGCTCGACAAGGCGCGCGCCGCACTCGAGCGCATCCGCGCCGGCGAGAGCGAGCAGCTGAAGGGCGAGTTCCCGCGCGAAATCCTGCCGCTTGCAAATGAAGTCAACGCGTTGATCGACAGCAACCGCCGCATCGTCGAGCGCGCCCGCATGCAGGTCGGCAATCTCGCCCATTCGCTTAAGACGCCGATCGCGGTCTTGCTCAACGAAGCCCGCGTGCTGGAGCGCTCGCATGGCGAACTGGTCAAGAGCCAGGCGGAATCGATGCAGGGCCAGGTGCAGTCCTATCTCAACCGCGCCCGCATTGCCGCCCAGCGCGAATCCGTGCTCGCCCGCACCGACGCCGAGCCGGCGCTGGAGCGGCTGGTGCGCGTCATGCGCCGTCTGAACGTCGACAAGGAATTCGACCTCCTCGTCAATCCGCCGCATCTGGCCGTGGCGCTGGAGCAGCAGGATCTGGAGGAAGTGGTCGGCAACCTGCTTGAAAACGCCTCGCGCTTTGCCGTCCACAAGGTCAGGCTTTCGGTCACCGAAGCCCCCGATGACGTCAAGGGCGGGGAGGGCAGCGCCCGCCGCCATTGGGTCGAGGTGATCGTCGAGGATGATGGCCCGGGCCTGGAGCCCGACCAGATCCGCGAGGCTTTGAAGCGCGGCCGCCGTCTCGACGAGAGCAAGCCCGGCACCGGCCTTGGTCTTTCGATCGTCACCGAGATCGCCAACGAGTATCAGGGTCGGCTGGAACTGTCGCGCGGCGAGTGGGGCGGGCTGAAGGCGCGCCTTATTCTTCCCGGTGTCACAAAGGATGTTGCGTGATCGGCGGCTTGATGCCAGAAAGACATTTGCATAGCATGCTTTACCTCGGCCTAAGGCGGGGTGCGGCTTGCACCTGTGGCGCGTTTGACACCTGGTTCGGGTTCGACTGAATGATACTTCGCTCAAAAGGCATAATTGGTCTTTCTCTTGTGGCATGCGTGGCTCTGTCCGGCTGCCAGACGACGAAGAGCGGCGCCTCATCCGGCCTTTTCGGCGGCCGGAAGCCGTCGGCCTCCGCCACCATCATCGAAGCCCTGCAGGGCGGCATTGTCGGCCGCACCGGCGTGACCTTGAGCGACAGCGACCGGCAGCGGGCGCTCGAAGCCGAGTACCGCGCGCTGGAAGGCGCAGCCGTCGGCCAGCCGGTCGTCTGGAGCGGCCGCAATGTTAGCGGCAAGGTCGTGGCCGCGGCTCCCTATCAGGTCGGCTCGCAGAATTGCCGCCAGTACACCCACACGCTCACCGTCGACGGCAAGGACACGCTGGCGCGCGGATCGGCCTGCCGCAATGGCGACGGTAGCTGGTCGCCGCTCGGCTGATCCGGAGCGTTGATGTCAGGCCCATCTGGCAAGGTGCGGCAAATTACTTCAAATCATCGTCATCGCAGCTTTGCATATTGGAATGATCGCGCGCTTCGAGTAATTGGCGGTCATGACTTTCTGGATTCTCCTGGCCGTGATGACGGCATCCGTTGCCGCTCTTCTGCTTTATCCGCTTTTGCGGGGCTCGAAGGCGACCGGCGATAGCCGTGCCGGCGAAACCGCCGTCTACCGCGACCAGCTTGCCGAACTCGACCGCGACCGCGCCGGCGGCCTGATTTCCGCCGAGGAAGCCGAGTACGCCCGCGCCGAAATCGGCCGACGACTGCTTGCCGTATCGAGCGCCGAGACGTCGGCTGCCCCCAAGGCGGGACGCGGATACCGTCGCGCCGCCGAAGTCTTCGTGCTGATGCTCCTGCCGCTCACGGGGCTCTGTCTTTACATCATAATGGGCAGACCCGATCTGCCCTCGCAGCCTCTCGAGGCGCGCCTGGAGAATCCTGGCAACGACATGGCGATCCTTGTCGCGAAGGCTGAGCGGCATCTCGCCGAGAATCCGGACGACGGCAAGGGCTGGGACATCCTGGCGCCGATCTACTTCAACACCATGCGCATCGCCGACGCCGAAACCGCCTACCGCAACGCCATCCGCCTGCTCGGCGAAACGGCGGCCCGGCTCGACGGGCTGGCCGAAACGCTGATCGCTGCCTCTAGCGGCGTGATCACCGACGATGCGCGCGATGTGCTGACCCGATCGCTGAAGCTGGAGCCGGAAAACCCGCGCGCCCGCTTCTACATCGCGCTCGGCCTCGAACAAGCGGGCAAGGCCGACGAGGCCCGCGCCGGCTTCGAGGCGATCGCCAAGCAGTCACCGCCCGATGCGCCATGGATGCCGCTGGTGAACGAGCATATCGCAAAGAACGGCGGCTCGCCGACTGCGGGCAATGCTCCGGCCACGGCAGCCGCACCGCTTGGTGGACCGACGCAGGCTGACGTGGCGGCGGCCGATCAGATGAACAGCGGCGATCGCCAGCAGATGATCCGCGGCATGGTCGACAGTCTCGACGCGAAGCTCACCGAGAACCCCGACAATCTCGACGGATGGCTGCGGCTGGTCCGCTCCTATATGGTATTGAACGACAAGGACCGCGCGGCGGCGGCGCTGAAGCGCGGGCTGACGGCTTTCCCCGCTGATGGCGAGAAGGGCAAGCAGCTTGTGGCACTCGCCCATGAACTCGGTCTTCCCGCGGACGCAGCGGCGACACAAGGAACGATGCAATGACGCGCAAGCAGAAACGCCTTGCGGTAATCGGCGGCGGAATGAGCTTCATTGTCGCAGCCGTTCTGCTGGTGATGTTCGCCTTCAGCAATTCGGTCGCCTATTTCTACATGCCGGCCGATCTCGCCAGCAATCCGGTCCCTCCGGGAACCCGTATCCGCCTCGGCGGTCTGGTCGGCGAGGGCAGTGTGGTCAGGGGCGCTGGCTCGACGGTGCGCTTCGCGGTGACCGATGCCTCGGGTGATCTGGTTCACGTCCGCTTCACCGGCATCCTTCCCGATCTCTTCCGCGAGGGGCAGGGCGTGGTGACCGAGGGCACCTTCGAGAGCGGCAGCGATGTCTTCACCGCCGATACCGTGCTTGCCAAGCATGACGAGAAATACATGCCCAAGGATGTCGCCGACAGGCTGAAGCAGCAGGGGCTCTGGAAAGACGAACAGGCGGCGAAATGATCATCGAAATCGGCCACTACGCTCTCATTCTGGCGCTCGCAACCGCGATCATCGTGTCTCTGGTGCCGCTGATCGGCGCCCGGCGCGTGGATCAGGCGATGATGGATGTCGGTCCGATCGGCTCTGTCGTTCTTTTCGCGCTGGTCGCCTTCTCCTTCGGCGTCTTGACCTATGCGCATGTCGTCTCCGATTTCTCGGTCAAGAACGTCTGGGAAAACTCGCACTCGCTGATGCCGCTGATCTACAAATATTCGGGCGTCTGGGGCAATCACGAGGGATCGATGATGCTCTGGCTCTTGATCCTGGCTCTCTTCAGCGCGCTGGTCGCCGTCTTCGGCCGCAATCTTCCCGAGACGCTGAAGGCCAATGTACTCTCGGTGCAGGCCTGGATCTCTGTCGCCTTCATCCTCTTCATCCTGCTCACCTCCAACCCCTTCGCGCGCCTTGATCCGGCGCCGGCCGAGGGCAAGGATCTGAACCCGATCCTGCAGGATATCGGCCTCGCCATCCATCCGCCGCTGCTCTATCTCGGCTATGTCGGCTTCTCCGTCTGCTTCTCCTTTGCCGTTGCCGCACTGATCGAAGGCCGCATCGATGCCGCCTGGGCGCGCTGGGTGCGCCCCTGGACGCTCGCCGCCTGGACCTTCCTGACCCTCGGCATCGCCATGGGCTCCTACTGGGCCTATTACGAGCTCGGCTGGGGTGGCTGGTGGTTCTGGGATCCGGTCGAAAACGCCTCCTTCATGCCCTGGCTCGCCGGCACGGCGCTGCTGCACTCGGCGCTCGTCATGGAAAAGCGCGAGGCGCTGAAGATCTGGACGGTGCTGCTCGCCATCCTCACCTTCTCGCTGTCGCTGATGGGCACCTTCCTGGTGCGCTCGGGCGTGCTGACCTCGGTTCACGCCTTCGCCAGCGATCCCTCGCGCGGCGTCTTCATCCTCTGTATCCTGCTGCTCTTCATCGGCGGTGCGCTGTCGCTCTTTGCCTTCCGCGCGCCGAGGCTGACGGCCGGCGGCCTGTTCGCGCCGATCTCGCGCGAAGGCGCGCTCGTCGTCAACAATCTGATCCTCACGGTTGCCTGCGGCACCGTGCTGACGGGGACGCTTTACCCGCTGGTTCTGGAAACGCTGACCAATGACAAGATCTCAGTCGGCCCTCCCTTCTTCAACATGACCTTCGGCCTGTTGATGGCGCCGCTGCTCGTCATCGTGCCATTCGGCCCGCTGCTCGCCTGGAAGCGTGGCGACCTGCTGGGCGCGTTGCAGCGGCTCTATGCGGTTGCCGCACTCGCCTTCGTCGCCGCCGTCCTGTTCTTCTATCTCCAGCATGGCGGCCCGGTCATGTCGGTTCTCGGTCTCGCGGCCGGCCTCTTCCTGGTCCTCGGCGCCATCGCCGATCTCTGGTATCGCGCCGGCGTCGGCAAGCAGCCTCTTGGCATCGCCTGGCGCCGCCTCAAGGGCCTGCCGCGTTCGGCCTTCGGCACGGCGCTCGCCCATGCGGGCCTCGGTATTTCCGTGCTTGGCATCGTCGCCGTTTCCACCTTCCAGACCGAACACGTCCTGCAGATGAAGCAGGGCGAGGTGACCGATGCCGGCGGCTACACGCTGCGCTTCGACGGCATGAAGAAGGCGACCGGTCCGAACTACACCGAGGATCGCGGTCATTTCACCATCGCCAGGGGCGGGGTCGAGGTGGCTGACGTCTGGTCGGCCAAGCGCATCTACACCGCCGGCCAGATGCCGACGACGGAAGCCGGTATCCTGACTTTCGGCGCGAGCCAGCTTTACGTCTCGCTCGGCGATCCCACAGATGACGGCGGTATCGTCGTGCGCATCTGGTGGAAGCCCTATATTCTCTGCATCTGGGGCGGTGCGCTCGTCATGGCGCTCGGTGGCTTCGTCTCGCTCAGCGACCGGCGCCTGCGCGTCGGCGCGCCGCGCCGCAAGGCAAAGGCGCTGCAGCCTGTCATGGAGCCGGCCGAATGATGCGTCGCTTCCTTCTGGCTCTCTTCCTGATCGCGTCCGCAGCACCAGCCTTCGCCGTCAACCCGGACGAGATGCTGAAAGATCCCGCGCTTGAAAGCCGTGCGCGCGCGATCTCGGCGGAATTGCGCTGCATGGTCTGCCAGAACCAGTCGATCGACGATTCCAATGCCGAACTGGCCAAGGATCTGCGTCTGCTAGTGCGAAAGCGCATTACCGATGGCGACAGTGACCAGCAGGTGATGAGCTACATCGTCTCCCGCTACGGCGAATTCGTGCTGCTGAAGCCACGCTTCGAGACAAAGACGCTGCTCTTGTGGGGCGCTCCGATCCTGCTCGCGGTGCTGGGCGGCCTGTCGCTCGTCGTCTTCGCCCGCCGCTATGCCGGCCAGCCGACCGGATCGGCGCTGACGAGCGACGAGCAGGCACGCTTGAACGAGCTGCTGAAGAAGTAAATACGCGCTCCAGGCGGAAGAATTCGGACATTACGAATTTTTCATGCCTCGGACAGTTCGCAGTAAGGTGTGCCGTCCTATATCTTCATCCATCGACCGATCCGGTAACCGCCGGTCCCGTGGATTTAAATATAAGAAGGTGCGTCTTATGCTGAAGACTATCAAAGCTCCGTCACTGTCGACCGTGCTCAAGGCCTCGACCGTTGCCGGTCTTGCCACCGCCGTCCTGGCGACTGGCGTCCCCCTCGAAATCACGCGTTCCTACGCCGAAGCGGTCAAGGTCGAGGCACCATCCGTGCCGAGCTTCGCCAATGTCGTCGACGCCGTTTCGCCTGCCGTCGTTTCCGTTCGCGTCGAAAGCCGCGTCAAGCCTGTCTCCGATGAGGACGGCAACAATGGCTTCTCCTTCGATTTCAACGGCCGTGGCTTCGATGATCTCCCCGATGCCCTGAAGCCCTTCTTCCGCCAGTTCGGCGAACAGCAGGGTCGTCGTGGCCCTCCCGGCGCGCATCCTCCCGGCCCCGGCCAGCATGAGGGTCGTCTGCGTCCGGTCGCCCAGGGCTCCGGCTTCTTCATCTCCGAAGACGGATACATCGTCACCAACAATCACGTCGTCTCCGATGGCGCGGCCTTCGTCGCTGTCATGAAGGACGGTACCGAGCTCGACGCCAAGCTGATCGGCAAGGACCCGCGCACCGACCTCGCCGTGCTCAAGGTCGACGGCAAGGGCAAGAAGTTCACCTACGTCAACTGGGCCGACGACAACAACGTCCGCGTCGGCGACTGGGTGGTTGCCGTTGGTAACCCGTTCGGCCTCGGCGGCACGGTGACGGCAGGTATCGTTTCGGCCCGTGGTCGCGATATCGGCTCCGGCCCGTATGACGATTATCTCCAGGTCGACGCTGCGGTGAACCGTGGCAACTCCGGTGGCCCGACCTTCAACCTCAGCGGCCAGGTGGTCGGCATCAACACCGCCATCTTCTCGCCCTCGGGCGGCAGCGTCGGCATCGCCTTCGCGATCCCCGCTTCGACCGCCAAGGACGTGGTTGCCGACCTGATGAAGGACGGCCAGGTTTCGCGCGGCTATCTCGGCGTGCAGATCCAGCCGGTCACCAAGGACATCGCCGACTCTCTCGGACTGTCTGAAGCCAGCGGCGCGCTCGTCGTCAACGCTCAGGCCGGAACGCCGGGTGAAAAGGCTGGCATGAAGGCGGGCGACGTCGTCACTGCCGTCAACGGCGAGACCGTCAAGGACGCCCGTGATCTGAGCCGCCGCATCGGCGCGATGACGCCTGGCAAGAAGGTCGAGCTCTCCATCTGGCGCTCCGGCAAGTCTCAGCCCCTGACGGTCGAGCTCGGCACCCTGCCGGCAGAACAGCAGCAGGCTTCGACCGACGATGGCGATCAGGCACCGGAAGCACAGACCCCGGCATCCGAAAAGGCGCTCGCCGATCTCGGCCTGACGGTTGGTCCTGCCGATGACGGCAAGGGCCTGCAGATCACCGGCATCGACCCGAACTCGGATGCTGCCGACAAGGGCATCAAGGAAGGCGAGAAGATCACCTCGGTCAACAACCAGGAAGTCTCCTCGGCCGATGATGTGGTCAAGGTGCTGAACCAGGCGAAGAAGGATGGCCGCACCCGCGCGCTGTTCCAGATCCAGTCCAAGGAAGGCAGCCGCTTCGTGGCCCTTCCGGTCGAAAACCAGGGCTAAACGCCCCGGTTCTCCGGATCGAATTAGAAGGGTCGCGCGCTCGCGCGGCTCTTCCTGTCAACCCATCGCAGGTGACGACAATGACCTTCCAGCAAGACGATCACGCTTTGAGCCTTGCCGAAACACAGCCGGCGGGTAATGTCGGCCGCATGAAGATTCTCATCATCGAAGACGATCTGGAAGCGGCCGCCTATCTCACGAAAGCCTTTCGTGAGGCGGGTATTGTCGCCGACCATGCAAGCGACGGCGAAAGCGGCCTCTTCATGGGGACCGAAAATACCTACGACGTGCTTGTGATCGATCGCATGCTGCCGCGCCGCGATGGCCTTTCCGTCATCGCCGAGCTGCGCCGCAAGGGCATCCACACCCCCGTTCTTATTCTCTCCGCTCTCGGCCAGGTCGACGACCGCGTCACGGGTCTGCGCGCCGGCGGCGACGACTATCTCCCCAAGCCCTACGCCTTCAGCGAGCTTCTGGCGCGCGTCGAGGTTCTCGGCCGCCGCAAGGGCACGCCCGATCAGGACGTCGTCTACCGCGTCGGCGATCTCGAGCTCGACCGTCTCGCCCACGAAGTACGCCGCGGCGGCAAGGAAATCCCGCTGCAGCCGCGCGAATTCCGTCTGCTCGAATATCTGATGAAGAATGCCGGCCAGGTGGTCACCCGCACCATGTTGCTCGAAAACGTCTGGGATTATCACTTCGATCCGCAGACCAACGTCATCGACGTGCATGTGTCGCGGCTGCGCTCCAAGATCGAGAAGGATTTTAGCCTGCCGCTGTTGAAGACCATTCGCGGCGCCGGTTACATGATCAAGGATGACGGATGAACCGCTTCTGGGTTCTCTTCAAGTCCACGGCAGTCCGCCTTTCGGCTCTCTACATCCTGCTCTTCGCCATCTGCGCCGCAACGCTCGTCTTCTATGTGACGGCGATGTCGGAACGGCTGCTCACCAGCCAGATCCGCGAGGCGGTGCAGCAGGAGGTCGACCAGGTTCAGCGCGCCTATGACAATGGCGGCATGAATCTATTGTTGCGCACCATGGAGCGCCGCGCCCGCCAGCCGGGCGCCAATCTCTACATCATCGCCGGTCCCTCGGGAGATATCCTCGCGGGCAACGTCGCGTCCGTCCAGCCGGGCGTGCTCGACGAGCAGGGCTGGACCAGCCTGCCGTTTCGCTATCAGCGCTATGCGGAGGGACGCCAGAGCAAGCCGCATATGGCTGTCGCCAATATCAACGTGCTCGACAATGGCCTGCGCATCCTGATCGGCCGGGACCTCGGCGAGCCGGAAGCGTTCCGCGTGCTCGTCAGGCAGGCGCTGATGGTCGCGCTGGCGATCATGGGTCTCGGCGCCGTCATCATCTGGTTCGGCATCGGCCGCAACGCGCTGAAGCGCATCGACCGCATGTCGGCGGCGAGCAAGAAGATCATGGCCGGCGATCTCTCGCAGCGCCTCCCGGTCGGCGGCTCCGGTGACGAGTTCGATCGCCTCTCCGTGTCGCTGAACACCATGCTCGGCCGTATCGAGAAGCTGAACGAGGGGCTGCGCCAGGTCTCCGACAACATCGCCCACGACCTTAAGACGCCGCTGACACGCCTGCGCAACAAGGCTGCGGACGCGATCGATACGCCGGATGCCGATACCCGCCGCGTGGCGCTGGAAGGGATCATTTCGGAATCGGACCAGCTGATACGCACCTTCAATGCGCTCTTGATGATCTCCCGCGTCGAGGCCGGATCGGTGGCCGCTGAGATGTCGACGATCGATCTCTCGGCCATCGTCGCCGATAGTGCCGAGCTCTACGAGCCGGTGGCCGACGAGGCGGGGCTTGCGATGACCACCGATATCGAGCCCGGCATCGAGGTGCAGGGCAACCGCGAACTGATCGGCCAGGCGATCTTCAACCTGATCGACAATGCCGTGAAGTATTCGGCGGGTGCGGAGGCGGGTGGCGAAGTCTCGCTGCGGCTGACACGCCGTCCGGATGCCATCTGCCTTCAGGTCGCCGATCATGGCCCCGGCATCCCTGCAGACAAGCGCGAGGACGTACTCAAGCGCTTCGTGCGGCTGGACGAGAGCCGCTCGAAGCCCGGTACGGGCCTTGGCCTGTCGCTTGTTGAAGCGGTGATGGAATTGCACAGCGGTAAGCTGGAACTCAGCGATACCGACCCGGATGCGGCGACCAATCGCGGGCTCGCCGTCACGCTCGTCTTTCCCCTGAAGTAGGCGTTTCCGCACTACCCCGAATTGTCTGTTGGCCATTTGCGTCTCAGACCCTAACTTAGCCTCAGGCGGCGAGCGGCTTTGATTCTGCTTCGACTTTCGCTGCCTGTTGCCAGGGAGGGCGCATGCTGACGAATTCGACGCACAGCCTGAGCGAGGTGGTCGACGGCCTGTTGAAGCCGTTGAGCAAGACAGAATTGAAGCTCGTGCTTGATGATCTGCAGAAGATCGGCGCCGACGAACCCGTCGTGGCCGCCATGCTGAAGACCGAGGGCGCGCTTCGCGATTTCATCTCCGCCGCACTGACGCTCTCGCCCTATCTGCGCGATATCGCCAACATCGATCCCGGCATTCTCACCATCGCGATCAGCGAGCCGCTCGAGCCGCGCCTGGAGGCGCTGATCGCGGAAGCGCGTGACGCCTGGATGCCGCGCGAAGGCGCCTCACCGAGCGAGAGTGAGATCATGGGCCGCCTGCGCACGGTCAAGCGCCGTGTGGCGTTCCTGTTGGCGCTCGCCGATCTCGCCCGCGTCTTCGATGGCCGCACCACCACGGCGTGGTTGAGCGGGCTTGCCGAGGCCACGGTCTCGGCCGCGATCGATCATCTGCTGCTCTCCTCGCACGAAGCCCGCAAGCTGCAGCTGAAGAACGTCGCGCGGCCGAGCGAAGGATCCGGCCTCGTCGTGCTCGGCATGGGCAAGCTCGGCGCCTGCGAGCTCAACTATTCCTCCGACATCGATCTTGTCGTCTTCTTCGACGAGCAGGCGGGCATCCTGTCGGATCCCGACGACGCGATCGATATCTTCCCGCGCCTGATGCGGCGGCTCGTCCGTATCATGCAGGAGCGCACCGGCGACGGCTACGTCTTCCGCACCGATCTCCGGCTGCGCCCGGACCCCGGCGCCACGCCGCTGGCCGTCTCGATCGATGCCGCCATGGTCTATTACGAGGGCAGGGGGCAGAACTGGGAGCGTGCGGCCTTCATCAAGGCGCGCCCAGTCGCGGGCGATATCACGGCCGGCGACCGTTTCCTGCGCGACCTCACTCCCTTCGTCTTCCGCAAGTATCTCGACTACGCGGCGATCTCCGACATCCATTCGATCAAGCGGCAGATCCATGCCCACAAGGGGCACGGGGCGATCGCGGTCAAGGGCCACAATGTCAAGCTCGGCCGTGGCGGCATTCGCGAGATCGAGTTCTTCGCCCAGACGCAGCAGCTGATCGCCGGCGGCCGCATGCCGGCGCTGCGCTCGCGCGCCACCGAGGAAACGCTCAACGAGCTCACCAAGGCCAAGTGGATCGACGAGGAGACCTGCGAGGAGCTGACGGACGCCTACTGGTTCCTGCGCGATGTCGAGCACCGCATCCAGATGGTGCGCGACGAGCAAACCCACCTGCTGCCTGAGACCGAGGGCGAACTGAAGCGCATCGCCTACATGATGGGCTTCAGCGACACGCCGAGCTTTTCCGAGCGCCTTGTCGAGGTCTTCAGGACCGTCGAGCGCCGCTACGCCCGGCTGTTCGAGCAGGAGACCAAGCTGTCGACGGAGACGGGCAACCTCGTCTTCACCGGCCAGAACGACGACCCCGACACGCTGATCACCCTGCGCAAGCTCGGCTTCGAACGCCCCTCCGACATTTCGCGGGTCATCCGCACCTGGCATTACGGGCGCTACAAGGCGACGCAATCGGTCGAGGCCCGCGAACGGCTGACCGAACTGACGCCGGAGCTGTTGCGCGTGTTCGGCGAAAGCAAGCGTGCCGACGAGGCAATCCTCAGGTTCGACAGCTTCATCTCGGGCCTGCCCGCCGGCATCCAGCTGTTCTCACTGCTCGGCAGCAATCCGGCGCTGCTCTCGCTGATCGTCTATATCATGTCGGCGGCGCCGAAGCTCGCAGAGGTCATTGCCGCGAGGCCGCATGTCTTCGACGGCATGCTCGATCCAGGCCTGATGGCCGAGCTTCCGACGCGCGATTATCTGGCGGGACGCCTCAAGGGCTCGCTGCAGCAGGCGCGGTATTATGAGGAGGTGTTGGACCGGCTGCGCATCTTCGCCGCCGAGCAACGCTTCCTGATCGGCATTCGCCTGCTAACGGGCTCGATCAATGGCGCGATGGCGGGCCGCGCGTTCACGCATTTGGCCGATCTGATCGTCGAGGCGGCGCTGAACGCGGTGCTCTCCGAGATCGAGGCGGCGCACGGCAAGTTCCCCGGGGGCCGCGTCGCCGTCGCCGGAATGGGCAAGCTCGGAAGCTTCGAGCTGACCGCGGGCTCCGATATCGACCTCATCCTGCTTTACGACTACGACGATGCGGCCGAAGAATCCGACGGCGCCAAGCCGCTGGACGCGGTTCGCTACTTCACCCGCATCACCCAGCGGCTGATCGCCGCCTTGTCGGCGCCGACAGCCGAGGGCGTGCTCTACGAGGTCGACATGCGCCTGCGCCCCTCGGGCAATAAGGGACCCGTCGCCACCCGCATCAGCTCATTTGCGAAATACCAGCGCGAGGAAGCCTGGACTTGGGAGCACATGGCGCTCAGCCGCGCGCGGCTGATTTGCGGCGATGCCAGCCTGATTGATGATGTCGAGCGTGTGATCGAGGAGGTGCTGTCGACGCGGCGCGATCTGCGCAAGGTGGCCAAGGATGTGGCCGAGATGCGCGCGCTGATCGAACAGGAAAAACCACCGGCCAACATGTGGGACCTGAAGCTCATCCCCGGCGGTGTCGTCGATATAGAGTTCATCGCGCAATATCTGGCGCTGATCGCGCCGACGAAGGATGTTGCCATCAAGGTCAATGGCATCAGCACCGGTGAAGCACTGAAACAGCTGGGAGCGCCGCTGATGGCATCGGCCGATGTCGATAGCTGCAGCGAGGCCTTCGGGCTCTATACTGAGCTGTCACAGCTCATCCGGCTATGCATCGATGGCCCCTTCGATCCCAAGGATGCGCCGGCGGGCCTGATCGATCTCGTCTGCCGTGCCGGCGATTGCCCTGACATCAAGACCCTCGAGGGGGAGATGAAGCAGCTCTCGAAGACTGTGCGGAAGGTCTTTCAGGCGGTGGTGAAGGCGTAGCGCATGTCGCGCAAAAGTGTGTAGCGGTTTTGCGGCGCCGACATGCGAAGCGTTATGCAGCGCTGTCAGGGATCAGCAGCGAAATCACCGTGCCGATCGCCTCGCGCGAGCGGATCTTCATGCGGCCGCCGTGCAGGGTCGTCAGCGAGCGTGAGATGGCCAGGCCAAGTCCGGAGCCGCCCTTGCTCTTGGCATACTGGTTCTGGACCTGTTCGAAGGGTTGGCCGATCTTGCTGAGCGCGGTCGTCGGAATGCCGATGCCGGTATCGGCGATGGTGAGCATGACGCCGACCGAGGTGCGGCGGGTGCGCACCGCGATCCGGCCGCCTTCGTCGGTGAATTTCACGGCGTTGGAAAGCAGGTTGAGCAGGATCTGTTTCATCGCCCGGCGATCGGCGTTGAGCGTCATGCCATCACAGATGCGCTGCTGGATCTCGATGCGCTTTTCGCTGGCCGGGATCGCGGTAAAGCGCAGGCTTTCCTCGATCAGCGGCGCGAGGTCGATCGTCTCGCATTGAAGCTTCATGTGGCCCGCTTCGATCTTCGACATGTCGAGAATGTCGTTGATGACGTTGAGCAGGTGACGGCCGCTGTGATGGATGTCGCGGGCATATTCGTCGTACTTGGCGGAGCCGAGCGGGCCGAACATCTCGTCCTGCAGGATCTCGGAGAAGCCGAGGATGGCGTTGAGCGGCGTGCGCAGCTCGTGGGACATGTTGGCCAGGAATTCCGACTTCGCCTTGTTGGCGGCCTCGGCGCGTTCCTTTTCCGAGAGATAATTGGCGTTCGCCAGCGACAGTGCCGATTTCTGCCGTTCCAGCGTCTGGCGGGAGGAGGAGAGGTCGCCGATCGTGGCCATCAGGCGACGTTCGGAATCGCGCAGACGCTCCTGGTTGCGCTTCAGAAGCGTGATATCGGTGCCGACGGAAACCATGCCGCCGTCGCGGGTGCGCCGCTCGTTGATCTGCAGCCAGCGTTCGTCGGCAAGCTGCACTTCGCTGGTGCGCGAGTAGCCATTGCCATGGGCATCGGCGATCCGGCGCTCGATGACGGGACGGGCGGCGGCGGCGTTGACGGCGGCGCGCTCGGTGCCCGGCACCAGCACGCTGTCGGGAAGGCCGTAGGCCTGCTGGAAGTGCGTGTTGCACATCACCAGTCGGTCGTTCTTGTCCCACAGCACGAAGGCTTCCGACGTGCTCTCGATCGCGTCCGCCAGCCGCTGGTCGGCTTCGGCGTAGCGCTGCGCAAGGCGGTGCTGCTCGGTCACATCCATGGCGATGCCGATCATGTGGACCTGGCCGGCATTGGTGCGGATGACCTGCGCGCGGGCGCGCATCCAGACGTAGTGGCCGGCGGCGTGGCGCATGCGGAAGATCTGGTCGATCTGCTCGGCGTCGCCACGGGCAACCGAGCGGGCGATCTCGTAGATACCGCTGTCGTCGGGGTGCATCAGCCGGGCGGCATCGCCGAAGCACATGTTGCCGTCGCCGCCTGGAAGGCCGAGCATCTGGTACATGGAGCGCGACCAGAAGAACTCGCGACGGTCGAAATCGAAATCCCAAAGGCCGCAGCGGCCGCGAGAGAGTGCCGTCTCGACCCGCTGGTTCGATTCAACGAAGATCTCGTCGGCATGGCGGGCGCGCCGCACCTGCATGTAATAGGCGTAGAGGATGACCAGCAGGATCGAGGAAATTCCGGCGAACAGCGTGACGTTGAGCGTCAGCTCCTCGCGCCATAGCTGGCTGATCCGATCGAGCGAGGTCGCCGCGACCACATAGCCGCCGCTGTCGCCGATGAGCGTGATCTGCGCGTAATGCGGTCGGCCGGCGATGGTGGTCTCAATCACGCCCGCGCGGTCGCCGAAGCGGCGGATCGCGGAGACCTCGGAGAAGAAATCGCCGATACCGGCGCCGACATAGGCCGCACCGGCGGCGGACGCCGCAAACACCTTGCCGCTCGATTGCACGAGCAGAACGAAGGCGTCGTCGTCGAGCCGGTCCTGAGGCAGGAAGCGGGCGAGGCGGGCTTGGCCTTCGGCGGCGTTACCGCTGTCGAAGATCGCGGCGGAGTCGGCGAAGGCCGCTGCTGCGGTGGCGGCGGCGAGCGCCGTGGAGTGGCGGGCGGCGGCCTGCATGCGGTCGTGTTCGGAGAGCATGCCGAAGAAATGCGAGGCAGCGACGACGGTCAAAAATGCAACGATAAGGATAGGAATGGCGCGCTTCAACACGGCCTCGGCATGCGTGTAATTTCGGGAAGATGATGGTCGCGAGGTCGCGGTAGCCTTGCCGGTGAAGCTCTCACGCCAGGCGCGGAAGCTCTCGAAATCGACACGCAGCCGTCCTTCGGCCACGGTTGCCCGCCGCACGTTCATCATTTTCTGAGCCTTGTCCCTCGTGATTCGCTGCGCCGCTCGCCCGAACCTGACTCAATGAATCATTGGTGATTCGCCTTGTCCAGAGGAAAAGGTAAAAATCTGTTAACCGATTCTAAGTGCTGATTTTTCCAGCATGCGTGGGAGGCGGCTTCGACAGGCTCGGCCGCCTCGTGTCGCAAATCACCCCTTGAGGGTGCGCTCGACGATATCGCGAACGTCGGTGGAGAGAGCCGGTGCTTCGGCGATCTCGGTCAGCGCCTTGCGGGCATGCTCGGCTCTTGCCGGCTCCAGCGAGCGCCAGGAGCGCATCGAGGTGAGGATGCGCGCCGCCAACTGTGGGTTGCGTATGTCGATGTCGAGGATCTCGCGGGCGAGGAAGCGGTAGCCCTCTCCATCCGCGCGTCCGAAGCCGGTGGGGTTGCCAAAGGCAAACGTGCCGACCAGCGCGCGCACGCGGTTGGGGTTGGTGCGCTTGAACTGCGGATTGTCCATCAGCTTCAGCACGCGATCGAGCGCCTTTGCGCCCGGAATGGTCGCCTGGACGGAGAACCACTTATCGATAACAAGCGCGTTTCCGGCAAAGCGATCATGGAACGTGGACAGCGCTGCGGCCGCCTCGCTGCTATCGGGGAAGCGGTGCGCGAGGATCGTCAGCGCCTGCATCAGATCCGTCATGTTGTTGGCGGCGTCAAAGGCGGCCTTGGCGCGATCAGGCGTATTCTCGGCGTAGGACAGATAGGTGAGCGCGCTGTTACGGAGCGCACGGCGACCGGCGCTCTTGGCGTCGGGGCTGAAATCGCCTGGCGTGGTCATGCTGTCGTAGAGTGCGGCGAAGACGCTCTTTCCGGCATCGGCGACCTGCTGCAGCACGGCGGAGCGGCCGGCGTGGATGGCGTCAGGATCGTTGTTGCCGCCGAGTTCGCGGGCGATGTCGGATTCGCTCGGGAGCGCCAGCGCCTGGGCGCGGAAGGCGGGCTCGAGCGTCTCGTCGGCGGCTGCCGCAAGCAATGCCTCGACGAAGTCCTTGGAGGCGACGACCGGCTTGCCGTCACGCGCATCGCGGGCGGCTGCAAGCAGCGTCGGCAGTGCGAGGTCCGTCAGCGCCTGCCAGCGCGAGAAGTGATCGGTCTCAAAGCGGGCGAGAAGCGCCAGATCGGTGGGCGACTGATCGAAATGCAGGTTGATCGGCGCCGAGAAGCTGCGGTTGATCGATACGATCGGCCGCGAGCCTATGCCCTTGAAGGTGGCTTTCTGGCTGCGCTCGGTCAGATGCAGCACGTTGTCGCCATACTCGGCGCCATCGACCGACGAAGGTTCGAGCGGCGTGCCGTCTTCGGCAAAGAGCGCGATGCTGAGCGGAATGTGCATCGGCTTCTTGTCGCTCTGGCCGGGCGTTGCGGGAACCATCTGCTCAAGCGACAGCGTGAAGCTCTTGGCGCTCGCATCATAGCTGCCGGATGCGGTGACGAGCGGCGTGCCGGCCTGGTGATACCAGAGCGAGAACTGCGTCAGGTCGCGTCCGCTGGAATCCTCGAAGCACTTGACGAAATCCTCGATCGTGACGGCCTGGCCGTCATGGCGATCGAAATAGAGATCCATGCCCTTCTTGAACAGGTCCTTGCCGAGCAGCGTCGCGATCATGCGCGTGACTTCGCTGCCCTTCTCGTAGACCGTCGTCGTGTAGAAGTTGTTGATTTCGCGATAGGTGGTCGGGCGCACCGGATGCGCCAGCGGGCCGCCGTCCTCGGGGAACTGCTCGGACTTCAGATGGCGCACTTCCGCGATGCGCTTGACCGGACGCGAGCGCATGTCGGCCGAGAATTCGTGGTCGCGATAGACCGTCAGGCCTTCCTTCAGGCAGAGCTGGAACCAGTCGCGGCAGGTGATGCGGTTGCCGGTCCAGTTGTGGAAGTATTCGTGGGCGATGATCGCTTCGATGTTGGCGTAGTCTTGGTCGGTCGCGGTCTCCGGATCGGCCAGCACGTATTTGTCGTTGAAGACGTTGAGGCCCTTATTCTCCATGGCGCCCATGTTGAAGTCGGACACGGCGACGATCATGAAGATGTCGAGATCGTATTCGCGGCCGAACCGCTCCTCATCCCACTTCATCGAGCGCTTCAGCGCGTCCATGGCGTAGGCAGCACGCGCTTCCTTGCCATGCTCGACGTAGATCTTCAGCGTGACCTCGCGTTCCGACATGGTGACGAACTTGTCTTCGACGACACCGAGATCGCCGGCGACCAGCGCGAAGAGATAGCTCGGCTTCGGATGTGGATCGAACCAGGCGGCGAAGGCGCGGCCTTCGTCATAACCGGCGCCGCCGAGGAAGTTGCCGTTGGACAGCATGACCGGGTTGGCGGCCTTGTCGCCGATGATGGTGATCGTATAGGGCGCCAGAACATCGGGACGATCGGGGAAGTAAGTGATGCGGCGGAAGCCTTCGGCCTCGCACTGGGTGCAATAGACACCGTTGGTGCGGTAGAGGCCCATCAGCTTGGTGTTGGCCTCGGGATTGATGATCGTGGTGATCGTCAGCTCGAACGGCTTGGATTTCGGCAGGTTGCGGATCGTCAGGCTGTCTGGTGTCGCCGTATACTGGCTGGGCTTCATTTCCGCTTGGTCGAAGAGCAGACCGGAAAGGGCGAGTTCGTCGCCGTCGAGAATGAGCGGCGCCTTGGGATCGGCGCCCTTGCGGCGATGGAAGATCAGGCGGGCATCTACCTTGGTCGCGGTCGGGTCCAGTTCAAACGTCAGATCCACGCGCTCGAGTACGAAATCGGTGGGGCGGTAATCTGCCAGATTGATGACCTGGCCGGTATCTGTGCGCATGATATTCCCTGAGACCTTTAGACAATGCTTCGCAAACAGAGTGGGCGCTCTGCCGTAAAATTTGATTGGTATAATTACACTAAAGTCTGAACTAAAGCTAAAGCCAGAGGCAGTTTCGCGGGGTTTTAGCGGCGCCAGCGCTGGAGATACTTGAGGCACATTCTCCGACCCCATGATCCGCTTCGTATGAGGCGATTTGGGCGCTGAATGGGATGGTCTGGGCAAAAAGACGACCAAATTCGCGCATCCGGCGTTTTCACCTGTTCTTTAGCAGAAACCCTGTCAAAGTGAGCATGCATCGAATCCGGTGCGATCCCCCGACGTTCAATTGGTGAATTCGCGAGTTTCTGACATGCGGCCGGTATTCGAAAACCCGATGCGAGGTATCGCGTGCAAAGTCGCCTCCGTCGTCTTCTTTCTGGCGATGCAGACCTTCATCAAGCTTGCTGGCGCCGGCATCCAGCCCGGCCAGGTTACTTTTTACAGGTCGTTTTTCGCCCTGTTCCCGATCATGGCATTTCTGGCCTATCGCGGACAGTTGAAGACGTCGTTCTACACCGCCAATCCTGTCGGTCACCTCAAGCGCGGCACGCTTGGCATCATTTCGATGGGCCTGGGCTTTTATGGCCTGCTACACCTGCCGCTGCCCGAGGCGATCGCGCTCGGCTATGCCTTGCCGCTGATCGCGGTGATCTTCGCCGCGCTGCTTCTTGGCGAGACGGTGCGCATCTATCGCTGGAGCGCGGTGTTCGTCGGCCTGATCGGCGTGGCGATCGTGTCCTGGCCGAAGCTTACACTCTTTCGTGATGGTGGCGTGGAGACGGCGCAGGCAATCGGCGCGGTCACGGTGTTGCTGGCGTCAGTTCTCGGCGGTCTGGCGATGATCCAGGTGAGAAAGCTGGTGGAAGAAGAGAAGACCTCGACGATCGTGCTCTATTTCTCGATCACGGCCTCGGTGTTTTCGCTGTTCACCGTGCCCTTCGGCTGGGATCTGCTCGATCTCGCGCCGCAACTCTATCTGATCTCCGCCGGCTTCTGCGGCGGTATCGCGCAGATCCTGCTCACAGAAAGCTATCGCCATGCGGATGTCTCGACGATCGCGCCATTCGAATACACATCGATCGTCCTGGGAAGTGTGCTCGCTTACTTCGTGTTCGACGATATCCCGACCACGAGCATGCTGATCGGAACCGCCGTCATCGTCTCCGCCGGCATTTTCATTATCTATCGCGAGCATCAGCTGGAGCTTGAGCGGGCGGCTGCGCGGAAAGCCAGTTCCCCGTAACGCGGTTCTCACGAAATGGTGCGGCTAAGTGTCGCAAAATTCATGCGTTTTTGACGTCGCGCGCTCGTCCCTACAAAATTTGAGGGTAGCGCCGGGCGATTGCGCATGCTTTGTGAACATGAACAATTTTCATTTATTTATATGTCATGATGTTGAGAATAAGTGACGGCTTCGCATTGTTGAGCTTGTGCATGGGCAAGTCGAGTGCCGTCCGGGAGACCAATGCCGTTTAGTGCCGCAGACTTGATCGCCGACCCCAAGTTTATTTTGGGTATTCGATTTCACGCAAGCCGCATGCGCAACATGTTCGATGCCGGCCCAAGGCTTGCGCGCTTGCTCGCATCGCACCAGCGGTGGCTGCTCACACAAGTCGCCTATGCGCTCAGCATGGAGCGCGTCGATGGTGATCCAACGTCCGGGCTGACGGCCACGGCACTGACGACCGAGATCACCGCTTTCAAGGCCGCGAGCCGCAACACCATTCGTAGCTATATCGATGAACTCGCCACTTACAGGTTCATCACCTGCGTTCCGGGCGAAGAGCGCAAGCGGCCGCGTCGCTACGAGGTGGCCGAAATCGCGCAGCAGGCAATGGTCAACTGGGTTTGGTCCAACCTGCTCGCGCTCGACGTCCTCGACGACGGCAATAGGGCGGAGCGCTTCGAGGCAAACCCTCAGTGGATAGGGCTGATGCAGCCGCGTATCGCGCGTGATTGCCTGCGCGACACGGCCTGGCGTGAGCCGCCGGAGCGCGTTGGCATGTTTATGTGGAACGACGCCGGCGGCCTTATCGTCGATTATCTGATGTCGAGGATCGACCCGGAAGAGCAGCATCCCGACCGCTTCTTCGTCGGGCCGATCGACAGCAGGGCGCTGGCAGCCGACTTCATGATATCGCGCACGCATATGCAGCGCCTCTTCGCCAAGGCGGCGCAGGATGGCTGCATGGGCTGGGATATCGATATGAAGAAGCCGTCGCTATGGATATCGCGCGCGTTCGTCGAGGAATACTGCCAGTGGCAGGCGATCAAGTTCGCCTATGTCGATCAGGCGTTTCACGCGGCAAGTCAGATTTCGGGAGAGAGCTAGGCCGCCGCGGCGGCTCTGGCGTGCGCCGATGGCGACGCGTCAGGATTCGCGATCGTAGGCTTCCGCTGCGCACAAGGCGGCGCGGATATGCTCGATTGCGTCGATCTTGCAGAGAAGTGAGATGAGGCGTGTCGTCATGAGAATAAGCCGATAAACGGCAGGGACGGCGAGTGGCCGCGCCCTGCGATCAATACTGCTGGAAATCCGCGAAGATGGCAGCGGGGCGCACGATGCGACCGCTCGCGCCAGTACCACGAGCGATCATCTGCTCGTTGGTGGCGAAGCCGGTGCGGCAGTAGCTCTGCGTGGTGCGGCCGTTGCTGTTTGCGTTTCTCAAGGTTTCAAATCTGCAGTGTGTAGGACGACGAGTGTTGCTCATTGCCTTGGTTCCTTAGTGATTCCTCCCAAGACACAATGCTAATATTGCAGCGCACAATAGATTTCACAAGGCATAGGAATACGCGGCAGGCATGCGTTTTGCGCATGGGTATCGTCGCAAATCTGTCAATGTTGGTTATTTAGGAGGCAGAATTGATTTCTGTCAGTTTCGCCTGAAAAGCCAATAAATCGTTCCAGGCCAAGCGCTTATTGACCGGCGCGGTCAACAGGTCCTGCGGATGGAGCGTGGCGATGGCGGGGACGACACGGTCGCCTGCGGCAATTTCACGCCACTGGCCGCGCAAGCCGTGAATGGTGTCGCCTTCGCCAAAAAACACCCGAGCGGCAAAATTCCCGAGCAGGAGAATCACTTTCGGCTCGGCAAGCGCGATCTGCCGCTCGATGAAGGGACGGCAGATATCCATCTCGGCGGGGGAGGCGACGCGGTTGCCCGGCGGGCGCCACGGAATGACCTGGGTTAACAGGATGCCGGCGCGGTCGAGCCCGATCGCGGCAAGCATCTTGTCCAGCAGCTGGCCTGGACGTCCGGCAAACGGCTGCCCCTCGCGGTCGTCCTCCGCGCCGGGCGCCGAGCCGATCAGCATGATGCCGCTCGCAGGATCTCCGCTGGCAAAGATCGTCGAGCGCGCGCTGTGCTTGAGATTGCAGCCGTTGAAGGCTTCGAGCGCGGTCTTAAGCTCCGCGAGAGAACGCGCGCTTTCGGCGGCGAACCGCGCCTGCTGGATCGCCTCGCCATCGGGGATCGCCGGCTGAGGCCGCTGCGCCGACCGCTCGGGCTGGGGCGCACCGCGCTGTGCGGAAGCCATTGGTGCGCGGGATGCCGTCTCGCGCGCCTCCGCCTGCGGGGCAGGGGCGGCGCTGCGGCGCGCCGCCTTCATCGCCTCGAATTCGGCGAAGCGATCGACGGCCTCGTCTTCCAGCAGCCACTCGACGCCGGCATCCGCATGGAAATGCAGAAGGGCTGCGAGTTCGCCTGGAGAGAGGTCGTTGACGGAGATCATGGGCGCGACATTACCGAAGCTGAGGCCTCAATGAAAGTGCGCAGCCGACACATCCCGGCCTATTGCACCGTCCATTGCGCGATATCGTCGCGTTCGCCGATCAGCGCCAGACCGTGTGCGATCGAGAGCATCTCGCCGCCGGTCTCGATACGATCGGTGTCGAAGCGCTCGGTGAAGATGCGGCGCACCGCCGGAACGAAGGAGGTGCCGCCGGTGAGGAACACCTTGTCGATCGCGCCCGCTTCCGTGTTGGTCTTTTCGAGCACATCGTCGAGCGCGCCTTCGATGCGGGCGAGATCGTCCGAAATCCAGTTCTCGAAATCGGCGCGGGCCACCATGCGCTTCCCGGCGCGGCCAAGCGGCGAGAAGTTGAATTCGGCTTCCTCGGAGGCCGACAGCGCCATCTTCGTGGCGGACACCGCCTGGTAGAGCGGATAGCCTTCGTCATGATCGACGAGATCGATGAAGAGCTCCAGCTTCTCCGGCTCAAGCGCCGTGCGGACCAGCTTCTTCAGGTCCTCGTATTCGCGCGAAGTCTTGAAGATCGACAGCTGGTTCCAGCGGCTGAAGCTGGAGTAGTAGTTGGTCGGCACTTCAAGGACCTTGTCGAAGCTCTTGAAATGACTCCCCTTGCCGATTTCAGGCGCAACGACGTTTTCGATGATGCGCGCGTCGAAGTGATCGCCGGCGATGCCGACACCGGAATGGCCGATCGGCGTTGCCTTCAGCTGGCCAGCGACGGTCTCGAAGCGGATCAGCGAATAGTCGGTCGTACCGCCGCCGAAGTCGGCGACCAGCACCGTCGCGTCGCTTTTCAGGTTCTGCGCAAAATAGAAGGCGGCCGCCACCGGCTCATAGACATAGTGCACCTCGGGGAAGCCGAAACGCGACAGCGCCTCGTTGTAACGCTGCGTCGCCAGCACCGGATCGGGGCTCGCGCCGGCGAAATGCACCGGCCGCCCGGTGACGATGCGCGCGACGTCCGAAGGCCAGTTGCTGCCCGCATAGTTGCTGAGGCGGCGGATGAAGACCTCCATCAGGTCTTCGAAGCTGTGGCGCTTGGCGTAGATCAGCGTGCCCTGGAAGAGGGCGCTGGCGGCGAATGTCTTGATCGACTGCAGGAAGCGACAATCGCCGGGATTGTCGATGAACTGGCGGATCGCCGCATGGCCTGCCTCGACTTTCAGCGCCGATGCGCCGAGCTTGCCGTCCTTCATGAAGGACAGCGCGGTGCGCATGCTGTCGCTTTCGCCCGCCGAGCTGGTGAAGCCCATGGAATGCGTGGTCTTCCCGTCCGCAGTGGCAAGTACGGTGTTGGTCGTGCCAAAGTCCAAACCTAGCGCTTGAGCCATGCTCGCACCTCTCAATGTCGATCGTTGCTGGAGACTGGAGCAACTGCTCCGCCGGGGCGCCAAGGGACGCCCGAATTCAAGAGGCGCGTGATGCCACAGCGGTCTGTCTTATTCAAGACGCGTAAGCGCAAAATGAAACGGGCGCCGATGGGCGCCCGTCTCGATCATTCCGCTGCGATGGCCCGGGCGGGCTCCTCGTGTTGCTCTTCTGTCTTCTTCCGCCCAAGGCTGAGCAGCCAGTCGCTGAGCCGTCCCATCTCGACGAAGATTACGGGGGTGATGAACAGCGTCAGCGCCTGGCTGACGATGAGACCGCCGACCACGGCGATGCCGAGCGGCTGGCGAAGCTCCGAGCTCGCGCCCGAGCCGAGCGCGATGGGGAGCGCGCCAAGCAGTGCGCAGAAGGTCGTCATCATGATCGGCCGGAAACGCCGCACGCAGGCCTCGTGAATGGCCTCGGACGAGGTCATGCCGGTGCCGGATCGCAGGTTCTCCAGCGCCACGTCGATCATCATGATCGCGTTCTTCTTGACGATGCCGATCAGCATCAACAGGCCGATCAGCGCGATGATCGACAGATCGAAGTTCATCACCCTGAGCGCCAGAAGTGCTCCGAGTGCTGCCGCCGGCAGACCGGAGAGGATCGTCAGCGGATGGATGAAGCTCTCGTAGAGGACGCCGAGAACGACATAGATCGTCAGCACCGCAGCCAGGATCAGGAGAGGCGTGTTGCCCTGCGATTGCTCGAAGATCTGCGCCGTACCGCCATAGGACGTGAAGACGTCCGAGGGCATGTCGATGTCCTTCTTGATCTGGTCGATCGCAGCCGTCGCATCGCCGAGCGCTTCGCCGGCGGGCAGGTTGAACGATACGGTGGTCGAGACCAGCTGGCCCGTCTGGTTGATCGTCACGGGGCCGGTCGTGCGCTCGACCGTCGCGAAGTTCGACAGCGGAACGAGCGCGCCGCTCGAAGACGCCACGCGGATGTCCTGCAGTTTCTGGTCATCCCAGGGCGCATTGGTGTCGTACTCGACGAGCACGTCGTAGCTGTCTCCGGTGGACTGGATCTGGGCGGCCGCGTAGCCACCGAAGGATTCCTGCAGCGTCGTGCGCAGTTGATCGTCGGTGATGCCGAAGGCGGCAGCCTTTTCCGTGTCGACCTTGATCTCTGCTTGCAGCGCGTTGTTCTGCGCGTCCGATGTCACGTCGGTAAAGCGCGGATCGCCGTGCATTGCCTGCTGGATCTTGTTGGCCCAGAGGTTCGTCTGGTCGGCGCTCAGCGCCTGAACCACCAGCTGATACTGGCTGGCCGTCTGCCGTCCACCGAAGCGCAAGCTCTGCTGCGGTGTGATGAAAGCCTGCAGGCCGGGGATCTTGCTGATGCTGGCGCGCAGTTCGCGCAGCGTCTGGTCGAGTGGCGGCCGGTCCTTCTTGTCCTTCAGTTCGACGAACATCGTGCCATTGTTGAGCGGGCTGCGGGCATTGCCGCCGACGATCGACATGACGTGGTTGACCGCCGGGTTCTGTTTGACAAGCGCTGCCGCCTGGTTCTGCAGGTCCTTCATCGCCGGATAGGAGATATCCTGGCGGGCGCGGGTCGAGATGTTGAGGCGGCCGATATCCTCGGTTGGGAAGAAGCTCGTCGGCAGCGTCATGAACAGGTAGATGGTCAGTCCGACCGAGGCGAGGAACAGCCCGAGAATGGCCGGACGGTGCGCCAGACACCAGGCGACGGAACGGTCGTAGCCGCGCAACGTCCGCTCGAAGCCGGCATCGAACCAGCGAATGAAGAAAGGCGGCTGGCTGTGGCCGCTGCCGAGCCGCGAGGCGAGCATGGGCGTGACTGTCAGCGACACGATGGCGGATGCCACGATGGCGATCGCCACCACCATGCCGAACTCGTTGAAGATACGCCCGACGACACCGCCCATCAGCAGGATCGGAATGAAGACGGCGATCAGCGAGACGGACATGGAGATGATCGTATAGCTGACTTCGCCCGATCCCTTGATGGCCGCCTCGAGAACCGGCATCCCGTCCTCGACATGCCTCAGGATGTTTTCGAGCATGACGATGGCGTCGTCGACCACTAGGCCGACAGCGAGCGTCAGCCCGAGCAGCGAGATGTTGTCGACGCTGTAGCCCAGCACATACATCATGCCGAAGGTGGTGATCAGCGACAGCGGCACGGCAAGGCCCGGTATGATCGTCGCCGTCAGGTGGCCGGTGAAGAGATAGATCACGAGGACGACGAGGCCGATCGTCAGGAACAGCGTGAACTT
The DNA here is from genome assembly GCF_057809895.1 of Rhizobium sp. FG113. NCBI lineage: Bacteria > Pseudomonadati > Pseudomonadota > Alphaproteobacteria > Hyphomicrobiales > Rhizobiaceae > Rhizobium > Rhizobium sp. FG113. The sequence goes on along the minus strand of NZ_JBMDKV010000004.1, from coordinate 313,323 downwards.
CACGTCCGAGATCGCGTCGCGGATCGGCTTGGCCGAATCGTTCATCACCTGCGTCGTCACCGATCCCGGTATCTCAGCGTGCAGCGCCGGCAGCTTGGCATTGATCGCATCGACCACGGCAACCGTGTTGGCATCCGGCTGGCGCTGGATCGCCAGGATGATGCTCTGCTTGCCGTCGTACCAGCTGCCGGTGTTCTGGTTCTCGACGCTATCCTCAACGTCGGCGACATCGCCAAGATGGATCGGCGCGCCACCAGGATTGGCAATGACGAGAGTGCGGAACTGCTCGGCATTGGTGCGCTGCGTGTCGGCAGTGATCGTCATGCTCTGGCTGTCGTTCTGCAGCGTGCCGACTGGCACCTGGCTGTTGGCAGCCTGGATCGCCTTGTTGACCGTATCGATCCCCAGGCCACGGTTGAGCAGCTTGTTCGGATCGACCTCGACGCGCACGGCATAGGTCTGTGCGCCAAAGACCGAGACCTCGGCCACGCCGGGCAGGGTTGAAAGCGAGGGTGAGATGATGTTTTCCGCGACATCGTCGAGCTTGCTGCGCGGCATCGTATCGCTCTGCACCGCAAGCAACATCACCGGCGCGTCTGCCGGGTTGGTCTTGCGGTAGCTCGGCGGCGTCGTCATGTTGTCGGGCAGTTGCCGCGTCGCATGCGAGATCGCCGCTTGAACGTCGGCGGCGGCCGCATCGATGCTGCGGTTGAGATCGAACTGCAGTACGATGCTGGTATTGCCGAGCGAGTTGGTGGCGCTGATCTCGCTGATCCCGGGGATCGTTTCGAACTGCTTGATCAGCGGTGTGGCGACCGAGGTCGCCATGGTCTTCGGCGAGGCGCCGGTCAGCGCCGCCGAGACGTTGATCGTCGGGAAATCGACCTGCGGCAGGGCGGCCACCGGCACGAGCTGGTAGCCGGCGATGCCGGCAAGCACGGCGCCGATGGCAAGAAGCGTGGTGGCGACGGGGCGCCGGATACAGAAATTTGGTATCATTCTTCTGTGCCCGCCACGATGGTTTCCGTTGACTTCGGCTGATCCGCCGAGGCGACGTTGATCGCCTTGCTATCGAATTCTTCCTTCACGGCCTGCTTGTCGACGAGCTGCGCCTGTCCCTCGATGACCACATGGTCGCCTTCCGAAAGACCGGCCGAGATTGCCGTATAGCCGCCATTCGCGCGGGCGACGGTGACGGGCGCGAGCCGCACCTTTCCGTCGTTGACGACGAACGAGTAGAAGCCATCTGCGCCGGGGCTCACCGCCACCGTCGGCACGACGATCTGCTGTTCGTTGTTGTTGAAGTGCACGACGATGTTGACGGACTGGCCGGGCCAAAGCGCGCCCGATGCATTCTCGAATTTTGCCTTGGCGAGGATGGTGCCGGAAGCGGTATCGACAGTGTTGTCGTAGAAGCTGATATGCCCGGTGCGCGGCTTGCCCTTGCCCGATGGCGGCACGGTGGTCACGTCGACGGGGCCGGCTGCGAGCGCCAGCTTCAGCTGCCTGAGATCACGCTCTTGCAGGTGGAATTTCACATAGATCGGGTCATACTTTGCGATCGTCACGATCGTCGCACCTGCCGTCACGAAGGCGCCGGGGCTGACTGCGACGTCGCCAAGGCGGCCGTCGAAGGGCGCCCGGATGTCGGTATGTTCAAGCAGTACCTGATCGGAAGCGAGCGTCGCCTTGTCCGCCTGCACGGTGGCGACGGCGGTGTCACGCGCCGCCTTGGCCTGGTCGTAGGTCTGCTGCGTGCCGGCTTTCGACGTCAAGAGATCGGATGCGCGCGTGAGCGCCGTCTCTGCCTCGGCAACCGTCGCGGTATCGCGCACGATCATCGCGTTGTCCTTGTCGACCGCGGCTTGCGCCGTGCGGTTGTCGAGCTTGGCGATGAGGTCGCCTTGCTTGACGGTGGAGCCATCAGTGGCGATGATCTCGGTCACCAGCCCCTGTTCTTGCGCAGCAATCGTCGTGTTGTCGTCGGCGTCGGCCCAACCGGATGCCGTGACATCGCGCGGCAGCACCGTCTTAACGGCGGCCACGGTTTTCACCAGCGTCGGCCCGCCGCCCTTGCGCCCCTTGCCCTTCTGGTCGCCGCCCTGCTGTGCTCCATCGCCTGCCGCCTGCTTGCCGCCGGAAGCATCGGCCTGTGCGGTCGGTTTCGGTCCGAATTGCGAGAGATAGGGAATGCGATCCTTATAGTGCCACGCGCCGAAGCCGGCTGCGACAACAAGGCAGGTGGTGATCCAGAGTTTCTTCATGTTGATACCGGTCGGGGGCTGTTGAGTATGACTTATTCAACCACTTTTATTGCGGCACGAAAAAGACACAATCCCGACAGGGGCATCACTAAGTGGTTAGAATGGCTTAAATTTTCGTAATGTTCGCATATTCTAAAAAATGGGTGATCGCACAAATGTGACACAACCGCGGTCGGGCGCCAGCGGCTGGCGCCCGATTGTCGTTTGCGATCAGAGGGATCGCGCCGCGCCGCCATCGCAGCGCACGAGGCTGCCGGTGATATAGCTCGCCTGCTGGCTGCACAGGAAGGCGGCGGTCGCCGCGAACTCCTCCACCTTGCCGTATCGCCCGACCGGGATGGCCGCTTCCTTGACGACACGCACCTCTTCGATGCTCTTGCCCGTGCGCTTGGCGGCGGCGCCATCGAGATCGTCGAGCCGGCTTGTCAGGATGGAGCCTGGCAGCAGCAGGTTGGTGGTGATGCCGAAGCGGCCGATTTCGGTCGCCAGCGTCTTGCTCCAGCCGGCAAGCGCTGGGCGCAGCGTGTTGGAAAGCGCGAGATTGCCGATCGGCTCGATCACGCCTGACGACGCCACCGTCAGGATGCGGCCCCACCCCTGTTCCTTCATGCCGGGCAGCAGCGCGTTGGTGAGCGTGATCACCCGGAGCACCATCGAGAAGAAATAGGTCTCTAGTCGATCGGCCGTCATGTCCTCGGTGGTGCCGGGCGTCGGCCCGCCGGTATTGTTGATCAGGATGTCGACGCCACCGAGCTTGCTCTTGACGGCGGTCGTGACTGTCTCGACGAAGTTCTCTTCTGAAAGGTCGGCCCAGATCCAGTCGGCCTTGCCCTTGCCCTCGGCATTGATCGCCTTGCAGTTTGCCTCCAGCGTTTCGCCGCTGCGTCCGCACAAAAGCACATTGGCGCCTTCGCGCGCCAGAGCGACCGCGATGCCGTGGCCAAGTCCGCGCGACGATGCCAGCACGAGCGCGCGCTTGCCCTTGATGCCCAGATCCATTTTGAAGTCTCCTATTGTTCGCTCCGTTTATAGGGCGCGCGACGATCAAAAGGAAAGGCCGGCCATAGCTTGATCCGCTTCATTTATTGACGTTGACGTAAGCGGCATGTAGTTCTCTGGTGAAGAGGAATATCATTGCGCGAAATGGGGTATTGGCTGTCGTTTCCCGGCTCGACAATCCAGCCATGTTTTGCCAAGAGATAGCCTACACACGGGGAATTATGGCCGCAAAGCCGGCTGAGCGGAGAATGATGAATGACCGAAGCGACTGAACTGCCCGAACGCGAGAGCATGGAATTCGACGTCGTGATTGTCGGCGGCGGTCCTGCCGGCCTTTCGGCCGCGATCAGGCTGAAGCAGGTCAATCCCGAACTCTCCGTCGTCGTGCTGGAGAAGGGCGCCGAAGTCGGCGCGCATATCCTGTCGGGCGCCGTCGTCGATCCCATCGGCATCGACCGCCTGCTGCCGGATTGGCGCGAAGAGGCTGATCATCCCTTCAAGACCGAGGTCAAGGACGACCACTTCCTCTTGCTCGGTCCGGCCGGCTCCATCCGCCTGCCGAACTTCGCCATGCCGCCGCTAATGAGCAATCACGGCAACTACATCGTCTCGCTCGGCAACGTCTGTCGTTGGCTGGCGGGCCACGCGGAAGCCTTGGGCGTCGAGATCTATCCGGGCTTTGCCGCCACCGAAGTGCTCTACAACGACCAGGGCGCCGTCATCGGTGTCGCCACCGGCGACATGGGCATCGAGAAGAACGGCGAACCCGGCCCGAATTTTACCCGTGGCATGGAGCTGTTGGGCAAATATACGCTGATCGGCGAAGGCGTGCGCGGCTCGCTCGCCAAGCAGCTCATCGCCAAGTTCGACCTGCAGAAGGACCGCGAGCCCCAGAAGTTCGGAATCGGCATCAAGGAGCTCTGGCAGGTGAAGCCGGAGAACCATAAGCAGGGCCTCGTGCAACACTCCTTCGGCTGGCCGCTCGGCATGAAGACCGGCGGCGGCTCGTTCCTGTATCATCTGGAGGACAACCTCGTGGCCGTCGGCTTCGTGGTGCACCTGAACTACAAGAACCCTTATCTCTATCCCTTCGAGGAATTCCAACGCTTCAAGACGCATCCGGCGATCCGCACCACCTTCGAGGGCGGCAAGCGGCTTTCCTATGGCGCCCGCGCCATCACCGAGGGCGGTTACCAGTCGGTGCCGAAGCTGACCTTCCCCGGCGGCGCCCTGATCGGCTGCTCCGCCGGCTTCGTCAACGTCCCCCGCATCAAGGGCAGCCATAACGCTGTGCTCTCGGGCATGCTGGCGGCGGACAGGATCGCCGACGCCATCGCATCAGGCCGCGCCAATGACGAGGTCATCGAGATCGAGAACGAATGGCGCGCAAGCGACATCGGCAAGGACCTGAAGAAGGTCCGCAACGTCAAGCCGCTATGGTCGAAGTTCGGCACGGCCATCGGCGTGGCGCTCGGCGGTCTCGACATGTGGACCAACCAGCTCTTCGGCTTCTCCTTCTTCGGCACGCTCGGCCACGGCAAGACCGACGCCCAGTCGCTGGAGCCTGCTGCCAAGCACAAGCCGATCGACTACCCCAAGCCCGACGGCGTGCTCACCTTCGACCGGCTATCCTCGGTGTTCCTGTCGAACACCAATCACGAGGAAAACGAGCCTGTGCATCTGAAGGTCAAGGACATGGCGCTGCAGAAGTCGTCGGAGCACGACATCTTCGCCGGTCCCTCGACGCGGTACTGTCCTGCCGGTGTTTACGAGTGGGTCGAGAAGGATGGGCAGGAGACCTACGTCATCAACGCCCAGAACTGCGTCCACTGCAAGACCTGCGACATCAAGGATCCCAACCAGAACATCAACTGGGTACCGCCGCAGGGCGGTGAGGGGCCTGTTTATCCGAATATGTAAGGGATAAGCCATGAGCGCTACCCTTGAGATCAGGCAGGCGCGCTTGGAAGAATTGCCGCGCCTGACCGAGATCGAACTCGACGCCTTCGCGACATTGGCGGAGGCGTTGGGCATCTCCGACGCGGCGCATGCCTTGCCGCACGATATCCTGCGAAAAGCGCTTGAAGCCGGCCTGCTGATCGTGGCTGCAGACGGCGATGATCGCCCGGTTGGCTTCCTCGCGGCGGAAGAAATCCACGACACGCTCTATGTGATCGAGCTTGATGTCAGCACAGACTGGCAACGAAAAGGCGTCGGCCGGCGCCTGATGTCCCACGCGGTCGAAATGGCAAGGACACGTCGGCTCTCCGCGCTGACGTTGACGACGGACCGCTATGTCCCGTTCAACGCACCTTTCTACCAATCCATCGGCTTCGAAACGGTAGACGGCGAGGCCATGCCGCCATTTCTGCGGGCCAAGATCGATGACGAGGTCAGCAACGGCATGGATTCGGAACGGCGCGTGGCCATGCTGCTGCGGCTTTGAGGTGCGAGCAGCCACCTCACAACCTCTTAACGAATGCGTTACCGCAGGCACACGCTTAGCAGTTCATTAACCATAGTCTCCGTAACCTCGGTCTCATCAACCGAACGTTAAGGATCTGCTTCGATGTCGCTTTCCCGCCGTGGTTTCGTTCTGGGCGTCTCCGCGCTTCTCGCCGGCTGCGCTTCGAGCGGTCCCGATCATCGCGCCAACTACGCGGCCATTCCGGCCGAGAAGTTTCCGCTGCCGGCCATGCCGATCGACAAGATCGATCCGGAGCTTCGTCGCCAGCAGGTCAGCTACGCCTCGAGCTACAGCCCCGGCACCATCGTCGTCGATACGCCCGCCCGCCGCCTCTACTACATCCTCGGCGACAATCAGGCGATGCGCTATGGCGTCGGTGTCGGCCGGGAAGGGCTGGCCTTTGCAGGTGGCGCCTATGTCGGGCGCAAGGCCGAATGGCCGAGCTGGACACCGACCGAAAACATGCAGCGCCGCGAAGAGCGCTACCGCAAGCTCGCCGGCGGCATGCCGGGTGGACCGAACAACCCGCTCGGTGCCCGCGCCATCTATCTCTACCGCGGCGGCAACGACACGCATTTCCGTATCCACGGCACCAACCAGCCGCAGTCGATCGGTCTTGCCATGTCGAGCGGTTGCATTCGCATGCTTAACCACGACGTAATCGATCTCTACGAGCGCGTAGAGCCCGGCGCGCAGGTTGTCGTCATCCAGGCAACGGCCTGAACGACAATGAGAAACGGGGCCGATCGGCCCCGTTTTCCTATTTAAAGCAATGTGCCGCTGAGGATCAGCAGCGCCACCGAGAAGTAGATCACCAGCCCGGTCACATCGACCAGCGTGGCGACGAAGGGTGCAGACGCGCTCGCCGGATCGAGCCGTAGCTTCTGCAGCACGAAGGGCAGCATCGAGCCTGCGACCGAGCCGAACGTCACGATCCCGATCAGCGCCGCGAAGATCGTGAAGCCGACGAGAATCCAGTGCTCGCCATAGTCATAAAGCCCGACGTTCTGCCACAGGATGATGCGGGCAAAACCGACGGCGCCGAGGATCGAGCCGAGCACGATGCCGGTCGGCAGTTCGCGCAGCAGAACCCGCCACCAGTCGGACAGCTTCAGCTCGCCCAGCGCCAGCGCCCGGATGATGAGCGAGGTCGCCTGCGAACCGGAATTGCCGCCGGAGCTCATGATCAGCGGCACGAACAGCGTCAGCACGATCGCCTTTTCCAGCTCGCCCTCGAAATGCTGCATGGCGCTCGCCGTCAGCATTTCGCCGAGGAAGAGGGCGCAAAGCCAGCCGGCGCGCTTCTTCAGCATGCCGGCGAAGCTGATCGCCATGTAGGGCTTTCCGAGCGCCTCCATGCCGCCGAACTTCTGGGCGTCTTCCGTCTGGTCGGCGATCATCGTGTCGATCACGTCGTCGACGGTCACGATGCCCAGCATATGGCCGTTCTCGCCGATAACAGGCAGCGCCAGCAGATTGTGCTTGCGGATCAGCCGTGCCACGTCTTCCTGCGTCATCAGCGGATCGGCCCGAACGATGCCGCCCTGCTGGGCGACGCTCAGCACCGAGGCCTGCGGTTCGCCGTTGATAAGGCGACGCAGCGTGACGACGCTCGTGAGCGCCTGTGTCTCCACGTCAAGAACATAGATCGCATAGACGGTCTCGCGCGAACGCTCGACCTTGCGGACATGCTCCAATGTCTTCTCGACTGTCCATGTTGCAGGCACGCTGACGAATTCCGTCGTCATGATGCTGCCGGCCGTGCGCGGCGGGTAGCCCATGAGGTGCTGCACGGCGAGGCAGGTCGCGCGGTCAAGCTTGGAAAACAGATGCGCGCGCGCGGCCTCGTCCATTTCCTGGAACAGGTCGGCGACGCGGTCGTTGGCGGTGGCGTTCAATAGGCGCGCGGCTTGCTCGACCGGCATTTCGGTCAGCATCGCGGCGGCATGGTGCAGCTCCGGGCGTCCCAGTATGCGGACGGCCTTCTGCTGCGGCAGCGTGGCGAGGATAGCCGCTGCTTCTGGAATTTCGAGCGCGTTCAGACGCTCGACGCGTTCAGCCGTGGTGATGGCACCGAGGCTGTCGCTGGCAAAGAAACGGGCGGCATGGCCTGCCCGCAGAGGGAAGCGATTGATGTTCATATAGCTCGCCTTTCCGTCGATCCGCCGCAGCGTCCGACGGGCGAGCCCGATGGATATCGGTCAGCGCACGAAGGCCGCGTACGGCAAAGGCAATCGACTACTACTGTCGCTTGGCATCGTGAGATGGCTCCGTTGATATCCGCTCGGAACGGGCGTTCCGTGCGTGATGCTGTAGGTGGTCCCAAACGCTGAAAAAGTCAAGCGGGGTAGGTGGTTGCGGCGAGAAAGCCGCGCAGGCCGCGCGGCTTTCTTGGTAAGCGTGATGGATAAGCCGCTTCTTGTGCCGCAAAGCTCATCCATCAGGGTGAGCGGGCAGCGATCAGAAGCCTGCGAGCACCAGTTTGCCCTTGGTCTTCCCGCTCTCGATCATCGCATGCGCCGTCGTCAGGTTCGCCGCATTGATCACGCCGAGCGTTTCGTTCAGCGTCGTGCGGATGGTGCCAGCATCGACCAGGTCCGCGATCTTGTTCAGGAGCTTGTGCTGTTCGATCATGTCTGCGGTGTTAAAGAGCGGGCGCGTGAACATCAGTTCCCAGTGGATCGAGATGGCCTTGCGCTTGAATGGCACGATGTCGAGCGTCTTGGGGTCGTCGATGAGCGCAAAGCGGCCCTGCGGCGCGATGGCCTCGACGATATCCTGCAGATGATCGCTGGTGTTCGTCGTGGAAAAGATGAAGCCCGGTGCACCGATGCCAAGTGCTGCCACCTGCGCAGCGATCGGCTTCGAATGGTCGATCACATGATGGGCGCCGAGTTCTTTCACCCAGGCCTGCGTTTCCGGCCGCGAGGCCGTCGCGATGACGGTGAGGTCGGTCAAGGCGCGGGCGATCTGGATGGCGATCGAGCCGACACCACCGGCTCCGCCGATAATGAGGATGGCGTTGGCGGCGCCCGGTACGGCGTCCTGCACCTTCAGGCGGTCGAACAGCGCTTCGTATGCAGTGATCGAAGTCAGCGGCAGGGCAGCGGCGGCCGCGAAATCGAGGCTTGATGGCTTGCGACCGACGATGCGCTCATCGACCAGATGGAATTCGGCGTTGGAACCGGGGCGATTGATCGCGCCCGCATAGGCGACCTCGTCACCGACCTTGAACAGCGTAACCTCGGGGCCGACCGCCTTCACGATGCCGGCCGCGTCCCAACCGAGAACCTTGAACTCGCCGTCCGCGGGCGCCACGCCGATGCGGATCTTGGTGTCGACGGGATTGACCGAGACGGCCTTGATCTCGACCAGGAGATCGTGGCCGGTAGCCTCAGGCATCGGCAGGTCGACGTCGATCAGCGACGTCTCGGCGGAAATGGGCTGCGGGGTGGTGTAGGCGACGGCGCGCATGAAAGACTCCAGTGTTTGTTGCACGGATGCTAGATGCGTCTTACGTTGGACATCCGCAAGAATGCACAAATTCTGTACGTAGTACCCAAAAGGATACCGTCAAATGTCGTTGCCGAGAGACAAGCTGACCGAGAACTTCCCCGGATGCCCCGTCGAGGCGACGTTGAGTTTTCTGGATGGCAAGTGGAAGGGCGTGATCCTCTTTCACTTGATGGAGGGCACGCTGCGCTTCAATGAACTGCGCCGCAAGCTGCCATCGGTAACGCAGCGGATGCTGACTAAACAGCTTCGTGAACTGGAGGAATGCGGTCTGGTGTCGCGCACCGTGTTTGCCGTCGTGCCGCCGCGCGTGGATTACGCGCTGACGCCGCTCGGCAAGACGTTGAAGCCCGTCATCGCCGCCTTGGCAGCGTGGGGCGAGGAAAACATATCCTGCCGCCCCAGTGGCCGCCACCTCAGGGATGTGGCGGCCTGTGGAGGGTCAGCCGCGGCTGCGGCGGTCGAGGCGTAGCGAGGCCGCGAAGACGACGATGCCGAGCGCCGACAGGATCGCGCCGACATAACCCGTCGAAGCCGAGCCATAGCCCCAGGCGATGACGAGGCCGCCGAGCCACGCGCCGAGCGCGTTGGCGATGTTGAAGGCGGAGTGGTTGGAGGCGGCGGCCAGCGTCTGCGCATCGGCGGCGACATCCATCAGGCGGGTCTGCAGCGCCGGACCTGCCGCGAAGCCGCAACCGATCAGGAAGACGCAAAGGCCGAGCATGAACGGGCTGGAGGCGGTCAGCGAAAACAGCGTCAGCACGACGATGTTGAAGACCAGCGAGCCGCCGATCGTGCCCATGATCGACTTGTCGGCGAGCCACGAGCCGACGACATTGCCGGCGTTCATGCCGACGCCGAATAGCACCATCATGACGGCCACCATGCCGGGCTGCAGCATGGCGACATCAGTGGTCGTGTCGGCGATATAGCTGAACATCGCGAACATGCCGCCGTAGCCGACGGCCGCAATCGCAAGCGTCAGCAGCACCTGCGGGCGCTTGAAGGCACCGAGTTCGCGCATGAAGCTCGCACCCTCGGACACCTCATCGCGCGGCACGTAGTACCAGATCAGCGCCATGGTCAGGAGGCCGATCACGCCGACAGCGGTAAACGCGACGCGCCAGTCGAGCGACTGGCCGAAGAAGGTGGCGAGCGGTGTGCCGAGCAGCGTCGCGATCGTCAGGCCCAGCATGACGCGGCCAACGGCGCGGGCGCGCTTGTGCACCGGCACCATCGATGCGGCGACGATCGCGGCCACGCCGAAATAGGCGCCGTGCGGCAGGCCGGTGATGAAGCGCAGCACGGTGAAGCTCTCGAACGAGGGAGCCATGGCACTCGTGATATTGCCGACGGCGAAGATCCCCATCAGCAGCAAGAGCAGCGAGCGGCGCGCCATCTTGGCGGCCAGCACCGCAATCACGGGAGCGCCGATCACGACACCAAGAGCATAGGCGCTGATGACATAGCCGGCCTGCGGGATGGTGACGGAAAACGTGCCGGCGACATTGGGAAGCAGGCCCATGATCGCGAATTCGCCGGTGCCGATCCCGAAGCCGCCACAGGCCAGCGCCAGCTGCACGAGCGCGACCGCCATGGGCGAGGGCGCCTCGGAAACGGGGATGTCGGCGATGGAATCGTTTACGGCGACCTGGCTCAAGCGCGAGCTCCTTCGGGCATGCAATGGCTTGGAACAGTCGCGCAATGAAGTGTCACTGCCAGACGGACAAGCGGAAAATGAGGGAGATGGAGCGCCTGCTCCAACACGGTATTAATTTACGATTTGTCGGGAGCCGTCATGTGCGTTTTATGCAGCGCAGCATCCCGCCTGGCGCATACGTAGGCGGCGTGCCGGCTGAACGCGTGCGTAACGGCGTCATTTGACATGCCATCTGCTTGAAATTGCACGCACAGCAACCATTTCTAAGCAGCGCGTCAGCCGATGAATAACGGGAACTCGATGAAGCTTATAGGTTTTTTCAACCGCGATGGCGGCACCTTTCGCACGACCGACATGGAGGCGTACGAGAAGCATGCGGAACGGGTTTTCCGCGAAGCCGGCCATGATTTCGAGGCGGTGGTCTTTCCGGGCAAGGAGATCGTTCCGGCCATGGAGCGCGCCGCCCGCCGCGACGACATCGACGGCATCGTTGCCGGCGGCGGTGACGGCACCATCTCGGCGGCGTCCTCGATCGCCTGGAAGAACGGCGTGGCGCTCGGCGTGATTCCGGCCGGGACGATGAACCTGTTTGCGCGATCACTGCGCATTCCGCTCGATATCTGGCAGGCGCTCGATGTTCTGGCCTCGGGTGAGGTCGATCATGTCGACATCGCCAGCGCCAACGACCGCCCCTTCATCCACCAGTTCTCCGCCGGTCTTCATGCGCGCATGGTCCGCTATCGCAATTCCTACAGCTATCGGTCCCGGCTGGGAAAAATGCGCGCCAGTACCCGCGCGGCTTTTGGCGTCGTGCTCAATCCGCCGGAGTTCGAGGTCGAGTTCGAGGCTATAGGCATCAAGGAACGCCGCAAGGTCTCGGCCGTGTCGGTATCGAACAACCCCTTCGGCGAGAATGCGCTGCTTTACGCCGATACGCTGACATCAGGCGAACTCGGCTTCTACACCGCCAAGCCCTTGAAGCCATGGGGCGTGGCGCGGCTCGCCATCGATCTCCTGCGCGGGAAGGTGAGGGAAAACGCCGACGTGATGATCATGCACCCGGCCGAAGTGCATCTGCACTTCCCGAAGGTGCATTCGAAGGCCAATTGCGTCATGGACGGCGAGCTGTTGCCGCTCGCCCGCGACGTCGCGCTGAAACTGCATCCCGGCGAACTCAAGGTTCTCGTCCGACAAGGGCTCGCCGCCCAGGTCGACGAGACCGAACGCCGCGAGCCGACGTCTTAAAGACGCGGCAGATAGGTGCGGTAATCGAAGTCGGAAACGGTGCGAAGGTGCGTGATCGCCTCCTTCCGCTTCGTGTCACCGTAGAGCCTCTGGTAGGCCTCGCCGAAGACATCCGCGATAAACGGCGACGCCCGAAACGTTTCGACCGCCGTCAAGAAGTCATGCGTCAGCTTGGTGGTATTGTCAGGCATATGCGACGGCGTCGTCTCCTCGCCGGGGTCGAGCTCATTGTCGAGCCCGAGCAGCATGCCGCCCAAGATGGCCGCTAGCAGCAGATAGGGGTTGGCATCGGCACCGGCGACGCGGTGTTCGATGCGGGCCGCCGGACCATTTTTGTCGGGAATGCGGATGGCGGTGCCACGATGCCCGTAGCCCCAGGTGAGATCCACAGGCGCGAAGGAACCCGGCTGGAAGCGGCGGTAGGAGTTGGCGAAAGGCGCGAACACCAGCTGCGCATCGCGCATGCTTTGCAGCATCCCGGCGCAGACCGATTTCAGCTTCGTCGCCTCGCCACCCCCAGCATCGAGGATATTGCGTCCATCGCGGTCGATGATGCTGGCATGCACATGCAGGCCGGATCCGGCGTGATCCGAATAGGGCTTGGCCATGCAGGTGGATTTCAGCCCGTGCTTGCGCGCTGCCTGTTCCACGATCCGCTTCAGGTAGATGCAGTCGTCGGCCGCCGCCAGCGCGTCGGCGCGGTGCAAAAGGTTGATCTCGAACTGGCCGGGGCCGAACTCAGCCGTCGTCGCATCTGCCGGCAGCGCTTGCGCCTTCGCGTATGTGCGCACCGTCTGCAGGTAATCGTCGAGCGCATCGACGGCGCTCATGTCGTAGAGCTGGAAGCCGTTCGGATCGCCCTGATAGGTCAGGCTTGCCGGCGGCATCGGCCGGCCGGTCTCGCGCCAGTCGGGCGCCACCACGTAGAACTCGAGTTCCGTTGCGACAACGGGCGTCAGTCCGCGCTCGGCGTAGCGGTTGAGCACCGATTGCAGGATGGCGCGCGGGTCCATGAAGCTCGGCGTGCCGTCGAATTCATGCATGGTGGCGAGCACCTGGACCGAGCCCTCCGGCGCCCAAGGCATCGGCGCAAGACTGCGCCGGTCGGGAAGACAGTGTCCATCGGGATCGCCGACGGAGAGCGACAGCCCGGTGATATCGTCATTGTCGTCGCCCCAGATATCGAGCGACTGCGTGGAGGAGGGCAGGCGGACTTCGCCGGCCCATACCTTCTTCTGCGCCTCGAGAGGGATCTGCTTGCCGCGCAGGTCGCCATTCATGCCGACCAGCAGGATTTCGATGCGCGGATCGCCACCCGCAGCTTTGCCGTGCATGTTGTCGCTCGCCATGATCTTGAAAATCCCCTCGGACAAGGCCAAGGTCGTAGCTCATTGGGAAGAGGCTTTCAATATCCGAGGGTGTTTAGCAAATCATGTCTGATACTTACGCGCGCTCCAATCTCGCCGCCATCGATGCCGCTCATCATCTGCATCCGTTCTCCGACATGAAGAAGCTGAATGCGGATGGCACCCGCATCATCCAGCGCGGCGAGGGCGTGCACGTCTGGGACAATCATGGCCGCAAATATCTCGATGGTTTTGCCGGCCTCTGGTGCGTCAATGTCGGCTATGGCCGCAACGAGATCACCGAGGCGGTGGCGCGGCAGATGAACGAACTGCCCTATTACAACACCTTCTTCGGCACCACGACGACGCCGACGACCCTGCTTGCCGAAAAGGTTACGGCCCATGCCGGCCCGCGCTTCAACCACGTGTTCTTCACGGGCTCCGGTTCCGAGGCCAACGACACGTGGTTCCGCATGGCCCGCGTCTACTGGAGCGCCATCGGCCAGCCGTCGAAGAAGATAGTGATCTCTCGCAAGAACGGCTATCACGGCTCGACCGTCGCCGGCGCCAGCCTTGGTGGCATGAAATACATGCACGAGCAGGGGCACCTGCCGATCGAGGGGATCGTCCATATCGGACAACCCTATTGGTATGGCGAGGGCGGCGATCTCTCTCCGGCCGAGTTCGGCCTCAAGGTTGCGCGCGAGCTGGAAGCGAAGATCGACGAACTCGGCGAGGATAACGTCGCCGCCTTCGTGGCCGAACCGGTGCAGGGCGCGGGCGGCGTGATCATCCCGCCGGAAACCTACTGGCCCGAGATCGCCCGCATCTGCAAAGCGCGCAACATCCTGCTGGTCGCCGACGAGGTGATTTGCGGCTTCGGCCGTCTCGGCGAATGGTTCGGTCACCAACATTTCGGCGTCGAGCCGGATCTGGCGCCGATCGCCAAGCGCCTGTCGTCAGGTTATCTCCCGATCGGCGGCGTGCTGGTCAGCGACCGCGTGGCCGACGTCCTCATCAACGAGGTCGGCGATTTCAACCACGGTTTCACTTACTCCGGCCACCCCGTCTGCGCCGCAGCTGCACTGGAGAACCTCAGGATCATCGAGGATGAAAGGCTGGTCGAGCGCGTCCGCGACGATATCGGCCCTTACTTCGCCAAGGTCTGGGGTGCGCTCGGCGAGCACGACCTCGTCGGTCAGACCCAGAGCATCGGCCTGATGGCAGCGCTGCAGCTCACAGCCGACAAGAAAACCCGCACCCGTTACGAGAAGCCCGATGCCGTCGGCACTCTGGTGCGCAATCATGCGCTCGCCCACGGCCTCATCCTGCGCGCCACCGGCGACCGCATGCTCGCATCCCCGCCGCTGATCATCAGCCATGAGGAAGTGGACGAAATGGGACGCATCGCCAAGCTTGCGCTGGACGCTGCGTGGAAGGAACTCAGGGCTTGAGACCCGCTTACTTCGGGTAGATCCAGACGTAGCTGAACCCGACCTGATCCTCGGGCCGTCCCCGATGATAGGGGACGGAGGTGCTCTTCACGTCGACGGCGCTATATTGCTCGCCGAGATTTTGCGTGATCCATTCGGCGAGCAGGGGCGGCAGAGCTTCTCCGCTGTCCTTGGTGATCCACACAAGCAGGATCGGCCGGTCAGCTGTCCACTCGTAGGCGATCTTCATATTGTCGAAGAACCGCGACATCAGCGGCACATCGGGCCATTGCAGATGCAGGTTTCCGGCCGGCAGCCAGCTGTCGGTCACGATGAGACCTGGCGTCTTGCTCTCCTCGGCAGCAATGTGTTTGGCAAAGCCGCTATAGGGCACGTTGTAGGCCTCGTACCGACCAAACAAGGTGGGCAGGTTCGGCCTGGCAAGCAACGCCGTCGGGATGACGATCATCAGAACCAGCGGCACGACGATGAAGCGGCGGAAGTGATTATCAGAGCGATGGCGGGCAGCCTGCATCTTCAAGCAGAAATAGATCGGCATGAGGAACAGGAATGGCAATAGCCATCGGTCGCGCAGCGAGGTCATGCCGATGGTGACGACCAGAACGAGCACCAGAAGCGCGATGGTGACGAACAGCGCCGTGAAGAACCTTGTCCATTCGGACGATGCGCGAAGGCTTTTCCAGAAGGAGCGGCCGAAGACGATCGCGTAGACGATTACAGTCGGCGCCATGATAACCAAGACAAGCCGCAGGAACTTGAATGGCCCCTGCACCAACTTCGCAAACGCCGTGTCTGGCGCTTCCTGCTTCATGATCCCAAGCGTACGCCCCGACGCGATATCAAGATTGTGGAGCAGCCAGAGCCCGTGCGGCAGGAAGATCAGCACGGCAAGCGCGATCGACAGCAGGAAACGCCGGTCCATGATCCGCGCGCGTCCCTGCGGATGCAGCCATACGGCGGGGATAGTGGCCACGGCCACGAGCGTGAAATTGTACTTCGACAGCATCCCCAATCCGAGCGCCAGCCCCATGAAGGCATAGGAGCCGAGCGACGGCGCCTTCAGCGTCTTGATCACGCCGTAGAGAAAGAGATTGATCGTAAGAAGCTGAATAACGGTGTGGGTGAGGTCGCGCTGCGCTTCCCAGAAGAGCTGAGGGATGGTCAGCAGCGAAAGCGTCGCGATGACAGCGTATAGCTTGTCCTCGAGCACCTCTCGGGCAAGCTTGTAATAGGTCAGGTAGACGAGAAATAGCACCAGGTTCTTGGTCGCGGACACTGTTGCCAGCGACAGGCCAAAAAACCAGACGACGATCGACTGCAGCCAGTTGTAGAGCGGCGGCTGCGAATCATAGCCGAGCGTCAGCCACTGCGAGACGAACGCCTGCTGCGACTCGTCAAATCTCAGGCCGTGTGGCTGCAGGAGACGAACAATAAACTGGATGCAGAAATACCCGGCGATCAGCCAGACGACAGCATCCGG
Organism: Rhizobium sp. FG113; assembly: GCF_057809895.1. Classification (NCBI taxonomy): domain Bacteria; kingdom Pseudomonadati; phylum Pseudomonadota; class Alphaproteobacteria; order Hyphomicrobiales; family Rhizobiaceae; genus Rhizobium; species Rhizobium sp. FG113. Next base: position 296,895 of record NZ_JBMDKV010000004.1, on the reverse strand, counting down.
CTTGCGCGCCAGGAGATTACGCATTCTCATTCCCGTCGAAGATCCGCTGGACGATATAGTTGGGCGAGACGTCGTCGCGGTAGTAGGTACGCGCGATCATTTCGGCCAGGATACCAGTGGTGATCATCTGCACCGACGACAGAAGAAGGACGACGCCGACCATGAGCATCGGTCGGGCTCCGATATCGTTGCCCATGATGAACTTGTCGAAGAACAGATAAATCAGGATGAGCGCCGACAAGGCGCCGAGCCCGAGACCCAGCGAGCCGAAGAAATGGCCCGGACGCGCCTTGTAGCGCATGAAGAACATCACCGAGAGCAGATCGAGGATAACCCGGAACGTGCGCGAGATGCCGTATTTCGACTGGCCGTGCGCGCGGGCATGGTGCGTGACCACCATTTCGCCGATGCGCGAGCTCGGCACGACGCCGGCGACCCAGGCCGGAATGAAGCGGTGCATCTCGCCCATCAGCTTCACCTGCTTGATGACCGAGGTGCGGTAGATCTTCAAGCTGCAGCCATAGTCGTGGAGCTTGACGCCGGTGATGCGGCCGATCAGGTAATTCGCGCACCACGAAGGGATCTTGCGCAGCAAAAGCCCGTCCTGGCGGTTCTTGCGCCAGCCGACGAGCAGGTCGAGTTCGCGGCGCTCGAGTTCGGCGACCATGTGCGGGATGTCGTTCGGATCGTTCTGCAGGTCGCCATCCATGGTGGCGATGAGGCGGCCAGTGGCCGTGTCGATGCCCGCCTGCATGGCGGCGGTCTGGCCGAAATTGCGCTGCAGCGCCACGATGCGAAGCGACAGGCCGTCACGGCCGATATGCTTGCGGGCATTGACCAGCGTGGCGTCGGTGCTGCCATCGTCGACCAGGATGAGCTCCCAGCGGTTGGGGTAGCGCGTCATCGCCGAGCAGATGCGATCGACCAGCGGGCCAACGCTTTCTTCTTCGTTGAAGACGGGGACGACCAGCGATAGTTCGACGGGAGCGGCGGCGTCGGTCGCGCCTGAAAGTGTTTCTGCCGTTGTCTGCAACACGTATTTCTCCTAAAACGCCGCCCAGTGGTGCCGCTCTTCTGTCGGCCGAAGGCAGGAAGCTAGTACATGAAGTCTCCGGTGGTTGCCAGCCGACAATCCTGGTTCGCACGCAATCGAATGCTGCTGTTCACAGTCATAATTGTCATAGTCTATGCCGCCTTCATCGAGTGGTTCTGGGGCTGGTCGACCATTCTGCGGCAGTGGGCCGAGGTCGGCGCGCTGACGATCATCGCAGCCCTGGCGCTTTTGACCAGCACCTATTTCCTGCGCACCTGGCGCATCTACGATTACTTCCCGCGCGAAACCAGCGGCCGCTTCCCTGCGCTTTTTCGTGTCACGCAGGTTCATAATCTCTTGAATATCATGCTGCCGTTTCGAACCGGCGAAACCAGCTTTCCGCTCTTGATGCGCACCGAATTCGGCATTCCGCTTGCGCGCGGAACGGCGGCGCTGCTCGTCATGCGGCTTCTCGATCTTCATGCGCTCTTTGCAGCCGCAGGGATCGGTTTCGCTATCGCGTCGTCGCACAAACTGATTACGTGGCTGCTGTGGGTGGCGTTCCTGCTGCTGCCCGTCGCAGCGTTCGCGGCGCGCAAACCGCTGGTGCGCCTTGCCGCGAAGCTCCTGCCAAGGAAACTGCAGCACTTCGTCGCCGAGATCGAAAACGGTCTGCCCGCAAATGCTTTGGCCTTCGCGCGTGCCTGGGCGATGACCGTCATCAACTGGCTGGTGAAAGTGCTAGTGCTTGCCTGGGCGCTGCGGCTAATGGGCGTGGTGCCGGCGGCTGCGAGCTTCGGCGGCGCACTTGGCGGCGAGCTGTCGTCGGTGCTGCCGATGCATGCCCCTGGCGGTGTCGGTACCTATCCGGCGGGCATCACGGCGGGCGCCGTTGCCTTCGGCGCATCGAGCAATGCCGCGGATATCGCGGCGCTCGCCCGTGCAAGCATCAATGCCCATTTGCTGATTATTGTTTCCGCGCTCACGGGAACGGCAATCTCCTTGCCGTTCGGTCGTCGTCGCGCCTCGTGAGGCAAGCGAGGCGGCCTATTGGAAGGCCGTCTCGAAGAAGCTTCTGAGCTTGCGTGAATGCAGCGTCTCGGGCGGCATGGCCGCAAGCTTCTGCACGGCGCGGATGCCGATCTGCAGATGCTGGTTGACCTGCGTGCGATAGAAGGCCGTGGCCATGCCCGGTAGCTTCAGTTCGCCATGCAGCGGCTTGTCGGAGACGCAAAGCAGCGTGCCGTAAGGAACGCGGAAGCGGAAACCGTTGGCGGCGATGGTGGCCGATTCCATGTCGAGCGCGATGGCGCGGGCCTGTGACAGTCGCTTTACCGGTCCGCGCTGGTCGCGCAGTTCCCAGTTGCGATTGTCGATCGTGCCGACGGTGCCGGTGCGCATGATGCGCTTGAGCTCGAAGCCCTCGTAGCCGGTAATCTCGGCCACGGCGGCCTCCAGCGCAACCTGCACTTCGGCGAGCGCGGGGATCGGCACCCAGACCGGCAGGTCGTCGTCGAGAACGTGATCCTCGCGCATATAGGCATGCGCCAGCACGTAGTCGCCCAATCGCTGACTGTTGCGCAGGCCGGCGCAATGGCCGAGCATCAGCCAGGCATGCGGGCGCAGCACCGCCACATGGTCGGTGATCGTCTTGGCGTTGGAGGGGCCGACGCCGATATTGATCATGGTGATCCCGGCATGGCCCTTCTTCTTCAGGTGGTAGGCCGGCATCTGCGGCAGCCGCGACAGCGTCGCGTCCGTCTCCGGCGCGCTGGAACCGGCATGGGTGACGATGTTGCCGGGTTCGACGAAGCAGGTGTAGCCGTCGCCGCCATCGGCCATCAGCTTGCGCGCCCAAGCGCAGAATTCGTCGATGTAGAACTGGTAGTTCGTGAACAGCACGAAATTCTGGAAGTGCTGCGCGCCAGTGGCCGTATAGTGCGAGAGGCGCGCCAGCGAATAGTCGATGCGCTGCGCCGTGAAAGGCGCAAGCGGCGAGGGCTCACCCGGCGGCGGGATATATTCGCCGTTGGCGATCTCGTCATCGGTGGTGTTGAGGTCGGGCGTATCGAAAAGATCGCGCATCGGGACATCGACGAAGGCCGACGCGGATGCCTCGACATGCGCGCCTTCGCCAAAGGCGAAATGCAGCGGGATAGGCGTGGTCGATTCGGACACGACGACGGGCACATTGTGATTGCGCATCAGGTGCCCAAGCTGCTCCTTCAGATAGTGCCGGAAGAGCGAGGGACGGGTGATCGTCGTCGTGTAGATGCCCGGTGCCGTGACATGGCCATAGGAGAGGCGCGTGTCGATATGGCCGAAGCTTGTCGTCTCGATGCTGACCTGCGGATAAAACGCCCGGTAGCGCGAGGTGATCGGCGCGCCCTGCGCCAGTTCCTTGAAGTGCTCGATCAGGAAGGTCGTGTTGCGCTCGTAAAGCTCTGTCAGCGCTTCGACGGCCTTGATGGGATCGTCGAAACTTTGCGGCTTGAAGGGGCTCGGAGACGAGACGTCGAGGGGGGCAGAAGGAGAGATTCGGTTGCTCATGAGGCATTATAGTACGTCGTTCTTAACAAGCAAACGACGCGTTCATGACCAGCATGACATGTGCTGAATGACCAGGATGACCGGCAGCCGGGGTCGGCGGTTGCCGGCCGTGGTGGCGTCAGTTGACGCTGGTGCAGATCGGGTTGGTTCTGTCGACGCAGGTATAGTTCGCGCCGAAATGCGACTGCGCGCCGCCGCCGGCATTGCGGTTGACGGCCGCCGAAAACGAGACGGCGAAGATCGCCGCGAACAGCGTGATGATGGTGAAGCGTCTTGCCATGATAAGCACTTCCGTATCCTTGCCCATGTGCCATGTTCCGAATGTCATGTGTGCGCCGGGTGCTGCTTGCGACGCAGTGCACTTTAGAATGACACCGTTTTGCCATGGTCAGGCTGAACCGATGCTGAGATCGGAATTCATCCGCCGTTCATGAAACAAGCATGGGCGGGAAGGACGGAGGAGATGCGCCCGATGGGCCGGGCGCACCGGATACTCGGTTAGAGACGTGTCCAGGTCTGCGACTTGCAGAGCACGGCCAGCACGCAGCCCTTCATCTTCAGCGAATTGCCGGAGACCGTGCCCGAGCCGCTATAGGTCTTGTCGTTGCTCGGATCGGTGATCTCGCCATTATAGGTGCCGTCCTTGCCCGTCAGCGTGCCGATCTTGCGCCCGGCATATTTGCCCGTCTTCAGCGTGATGCAGTAGCTGCCGCCGCAGGATGCGATTACGGCGGTATCGCCCGCCACCGTCTTCCAATTGCCTGCGATCGGCTCCTCGGCATGCGCAAGCGTTGCGGAGAGCGCCAATGCGCTCGCCAGAATGAGACTGCGGATCATCTTATTCCTCCCTGATGTCCTGAGGTTGCGGACGATAGCTTACGCGAACGTAAAGGTAAATATTCGTGGTTCCGGCATGCCTGAAAGTGCCCGTTCGCGAAGACGAATTTCCGTGTGTTTTCATTTCGCCGCTGATTTCGTGGTGAACGAAGGGTTGATTTTCAATTCTGAATTTTTCCTTAAACAAATGCCGGAACCCTTAATGAGCAGGCGATCCGATGTTTAACAAAAACCCAATTTTACCAAGCGTTTGCACTTTGTTTGTCTCAAATTAATCATGCATTTTAGGCGTTTTTTGAAGGGCTTGCTGCATATTGAACCCATCAAACGAGCGGGGCAAACCCGCCGAACCGAAGAGACCGAACGCCGCGTTAGACGGCAAGGCTCCGAGGTAAAACAGGGTAAGTCGATAACAGGCTAAACAGGGATAAAACCGATGGCACGCTTTGAAATGCATAATGCTGAAACGGCCACCATGGGTGGCGAAAACAACGCCGACGTCTTCTGCGAAATGGGTCTGATGTACGCGACAGGTCGCGGATGCTCCGTTGACCTCGTTGCGGCCCACAAATGGCTGAACATCGCCGCCATCAAGGGCCACGATCGCGCCGCCGAACTGCGCGCCGATCTCGCGGCCACGATGGACAAGATGCAGCTTGTCGAGGCGCTGCGCGCGGCTCGCGAATGGATGACGGTTCACTAAGCAACTGTCAGTGCCGACAATTCAATAAAAACAATAACCTCGAAGAGGGGATGGCGAGGCGCCTTGCGCCTGCGTCGACATATCGAACCGCGACCGGCAGGAACAAGGCCGGCGCGGTTCTTGTCGTTTGATCAGCCGATCGACTTCAGAACCTGAGGCAGTGCCGCCTCGAATAGATCCATATCGGCGGCAGGGCCGACGCTGACGCGAATGCAGCGGTTGAGCGGAGCGACCCCCGGCATGCGGATAAACACGCCATGCTGCATCAGCCCGTCGACGATCGCCCGCGCATAGGTGCCGTCGCGGCCGGCGTCGACGGCGACGAAGTTGGTTGCCGACGGCAGCGCCTGCAGGCCGTTGGTATCGGCGATACCGGCAATCCGCTCGCGCGCGGCGTGGATCTTGGCAATCACCTCCGAGAGATAGGCCTGATCCTTCAGCGCGGCGATTGCGCCGGCGATAGCCATCCGGTTCATGCCGAAATGGTTGCGGATCTTGTCGAAGGCGAGCGCGGTCCCCGGCGTCGAGATCGCGTACCCCACGCGCGCGCCGGCAAGGCCATAGGCCTTCGAGAAGGTGCGCGTCCTGATCACGTTGGGCAAATCGATCAGCGATGCGATCGACGGCAGCGCGCTGGCTGGACCCGTCTCGCTATAGGCCTCGTCGAGGATCAGCAGTGTTGTCTCGGGGATCGCGCGGGCGAAAGCGACCACGCGGTCGGCATCCCACCAGCTACCCATCGGATTATCTGGATTGGCGAAGTAAATGAGCGGCGGATTTTCGCGCTTCACCGCATCCAGCAATCCGTCGAGATCTTCCCGATCGTTCACATAGGGAACGGTGACCAGCCGGCCGCCGAAGCCCGCGACATGGAAGTTGAAGGTCGGATAGCCGCCGAGCGACGTGACGACGGGCGCACCGGGTTCGATCACCATGCGCACGATCTGCCCGAGCAACTCGTCGATGCCGCCGCCGATGGCGATATTGGCCGGCGTCGTGCCGAGATGGGCGGCAAGCGCTTCCTTCAGGTCGTGGTTCTCGGGGTCGCTGTACTTCCAGATATCAGCGCCCGCCTCGCGCATTGCCGTCAGCACTGATGGGGCGGGGCCGAAGCCGTTTTCGTTGGCGCCGATGCGCGCCTTGACGGCGAGGCCGCGTTGACGCTCGATGGCCTCAGGGCCGACAAAGGGAACGGTGGAGGGCAGGGCGCTGACAAGCGGTGTGAAGCGCGAGAAGGCAGACATTTTAAGGGCATTTCCCAAGGCTATGAAAATCGCGCCAACAATAGGCGCTGATGGTGCCATGGCAAGGACGATTATTCCCCTGGGAAGCCTATTTACATGCTGATCGTGCGGCTCGCGCTGATCGCTTCCATATTGCCGATCATGAAGTCGGCACGCACGACGCGGCGTAATACCTCGGGCTCGATCGTGTTGATGAAGCGCACATGCAGGCGCTCATTGCGCCGTGATACCTCGGCGCAGCCAATGCGGTAGGCGAGCCCGAGAATGTTGAGATAGTAGTGCTTGGGAAGACCGGTCGCCGAAGCGACAAGAAGCGTGGCGCCGCCGCGCGAGATGTCGATGATCTCGGCGCTGCGCATCGAGACACCCGTCAGGCAGGGGCGCACCGCGACAATGCGGGCCGGGCGCCGCACGTTGAACTGCTCCCATCGGGTCTCGTAAATCTCCGATTTCACCGTCGTGAGGTGCGTGTTGTTGAGCATCGACATCGCAGGCACACTCCTAAAATCAGGAAAATCCTAGTCTTTCCAATGGAGCGTCACATGAATGCTTTGCGCAATCATCAACGAAGTCACTACAATTTTAGTGAATGAGAATTTAACTGAAAGCTCGGACGGCAAAAAATCCACCGGCGGCCGTCATGGCTGTGACGAAGCCGCCCCAGGCGAGATCGACGATGCTCATCAGCGGCGGCCAGTTCTTCAGCGTGGCGAGGTTCGTCACGTCGTAGGTGCCGTAGGCGGCAAGCCCCAGTATCAGGCCGTAAATGACGGCGGTCCATAGCGACCCAGACGCGATTGCCGGAAGCACGGCAAGAACCACCACGGCTACGGCGAAGAAAAGATAGAAGATCGCGGCGATGCCGAAATTCGGTGACGGCAGCATCAGATCGCCCAGTTGATCGCGATAGAATGTCCGGGCGACGAGGCCGAGCCATATGGCATCCAACACGAGCAGCGTACCAAATGAACCGGCATAGGCGACGAGAGCTGTTTTCATGATCCTGTCCTGACGTTTGCCTCTCTGTACGTGCTCTACACGGATTGGATTGCCTATCGCGCGAATTCCACAAATCGTTGAACTCTTTACGACCCCGGGCGTTTGCTTCTTGTTCACGAGCACAGATTTGTGCTCCCGAGTGCGGGATCCGCACTCAGCAAAAAAGATCAAGGAGACTGATATGGCTGACATCAGAGTGCCGCGAAATTCCTGGGTTGTGGTATGCGACGGAGGCAAGGCTCTGATTATGCAGAATGACGGCGACGTTAGCGGCGTCGATCTCAAGGTCAGGGAAACCCTGGCGCAACCGAACGAACCCGATCGCGAAATCGGCACCGATAAGCCCGGCCGGGCCCATAGCGCGGATGGTCGGGGCAGCGCGGTCGAGGAGCTCGATTGGCATGATCAGGCCGAGGCCGAATTCCTGAAGCAGATCGCATTCAAGCTGGACGACCTGATCATCGAGAAGGATGCGACCAACATCGTGTTGGTAGCGCCGCCGCGCGCGCTCGGAACGCTTCGTTCCAACCTCAGCGTCGAGGCGCAGGCCATTATCTCGGCCGAAATTCCCAAGGATTACACGAACCTGCCGATCGACCAGATCGAGCGGCGTTTGGCGGCCTGACGATATCAGGCGAAGCCGGAGCGGGCGCAAGCCCGCTCTTTTTCTGCGACATGTCGAGCCCTAGTTTTCGAAGCTCAGGCGCAGCACGTGGTGCAGGAATTCCGGATTGATCAGCATGTTGAAGCTGATCGTCGCAAGGTCGCCCTCGCGCTTCACCAGCGTCGCGCCGATTTCATCCTGGATGCCGAGAATTTCGAGGAAGAAATGGTTCGGCATTTCGATCGACGCATTCACTTCCAGCGTCGCGCCGGCGAGCGTGATGCTGCGGATCAGGCAGCGGAGTTGGGTAGCGGTGCTGAGGTGATGGCCGACGAAAATGATCTTGCCGGGGCGATCGAGCGCGAATTCCCGGTAAGCCTGCTCCGGTTCGGGATGTGCAGTATCGAGGTGCATCTGAAAGGCCATGGTCGCCTCCGCTGGTTGTCTGGTTTCAATCTAGGGCAAGTGTGCTGAATAGTTCTGAAAAAGATCTTTAAAACTAGATGCTTATGTAGATTGCGGCGCTCAGAAGTCCCATTTTTAGGCAATATTCGTCAGTTTTGCCGGAAATTTACGCAGCTTGACAGATGCGCCTCCCTGCCTCATACCGAAAACCGGTTAGAGACGCCTGCCGCTCGCGGATGAAAATCCATGGTGAAGATCTCCTGCAATGAACGGTCACAGCCCTTTGTGCATGCTGACTGGTGGCAATGCGAGCTCCCAACTGCTTCGAACAGCATGCCTTTTTGAAAGGCTGAACCATGAAATATCCTTCGATCGACGATCTGAAGGCCCAGGCAAAGCGATTACGTGGCGCCATGGCATCCAGCGGCACGCCGATATCGCATAGCGCGGCTCTGGAGCTGATCGCCAGCCAGCACGGCGTCCGCGACTGGAATACGCTGTCGGCGCTGGCAAGCAGGCCCAATACGCCGCCGCTTGCAGCACTCACCGTCGGCGCGCGGGTAAGCGGTCGCTATCTCAACCAGCCGTTCATCGGCAAGATCCTGGCACTTGGTGAACAATCCGGCGGCCTGCACAAGCTGACGCTTCATTTCGACGAACCCGTCGATGTCGTCACCTTCGAGAGCTTCTCGGCCTTTCGCCAGAGGGTCAACGCGCAGGTCGACGAGAACGGCGTTTCCCCGCGCAAGACCTCGAACGGCCTGCCGCAGCTGGTGCTCGATATCTGATGCCGGGTGGCTGAAACGAAAAAGCCGCGCTGTCGAGGCGCGGCTTTTGTTGTCACATTTCCGGTCTCAGGCCTTGAGCAGCCACTCATGCTCCGGCGCGTTGTAGAACTTCCAGACGCGCTTCGGGCCGGCCATCACGTTGAGATAGTAGAGATCGTAGCCGTGCGTGGCAGCGCAGGGGTGATAGCCTTTCGGCACCAGCGTCACATCGCCATCCTCGAGCACCATCGCCTCGTCGAGCGACCGATCGTCTGTATAGACGCGCTGGAAGCCAAAGCCCTGCGGCGGGTTCAGGCGGTGATAATAGGTCTCCTCGAGGAAGCTCTCGTTCGGCAGGTTGTCCTGGTCGTGCTTGTGCGGCGGGTAGGAAGAGGTATGCCCGCCCGGCGTGATCACTTCGACAACGAGCAGCGAATAGGCCGACGCGTCATCCTCAGGCATGATGTTGTTGACGTAGCGCACATTGGTACCCTTGCCGCGCGTCAGCGCCGGATGCGTGCCCGGCGGAATCGCCTTCGCCTCGTATGCGCCACCGCCCGGCGCCGAGCAGACCGCCAACTCCAGATCGGTCTCCGCCGTCACCGACCATGCCGATTCCATCGGGATATAAAGCGCATGCGGCGCCCCATCGAACGGGCTCATCCGCTCGCCGAGCGTGCCGAAGTCACGCGTGCCGGCGCTGGCCTTGCCCTTGCCGCTCACCCAGACGAGGCAGACTTCGCGCTCACCGGTCTCGCCGGACACGGTCTCCCCCGCCTTCAGCCGATGCATGTCGAAGCCGACATAGGTCCAGCCGGCGCTCTCGGGCGTCACATGGGTGACGCGGCCGTGCGTGCCTGTTGGTTTGACTTTGAGGTTTGGCATTTGTTTCTCCTCGTGAACATTCGTGGGTGTGGCGCCCCCCTCTGTCCTGCCGGACATCTCCCCCACAAGGGGGGAGATCGACATGCGGTGAGGTTTACGCCAAACAATGAAGGTAGAGCGAGCGGCTGCGCCCAGCCAATCTCCCCACCTGTGGGGGAGATGCCCGGCAGGGCAGAGGGGGGTATCTCACCCACCTTTCTCGCGTACGACTACCCCTTCGGAAACCCTTCCGTCTCCACCGTATATCCGGCAGCCGTCATCACCCGCATCAGTTCGGCGTGACCGATCTCCGCCATCTTCTGCGGCGGCGCCTTGCGCGGGTCCTGTTCGGCCTCGACGACGAACCAGCCCTCATAGCCGTAATCCGCAAACCGCTTCACGATCGCCTCGAAATCTAGCGATCCGTCGCCCGGCACCGTGAAGGCGCCGAGCGCCACGGCGTCGAGGAAGGACTGTTTGCTGCGATCGAGACCGTCGACCACCGACTTGCGGATGTCCTTGACATGGACGTGGTTGATGCGGGCGTGGTGATTGTCGATGGCGCGCAGCACGTCTCCGCCGGCAAAGGCAAGGTGGCCGGCGTCGAGCAGCAGTGGAATGCCGGCGCCCGAGTTGCGCATGAAGGCGTCGAGTTCCGGCTCGGTCTCGACCACGGCCGCCATGTGGTGATGGTAGGAGAGCGGCATGCCCTGTTCGGCGCACCATTCGCCAAACTGCGTGACCTTGCGCGCATAGGCCTTCATCTCGTCGTCGGAGAGTTTCGGCTTGGTGGCAAGCGGCTTGGAACGGTCGCCCTGGATCGAGCGGCCGACCTCGCCGTAAACGATGCAGGGCGCGTCGACGGCCTTGAAGAGCTCGATCATCGGCTGGATGCGATCCTTGTTGGCCGCGAGCTCCTCGTCAACGAGCGTGCCGGAAAACCATCCGCCGCACAGCGTCACGTCGGCGGCCTTCAGGATCGGCAGCATCTCGCGCGGATTGTTGGGGAACCGGCGCCCCTGTTCCATGCCGGTAAAGCCGGCGCCGCGCGATTGGCTCAGGCATTCCTCAAGCGATACGTCGTCGCTGAGTTCGGGAAGATCGTCGTTCCACCACGCGATGGGCGACATGCCAAGTTTGGCTTTCATTGTTGTTTCTCCTCGTCATTCTCTAATGTCAGCGAGCGCGGCCCCCTCATCCCCGGTGCAACTTGTTGCATCTGAACCCTTCGGGCCACCTTCTCCCCGCTGGGGAGAAGGGAAGATGAAGCGAGCGCCTCACCACGATTCTCTTCTCCCCAACGGGGAGAAGGTGGCGGCAGCCGGATGAGGGGGCTCCGCACTCTAACGTCCAATAAGCGTCACCCAATCCGCTGCGCCGCACGCGCCTTCACGTAAGCCGCATGCGCCTTGTTGACCTCCTCGCGCGAACTGACCTCCGGCACGGCGACATCCCACCAATGCCCGCCGGCCTCCGTCGTGATCAGCGGATCCGTATCGATCACGAACACCGAAGTCCGATCGTTCTTCTTCGAATCGATGATCGCCTGCTCAAGCTCGGCGATCGAAGACACCTTGACCGCAATCGCTCCCATGCTCTCGGCATGCGCGCGGAAGTCGATGTCAGGCATCACCTCGTGATAGGAGTCCTTCAACAGATTGTTGAAGTTGGCGCCACCTGTGCCCATCTGCAGCCGGTTGATGCAGCCGTAGCCGCGGTTGTCCAGGAGGACGATGTTGAGCTTCAGGCCCAGCATCACCGAGGTCGCGAGTTCCGAATTCAGCATCATGTAGGAGCCATCGCCGACCATGACGATGACGTCCTTGTCGGGATGCGCCATCTTGGCGCCGAGGCCGCCGGCGATCTCGTAGCCCATGCAGGAGAAGCCGTATTCCATGTGGTAGCTGCCCGGCGCCGTGGCCGGCCACAGCTTGTGGAGTTCGCCAGGCAGGCCACCCGCCGCGCAAAGCGCGATGGCGTTCTCGCCGCCGATGGTGCGCGTGACCGCGCCGATCACCTGGGCGTCGGAGGGCAGTGCGGCGTTTGTGGTCGCCATCGCCTTGGCGGCGGCTTCCATCCAGATCTTCTTCTCCTTCTCGGCCTTCTCGGCCAATGCGGCCGGAGCCTTCCAGCCGGAAAGACCCTCGGAGATCGCCTTCAACCCTTCGCGCGCATCCGCCACCAGGGGAAGCCCATCATGCTTGACGGCGTCGTAGGCGGCAATGTTGAGGCCGAGGATGGAGAGCTTCTCATTCTTGAAAAGCGCCCACGAACCGGTGGTGAAGTCCTGGCAACGCGTGCCGACAGCAATCAGCAGGTCTGTCTCCTCGGCAAGCGCGTTGGCCGCCGAGGTGCCGGTCACGCCGACCGAACCGAGCGCCAGCGGATGCCGCTCGTCGATCGCCGACTTGCCCGCCTGCGTGACGACGACAGGAATGCCATGCGCGTCCGCGAAATCGGTCAGTTCCTTCGTCGCCTGCGAATAGAGCACACCGCCGCCGGCGATGATGACGGGCTTTTCCGACTTCTGGATCAGCGCGATGGCATTCGCCAACTCGTCCGCATCGGGGCGAGGGCGCCGCGTGGTCCAGATGCGCTCCTCGAAGAAGCTCTCCGGATAATCGAAGGCCTCCGCCTGAACATCCTGGCAAAGCGACAGTGTCACCGGACCGCAATCATAAGGATCGGTCAGCACCTGCATGGCGCGCTTCAGCGCCGAGATGATCTGTTCCGGCCGGGTAATGCGGTCGAAATAGCGCGAGACCGGGCGAAAGGCGTCGTTGGCGGAAACCGTGCCGTCGCCGAAATCTTCGATCTGCTGCAGCACCGGATCCGGCGCGCGGTTGGCGAAGACGTCGCCTGGGAGGAAGAGCACGGGAATGCGGTTGACATGCGCCACACCCGCCGCAGTCACCATATTGAGCGCGCCGGGGCCGATCGATGTCGTGCAGGCCATGAAGCGCTGGCGGAAGCTCGCCTTGGCATAGGCGATCGCGGCATGTGCCATGCCCTGCTCGTTATGCGCGCGATAGGTCTTAAGCTCGCCGCGCACCTGATAGAGCGCTTCCCCGATGCCCGCGACATTGCCATGGCCGAAGATCGCCCAGACGCCGCCAAAGATCGGCACCGTCTTGCCGTCGACGACGGTCATCTGCTTCTTCAGAAAGTGGGTGACGGCCTGCGCCATCGTCAATCGTACAGTCTTGCCCATAAGGCTCCTCCCGCAATTCTCGTATCCGTTTTCCTCTCCCCAACGCCTCGCCTAATGCACCGGGCTGGGGAGAAGTCTATTCGTAATTAAGAAGCTAGCCCGCGTGTTTTCAACCAGGCTTCGGTCAGTTCACGGAAGCGTCCGGCCATGTCGGCGACCGCCTGCTCGTCATCGATCTTGCCCGACAGCCAGGCCCGCGCTGCGTCCGAAAAGATCGTCCGTCCCACGGCAAAGCCCTTGACCGAAGGGGCTGCCAGCGTCGCCTCGAAACCCTTCACCAGCTCGTCCGCCGGCGCCTCCAGCCCGAGCAGCACGATGCCTCGGCACCAGGGGTCATTCTTGGCGATGACGGCGTCGATCTTCTTCCATGCCGCGCTCGATGCCTGCGGTTCCAGCTTCCACCAGTCCGGCTTGATGCCGAGCGCATAAAGCTCTTCCATCGCCGTCGAGATGGTGTCGTCGGTAAGCGGCCCGTTCTTGCTGGCGATGATCTCAACCAAAAGCTCGCGGCCAACCTTGCGCGCCGCCTCGAATAGCGTCCGCAGCTTCTCCTGCTGTTCGCTCTTCAGCTCTGCGGGATCGTCGGGATGATAGAAGCACAGGCACTTGATGCAATGATCGAGCGGCCATTCGACCAACTGCGAGCCGATATCCTGGCTGAACTCGAAACGCAGCGGCTTCGAGCCGGGCAGCTCGACCGGCCGCCCGATCCAGGCGAAATTCTTGGTCGCCGCGTCGAAAAAGGCATCGCGTCCGAAGCGCTCGTCGATCAGCATCCCGTAGCCACTGCGACCATCGGCGACGCGCGCGGCGGCTTCCACCGCCAGCCGCTTGAAGGCGACGATCTGCTTGTAGTCGACGCCGAGTTCGTCGCAGACGCTCGTCAGCTGCGAGCGATGATCGATGGCGAGCGCCATCAGAAGCGGGATGTCGCCCTTGCGGTTCGAGGCCCAGTGAATGTGGTTGATCGCCTCATCCTTGCGCAGCGCCCGATGCTTGCTGCCATTCTTCAGGAAGAAATCAAGTTCCGCCCAGGTCGGGTACTCAGGAGAGCAGAGCAGGCGGGAGACCGCGAAGGCACCGCAGGCGTTCGCCCAGGTGGCGCAGGTCTTCAGCGGTTCATCCTTCAGCCATCCACGCAGGAAACCGGACATGAAGGCATCGCCGGCGCCGAGCACGTTGAACACCTCGATCGGGAAACCTTCGCCGACGATCCCGGCTTCGAGATCGTCCGAGATCGGCCCGTCATAGACGATGCAGCCCATGGCGCCGCGCTTCAGGACGATGGTCGCGGGCGACAGGCGGCGGATCTCCTTCAGCGCGCCAAGCACGTCGTCCGCGCCCGATGCAATCAGGATTTCTTCTTCCGTACCGACGATCAGATCGCAATCCGGCAGCGTCTCCTTCATCTTCGAAGATACGCGGTCCGACTTCACATACCGTTCGAACCCTTCCGCGTGGCCGGCAAGGCCCCATAGGTTCGGGCGATAATCGATGTCGAAGATCACCTTGCGGCCGTTGGCCTTGGCGATACGGATCGCCTTGCGCTGCGCAGCTTCCGTGTTTGGCCGCGAGAAATGCGTTCCCGAAACCAGCACCGCGCGCGAGGACTTGATATAAGCTTCGTCGACATCGCCTTCTTCGAGCGCCATGTCGGCGCAGTCGGAGCGATAAAAGATCATCGGCGAGACGCCTTCGGCCTCGACCGCCAAAAGCACCAGCGCCGTCAGGCGCTCCTTGTCGGTGACGATGCCGTCGGTCGCCACACCTTCGCGTGCCGATTGCTCGCGAATGAAGCGGCCCATCTGTTCGTCGCCGACGCGGGTGATCAGGCCCGACTTCAGGCCGAGGCGCGCCGTGCCGATCGCGATATTCGCCGGGCAGCCGCCGACGGACTTGGCGAAGGACGCGATGTTCTCGAGTTTGGAACCGATCTGCTGGCCATAGAGATCGACCGACGAGCGGCCGATGGTGATCACATCAAGCGACAGCCCCGGATTCGCGCCCGGTTGAGTTAGTGCCATCATGTCCTCCCGATCATTTTCAGTCCGGCGTGGATGTCCGCCGGTGATATTGATCAATGAAACATCGGTTCCGTTTGAATGTCAATTCAGAATGTTTATTCCATTTTTGCTTTTTTGGATTTTGGCTGCCCCAGCTTTCGCCGCCGCTCGGCGATCGCAACCGGCAGCGCCATGGTCAGCGCCATCGAGGCCGAAAGCGAACGGAAGCCGGCAAAGTCGGCCTCCGCCACTTCAAACCAGCAGGCGGCGCTGGTGGCGAGCGGCGAAAAGGCCGAATCAGTGATGACGACGACGGGTACGCCGCGCTCCTTCAACATCTCCGCCTGACCAAGGCTCTCTGCGGCGTAGGGCGAAAAACTCGCCGCGATCGCCGCATCCTTGGGCGTTGCGAACTGGACGGTCTCGGGGTCGACGCCATTGGGAGAAGCGACGATCTGGTGGCGGATATTGAGCTTGGAGAAGGCGTAGCTCATATGCGCTGTCAGCGGATAGGAGCGGCGCTTGGCGATCAGATAGATGGTGTCGGCCGCCGCCAGAATGTCCACGGCCTTGCTGAAAGTGTCCGACTGAACGGTCGCGGCCAGCCGGTTGATCGATTGGCCGGCGGCCGAAATGAAGCCGGAAAGCAGATTGGCATCCTCGTCCTCGCCGCCCGATTGCTCCAGCGTCACCAGCCGCTCTTCGTAGGTCAGCGTCCGGTCGCGCAGTCGCTCGCGAAAAATGCTCTGCAGGTCGGAAAAGCCCTCATATCCCAGGTGATGCGCAAGCCGCACCAGCGTCGATGGCTGAACCTCGGAAGCAGACGCGATGCTTGCCGTCGTGCCGAAGGCGATCTCATCGGGATTGGCCAGCGCGAAGGCCGCCACCTGCGCCAGGCGCTTCGGCATGGTCGCCTTGCGCTCGATGATCGTGCTGCGCAGGCTCTCAAAATCCCTGGGAACGCGAGAGGGGGCCTTGGGGTCGTTGTCCATGTGCTGATCCGAAAATGAAACGTATATTCCAGTTTCCCGACCATAGATGATTTCCATTCCCCGGCATATTTGTTTTTTATTCGGGGAATATCGAGCCATTTCCGGTGTTTGATGGCTTTCATCTGCTCCTTGGCTCGCTTGCCAGTCTTGTCAAAATGGTCCAAGCATTCCAAAATCATGATCGGAGCGGGAGGATATCATGAAGTCATTGGGCGTCGGCCGGTTCATTCCCGCGCCCGGCCACGGCCTCGGCTTCAACGATCTGAAGATCATCGAATGCCGCGAACGCATTCGTGCGATTTCTGGTGAGCCGTCGGTGATCGTCACATTCGAAGACGGTCTTAGGATAGAAAAGTCTGTTCACGCCATGGCAGAGTCCTATCACCAGCGCCGCTGGATCGAGATCGCCTGACGGCGCTCCGCTCCGGTTGACGACGCAAGGGGCAGGGGATAGGCCTTTGCTCAATACAGTGAATGCGGGAGTGATATCGTGACGGACAGATTGGTGATTATCGGCGCGGGTCAGGCAGGCTTTGCAATGGCGGCCAAGCTTCGTGCGCTCAAGGATACCAGGCCCATCACCATTCTTGGCGCCGAGGACGTGCTGCCTTACCAGCGCCCGCCGCTCACCAAGAAGTATTTGCTCGGCGAAATGAGCTTCGACCGCCTGCTGTTTCGCCCGGAGCAATGGTTCACTGACAACGACGTCGAGATTCGCCTCTCCACATGGGTCGAACAGATCAAGCGCGACAAGAAGCACGTCGTCCTGCAGGATGGGTCCACCATAGAATACGGCACGCTGGCGCTGACGACGGGCTCCACGCCGCGCGGCCTGCCGGCGGCGATCGGTGGTGATCTCGAGGGCGTCTATGTCGCCCGCGACAAGCGTGACGCCGATCTTCTGGCTGCCGAAATGCGCCCGGGCCGCCGCGTCCTTATTATAGGCGGCGGTTATATCGGCCTCGAGGCCGCTGCCGTTGCGCGCCATTTGGGCCTTGAAGTCACCGTCATCGAAATGGCCGACCGCATTCTCCAGCGCGTCGCCGCCAAGGAGACCGCGGATATCATGCGCGTCATACATGAAGAGCATGACGTGCAGATTCGCGAAAAGACTGGCCTCAAGCATCTGATCGGCCGCGACGGCAAGCTTGTCGGCGCTGAGCTCTCCGATGGCTCGATCATCGATATCGATTTCGCCATCGTCGGCATCGGCGTGACGCCGAACGACCAGCTCGCCAAGGAATCCGGCCTCGAAGTCGCGAACGGCATCGTCGTCGATGAATTTGCCCGCACCTCCGACCCATCGATCTTCGCGGCCGGCGATTGCGCGGCACTTCCCTGGCAAGGCGGGCGCATCCGCCTCGAATCGGTGCAGAACGCCGTCGACCAGGCCGACGCGGCTGCCGCTATCATCGCCGGCGGCAATGCGCCCTATGAGCCAAAACCCTGGTTCTGGTCCGATCAATATGACGTGAAGCTGCAGATCGCCGGATTCAATCTCGGCTACGACGAAACGCTGCTCCGCCCGGGCGCCCGCGAAGGCGCGCATTCGATCTGGTACTTCAAGTCAGGTAAGTTCATCGCCGTTGATGCGATCAATGATGCTAAGGCTTATGTCAGCGGCAAGAAGATGTTGGAACTCGGCATAAATCCCGACAAGTCCATCCTCGCCGATGGGTCTGCCGATCTGAAGCAATTGCTGGCTTAGAAATAAGCCGGCTTTTTCTTCAGGGGCAAAGCCGAAAAAGCGCTTGCGTCCCCCAGCGAATGACTCTATCAGGCTCTCGACCGGAGAGGTGGCCGAGTGGTCGAAGGCGCTCCCCTGCTAAGGGAGTATACCCGAGAGGGTATCGTGGGTTCGAATCCCATCTTCTCCGCCATCATCCCAAATGTCCGACCCGGACGCATGGGTACCGCTCCCGAGCTGAGCGAATTTTTCAAACAGACACTTCAGTGATTATGCGTCGAACATAGGTGGTCGTGCGCGCGCATCTCTGCGCGCGGCGGACCTTGTCGTCATCTCCATGACGCGACGATGACAGCGCCGCACAGAATCGCTTCGAGAATCATCGAACCCTCCGCAAGCGATTCCGCATAGGCGTCTCTGCCGATCTGTCACGCCGCTTATTCATTCACCTGCTAAAATCCTTGGCTATCCCGCCGAATCCGGCTGGAAAACGGTACCAATGTGGCACATCGCCGGGTTTCGCCGTGGCGTCGGTTGGCACTAAACCCCCGCAAAACCAGGGCTTTCTTAACGAAGTATAAACAAACGGAATGGCCGCATGTCGTATTTGTGACCTTTCAGCAACAGCGCATACGGAAGGCTGTCGTAAATCCCCCAATCGAACAAGTTGGTGATTGCGTGACAGGCCGGGTCTTGTATTTTCAACTTCGGAAGCGAGGGCGGTTGATCGTCCGACTTCTTGAAACACGGTGACGGGGCAGGGAACGCTGCCAAAACGGCGAAAACCCGGATCCGATTGAAACTTTGAATTGGAGGTCAATATGAACATCAAGAGCCTACTTCTCGGCTCCGCAGCTGCCCTGGCAGTTGTATCCGGCGCTCAGGCTGCTGACGCGATTGTTGCAGCTGAACCGGAAGCAGTAGAATACGTTCGCGTTTGCGACGCATACGGCACCGGCTACTTCTACATCCCGGGCACGGAAACCTGCCTGAAGATCGAAGGTTACATCCGTTTCCAGGTTAACGCTGGCCGTAATGAAGCCACTGGCGTTAACGGCAGCTCTGACTGGGATTCGTTCACCCGTGGTAACGTTCAGTTCACCGCAAAGAGCGACACCGAGTACGGCCCGCTGACCGGCGTTATCGTTCTCCAGACGGATGCTGACAACGCTTCTTCGCAGCGCTCGTACCTCGACTCGGCTTACATCGACATCGCTGGCTTCCGCGCTGGTCTGTTCTACAGCTGGTGGGACGACGGCCTCTCTGGCGAAACCGACTCGCTCGCTTCGAACGACACACTGCACAACTCGATCCGTTATCAGTACGAAAGCGGCGACTTCTACGCAGGTATCTCGGTTGACGAGCTGGAAGGCAACATCCACTCGGCTCTCGGTGAATCCAACAACGACGTTGGTATCGCTGCTGGCATCGGTGGCAAGGCTGGCGCATTCAGCTACCAGCTGATCGGCGGCTACGACACGGACACCGAAGAAGGTGCAATTCGTGGTATGGCTACCGTTGCAGTTGGTCCGGGCACCCTCGGCCTCGCAGCTGCTTGGGCTTCTGGCCCGAACGCCTACTTCGAAGAGTCTGAATGGACTGTTGCTGCTGAATACGCAATTCAGGCGACCGACAAGTTCAAGATTACCCCTGCTGTTCAGTACTTCGACAACGTCAAGAACGGTTCTGGCGCAGCTACGGTCACCGACTTCTCCGACCAGGACATCTGGAAGGCTGGCGTAACGCTCGACTACCAGATCGTAGAAAACTTCTACGCCAAGGCTTCGGTACAGTGGCAGGATCATGCTTCTGCAACGAACGACGACGACGCTTGGACCGGTTACTTCCGTCTGCAGCGTGCATTCTAATCTGATCTGACTTTGGTCTAATCAGGAAAGCCCGGTTCGCAAGAACCGGGCTTTTTGCATTCTTGGCGGTGTGCAAGTTGCCCTGGAAAGCTTGTCGTCTGAAGGTCCGGATCGGAGCGCTACGTCGCCGTCAGAAAAGTCCGGATGCCCTGGAGTGCCGGCTCTGAATGCAGCAAAGGCGGGTGGCCTTGGCCGGGAACTCTAACGATCCTGAGATTGGAATGGCTATCAGCCATCGCTGTTAGCGTGTTCTCGGAAAGCAACGCCGAATTCTCCCCGCGAACCACCGTCAGAGGCAGGCGTGCAAAACGCTCATATTGCGCCCAGAGATCCGGCACCGGCTTGGTGAAATCGATGGACAACAGCTGCCTGGCAATCGCGGGATCGACATCGGGTACCAACTGACCATCGATGTCGCGAAAGATTGCCGTCGCCATCTCCGCCCAGTCGCTATCCGACAGGGCAGGGAATTCGGCGCTATGCCGCAGCTTCAGCAGCGCGGCCGCCTCTTCCATATCGCTCGGAAGCCGTGCGGCGTTGAGATCGTCGCGGATCTTCATCAATCCACCAGCCTCGATGGCCGGGCCGATATCATTAAGAACCACCGCGGCCACCAGATCAGGGTTCATTCCCGCAAGCAGGTGCAGGATCAGGCCGCCGCGTGATGTGCCGATGAAGGCGGCGCGGCCGATGTTCAGATATATGCAGGCTTCGATGACATCGCGTGCTTCGACGGCGAGATTGTAGTTGGACTTGTTCTCGTCCCAGGCGGAGAGGCCGCGGCCTCGGTAGTCAAGAGCAATCACCCGTCTTGGAGCAACCGGATCCCGCGACAGGATCAGCGCCAGCGCGTGGAAATCGCGCGAATTCCGGGTTAGCCCAGGAAGGCAGATCACCGGCAGCTGACCTTCGGCCGCCGCGAGACCTGGATCATAGTCCCGCAGATGCAGCGTCAGGCCATCGCTGGATATGAAAGTCCGGTCCTTAAAGGCTTGGCTGTCGGTATCGTCCATCGTCTCTCCCCGCCTTGACGAAGAGAGACTAACCTGCGCTGCACCGCCAGGCAAACGGCGCTTTAGGACGCGTTACGTCCGCCGATCAGGTCCTGCTGGATGCTGGCCGGCTGGCCGAGGCGGGCCTTGTAGACCTCGTAATTCTCCATCACCCGCTGCACATAGTTGCGTGTCTCCGGGAAGGGGATGCGTTCGATCCAGTCGACGACGGCATCGATCGATTTGCCGCGCGGATCGCCATAGCGACCGATCCATTCCGGAACACGCTTCGGCCCGGCATTGTAGGCGATGAAGGTCATGATGTAGGAGCCGCCGAAGGCGTCGATCTGCTCGCCGAGATAATGCGCGCCGAGCGTGGCATTGTAGCCGGCATCGGCTGTCAGCTTATCCTTGGAATAGGCGATGTTGTGGCGCTTGGCGACGGCCTTGGCCGTTCCGGGCAGGATCTGCAGCAGGCCGCGCGCATCGGCGATGGAGACAGCCGTCGGATTGAAGGCGCTCTCCTGCCGGGCGATGGCATAAGCGAGTGCCTTGCCTGAGCCCGAGATGTTGGCGGTGCCGGGAATGACGCCGATCGGGAAGGCCAGCGCCGCGACATCAACGCCGCGCGCATAGGCGCTCTTGCCGATCTGCAGCGACAAATGATGGTCGCCGGAGCGCTCGGCCTGCGCGGAGAGGATGGCGAGTTCGCCCGGGCTCTGCATTTGCTCGCCGAGCGCAAGATAAAGTGCGTTCGCGCGCCAGCCATGGCCGGCTGCGTCGAGGCGGGCGATAGCCTGCACAGCCTCGCGCGCCTGATAGCGCTGCCGGTCGGCCGGGCTGGGCGAGGGGTAGCTGACATTGATCGTCTTGCGCCCAAGCTTCTCGCCGGCAAGCTGGCCGTAGAAGGTGGTCGGATAGCTCGCAGCCTTGGCGTAGAACTCGGCGGCCTTGCCGGCACCACCCGCTTCTGCCGAGCGTCCCATCCAGTAGTAGGCGCGCGACACGGAAATCGGGCCGTTCGAGAAGTCGAGGATCTTGCGGAAATGCGTCTGCGCCGTCGTCGGGTCCTGCAGCCCGCGCAGCGCATACCAGCCGGCATGGAATTCGGCCTCGACAATATCGGTCGGCGTCGTTGCCGCGTATTTCGAAACGATGCCATAGGCGAGCTTGAACTGTCCCTGATCGACCAGCCCACGGCTGACGATCCGCTGCTCGTTCCACCATTCACCCGCATTGACGAGTTCGTCGCGGTCGCGCGGCATCTGCTGCAGAAGCTTGGCGGCCTCGGGATACTTCTCCTGCTTGCGCAGATATTCGATGCGCGCGAAGAGATAGCCGGGATCGCCGTTCCATTTGCCATCGACGCCGACAAGAAGCGCGCCCGCGTTCGGCGCCTTATTGGCGACGGCTTCCCACGCCTTGTAGAGCGATTGCGCCTGCCCGAGATCGCCGAAACGCTTGGCCTGCGCCGTGCGGTTGCGATACATGAGATATTCCATGCGCGCCTTGTGGTCTGCAACGGTGAGCAAGCCCCCGAATTCCGCCAGGATCTTGTCTTCTGTCGCCTTGTCCAGCGTCTCGCCGCGCCAGACCTTGCGCATATATTTCGCCGCTTGCTGCTGCTTGCCGGTGGCGACAAGCGCACGCGACAGGATCATCGCGCCTGACGTCGTTTCCGGAGCGGTTTCGCCGAAGGCCGCGAGAACCGCTGAAGGCGAGGGGTTTTCGTCATAGAGCGCACGTTCGGAGTATATCCTGAGCTTTGCCAGCCCAGGCCAGCCCTTCAATTCCTGGGCAGCGGTGGCGATCTCGACCGAGGGTACGCCCTTTTGTCCGGAGACGGCGATCGCCCAGGTCAGGATGTGTCGGTCGAGCGTGCCCTGCGCCATGCCGTCGCGGATCGAGATTGCCTGCATCGGGTCCTTGGCGGAGAGCGCGTCGAGGCCGGTCTTCAGGTCGCTGTTGACGGGGGCGATTGCCTGGCTACGCGGGATCGCGCCTGTTGTCATCGATTCCGGCAGCGAGGTCTGCGGCATGTAACCGATCGGACGAACGTCGGGAACGGGCGCGTCTTCGCCCGGGAGCTGCCCGGCAAATGTGCCCCATGCGGCGGCCGTCAGGCCGAGCGCGGACAGGATCAGAACAGCTCTCTTCATCAGGGATACTCGCAATGGAAACGCGTCCATACATTTGCTGGGACGCATATTAACGAAACCTTACCGAAGCCCTTCAATTTCATTCACATTTGCGATCGGAATTTGTTGCAACGAAGCTCTGTACGCTTGTCGGACCCTTTTTGGCGCACTATGGTGCGCTCCTTCGTATTCAAGGAATGCGGCCGAAGCATGGATTGCGGTCGTAAGGAGTTCTGCATGTTCCAGGGATCCATTCCCGCACTCGTCACGCCTTTCACCGATGCTGGCCTTGTCGATGAAGCGGCCTTCGCCGCCCATGTCGACTGGCAGATCAAGGAAGGCAGCAGCGGTCTCGTTCCAGTCGGAACGACCGGCGAATCCCCGACCCTGTCGCATGCCGAACACAAACGTGTGGTCGAACTCTGTATCGAGGCCGCCGCCAAGCGCGTTCCCGTCATGGCTGGCGCTGGCTCCAACAACACTCGCGAAGCCGTCGAACTCGCTCAGCACGCCGAAAAGGCTGGTGCCGATGCTGTCCTGGTCGTCACGCCTTATTACAACAAGCCGACGCAGAAGGGCCTTTACGCCCATTTCGCGGCGATCGCGGAAGCCATCAAGCTGCCGATCTACATCTACAACATTCCGGGCCGTTCGGTCATCGACATGTCGCCGGAAACCATGGGCGCGCTTGCGAGGGCGTACGGCAATATCGTCGGCGTCAAGGATGCCACCGGCAAGATCGAGCGCGTCTCCGAGCAGCGCATCACTTGCGGCAAGGATTTCCGCCAGCTCTCCGGCGAAGACGCAACCGCGCTCGGCTTCAACGCCCATGGCGGCGTCGGCTGCATTTCGGTCACGGCCAATGTTGCCCCGCGCCTCTGTGCCGAGTTCCAGGCCGCGACGCTGGCTGGTGAGTTTGCAAAGGCGCTCGAATACCAGGATCGCCTGATGCCACTGCACAAGGCGATCTTCCTGGAGCCGGGTCTCTGTGGCGCCAAGTACGGCCTGTCGAAGATCCGCGGCATGAACCGCACGGTTCGCTCGCCGCTCGTCTCCTCGCTGGAGGCAAGCACGGAAGCGGCACTCGATGCAGCGCTGCGCCATGCCGGCCTTCTGAACTGATAGCCTGCTGAACCGATAAAACGCGCGGCCTTCACAAAGATGGGCCGCGCCTCTACATAAAGCCGAGAAGTGCGGGCGCGGATATCGCGCCCCCGAGAAATTGGAATTTGTCATGGCCCCCAAAGGCAGCCAGCGCGTCGTCAAGAAGATCGTCGCCGAAAACCGCAAGGCGCGCTACAACTACGAGATCGTCGATACCTACGAGGCTGGCCTGGTGCTGATGGGCACCGAGGTTAAGTCGCTGCGCGAGGGCAAGGCCAATATCGCCGAATCCTATGCGTCGGACGAGGGTGGCGAGATCTGGCTGATCAATTCCTATCTGCCGGAATATTTGCAGGCCAACCGCTTCAACCACGAGCCGCGCCGCCGCCGCAAGCTGTTGCTGTCGGGCCGCGAGATCAACCGTCTGCGCGCCGGCATCAATCGCGAAGGCATGACGCTCATCCCGTTGAAGATCTATTTCAACGATCGCGGCCGCGCGAAGATGGAGCTGGCGCTCGCCAAGGGCAAGAAGCTGCACGACAAGCGCGAGTCTGAAAAAGAGCGCGATTGGAACCGGCAGAAGAGCCGGCTTCTCAAGGACAATGGCTGATTAGATGGCGGCCTGAATCAAAACCGCGGCAATTGCCGCGGTTTTCTTTTTGAGCATTGGTTGCTCGCCTCAGCTTTCGAAGTCGGTGGATGCAGCAGGCTCGACCGGACGGGCAGGGCGCTCGGACGGGTCGCGGCCGATTTCGCTCTTCAGGGACAAGAGGTCGATGAAGTGATCCGCCTGACGGCGCAGATCGTCGGCGATCATCGGCGGCTGGGTCGCCATCGTCGAGATGATCGAGACCTTCCGGCCCTTGCGCTGCAGCGCCTCGACCAGCGTCGTGAAATCGCCGTCGCCGGAGAAGATCACAAGGTGATCGACGGTTTCGGATTGCTCCATGGCATCGATTGCGAGCTCGATATCCATGTTGCCCTTGATCTTGCGGCGGCCCATGGAGTCGGTGAATTCCTTGGCCGGCTTGGTCACGACCTTGTAGCCGTTGTAATCCAGCCAGTCGATCAGCGGGCGGATCGAGGAGTATTCCTGGTCCTCGATCAGGGCCGTGTAATAATAGGCGCGCAGCAGATATCCGCGCTTCTGGAAGGCTTTCAGAAGTTTTCTGTAGTCGATATCAAAGCCCAGACTCTTGGACGCCGCGTAGAGATTGGCGCCATCAATGAAAAGTGCAATTTTTTCTCGCGGGTCGAACATCGCGTACCAATCCACTTTGAGTAATCTAATATGCGGCTGCAGATAGCCCACGAAAACAATGGGTTATCTGAAAAATTCAGAACAATTCTTACTTTATGAACTATTCATATAAGTCAGATTTAGGGCAGGATTCGGCATATTCCAAGCAACTTTTAGTGGAAACCTCTAAAATTAGAAAGTTCCCACAGGCTCGAACGGCTCCTTCACTAAAAACTTGAATTCGCCTGCTTTTAATTGTATCGCCGTGCTAATCCCGAGATCCCGACCGTAAAGGACAGGCAATGGCCCGTGTCACAGTAGAAGATTGCATTGACAAAGTTGAGAACCGCTTCGAGCTGGTTCTGCTTGCCAGCCACCGTGCCCGGCTGATTTCCCAGGGCGCCTCGATCACCATCGATCGCGACAACGACAAGAACCCGGTCGTCGCCCTTCGCGAGATCGCCGACGAGATGCTGTCTCCCGACGACCTGAAGGAAGACCTGATCCATTCGCTGCAGAAGCACGTCGAAGTCGACGAGCCCGAGCCCGATCCGGCAAGCCTCATCACCACCGCGGCTGCTGCCGATGGCGAAGAGCAGGAAGACGCTCCGGAGACGATCACCTTCGACCAGATGTCGGAAGAAGAGCTTCTGGCCGGTATCGAAGGCCTCGTGCCGCCGGAAAAGAGCGACGATTACTAATCGTCAATCTTGCGCCATTATTGCTTCGGCATATGATTGAGTATCACGTGCGCCAATCTGTGATTGGCGCGCTTTTCTTTTGTGATGGAGTGGTTTCGGCATGATGCGGCAGTACGAGCTCGTGGAGCGGGTTCAGAAATACAAGCCCGACGCCAACGAAGCCCTGCTCAACAAAGCCTATGTCTATGCCATGCAGAAGCATGGGCAGCAGAAGCGGGCTAGCGGCGATCCCTATATCTCCCACCCGCTCGAAGTCGCCGCCATCCTCACAGATATGCATCTCGATGAGTCGACGATTGCCGTTGCGCTGCTGCATGACACCATCGAAGACACGACTGCGACCCGCGCCGAGATCGATGAACTCTTCGGCGAAGACATCGGCCGCCTCGTCGAGGGCCTGACGAAGATCAAGAAGCTCGATCTCGTCACCAAGAAGGCCAAGCAGGCCGAAAACCTGCGCAAGCTGCTGCTTGCCATCTCCGACGACGTGCGCGTCCTGCTGGTCAAGCTGGCCGACCGCCTGCACAACATGCGCACCCTCGACCATATGTCGCCGGAAAAGCGCGCCCGCATTTCCGAAGAGACGATGGATATCTACGCGCCGCTTGCCGGCCGCATGGGTATGCAGGATATGCGCGAGGAGCTGGAGGACCTGTCCTTCCGCCACATCAATCCCGAGGCCTATGATACCGTCACCAAGCGGCTCGAGGAGCTGTCGCGGCGCAACGAAGGCCTGGTCAAGAAGATCGAGACCGAGCTGCGCGACCTGCTCGTCGCCAACGGCCTGACCAATGCCTACGTCAAGGGTCGCCAGAAGAAGCCTTACTCCGTTTTCCGCAAGATGCAGTCGAAGTCGCTCTCCTTCGAGCAGCTGTCGGATGTCTACGGCTTCCGCATCATCGTCGACGATATTCCGTCCTGCTATCGCGGCCTCGGCATCGTTCACACCCGCTGGCGCGTCGTCCCCGGCCGCTTCAAGGATTATATCTCTACGCCGAAGCAGAACGATTATCGTTCGCTGCACACCACCATCGTCGGCCCGTCTAGCCAGCGCATCGAACTGCAGATCCGCACCAAGCGGATGCACGAGATCGCCGAGTTCGGTATCGCCGCCCATACGCTCTACAAGGACGGTGCCACCAATGCGGATGGCGACATCCTCTCGCGCGAATCCAACGCCTATTCCTGGCTCCGCCACACGATCGAGGCGCTGGCCGAAGGTGATAGCCCGGAAGAGTTTCTGGAGCACACCAAGCTCGAACTCTTCCAGGACCAGGTCTTCTGCTTCACGCCGAAGGGCAAGCTGATTGCGCTTCCGCGCGGCGCGACCCCGATCGACTTCGCCTACGCCGTCCACACGAATATCGGCGACACCACGGTTGGCGCCAAGATCAACGGCCGCATCATGCCGCTCGTCACCCGCCTTGCGAATGGCGACGAGGTCGAGATCATCCGCTCCGGCGTGCAGGTGCCGCCGGCGGCCTGGGAAGAGATCGTCGTGACAGGCAAGGCCCGCGCCGCCATTCGCCGCGCCACCCGCATGGCCATCCGCAAGCAATATGCCGGCCTCGGTCACCGCATTCTCGAGCGCACCTTCGATCGCGCCGGCAAGGTCTTCTCCCGCGAGGCGATGAAGCCGGCGCTGCACCGTCTCGGCCAGAAGGATGTCGAGGACGCGATTGCCTCGGTCGGCCGCGGCGAGATGTCGTCGCTCGACGTGCTGCGCGCCGTCTACCCCGATCACCAGGAAGAGCGCATCACCTCGAAGCCCTCGGGTGACGATGGCTGGTTCAACGTCCGCAGTGCCACCGGCATGATCTTCAAGATTCCGGATAAGGGCAAGGCAACCGAGCATGCGCCGAACGGTCTTGAAGCCTTGGGCGATGCCGAGGCCGTGCCGATCCGTGGCATCTCGAGCAATATCGACGTGCAGTTCGCCCCGACGGGCGCCGTCCCCGGCGATCGCATCGTCGGTATCACCAACACGACCGAAAACGCCAAGGGCATCACGATCTACCCGATCCAGTCGCCGGTGCTGCAGCGCTTCGACGAGCAACCCGATCGCTGGATTGATGTGCGCTGGGATCTGGACGAGGCCAACAAGTCGCGCTTCATGGCCCGCATTCTGGTCAATGCGCTGAACGAGCCCGGTACGCTCGCCAAGCTTGCCCGCACCGTCGCCGATGTCGACGTCAACATCCGTGTCTTCAACACGGTTCGCGTCGCCACCGACTTCACGGAGATGGCGCTTGATGTGGAAGTTTGGGATCTTCGCCAGTTGAATCAATTGCTTGCACAGCTGAATGAGCTGGATTGTGTTGCGACTGTGCGCCGGCTTTACGAGTAAAGCGGGCGCAACTGCACCCAGTTTGCACAATATGTGATCGTTTTATGGTCAAATTGTCGCAGATGAGGGGCTAGATATGCGTTTGGCGCATGGCTGACTGAGTATTAGAGCGTTGGTAAAAAGGCGCCCGCCCGCCTATCTTCTGGTCATCAACAAGTGACCGAAAGAAAGAGGCATCCAAATGTTTACACCGATCAAGAAGTTCGCTCGTGCCCTGCGCGCTCCGAGCGCTGAAGAACGCGAAACCGCATACCTGAACGGCTCGTTCGACCGTATCGATCTCGAATACCGCCAGCGTCAGGTTGACCGTGGTCTGTTCCGTAGCCGTTAATCGGTTATCGGATTTGCAAGTGGGAAGGGGCGTTTGAGTTACGCCCCGGTAGATACTCAGTCGGCGCACATCAAATAGCGACTGAGGAGGTCTGGCGCTCTTGTCAGGCCTGTGCGGCATGCACTACATACGCGCCATGTTATTTCGTCGTCGGAAACCCGCTGGATTTCGTGAAAAGCTGCGTGAGCTGCTTTGGCCGCGAAAGGGATTCTTGAGGCCCCCGCGCTATCTCGTGATGCGCGTGCTTCGCCTGAGGGCATCGCCACATGCGGTGGCCGTTGGCGTCGCGGCCGGGATCTTCGTGTCCTGGACCCCGTTCATCGGCGTCCATTTCATCATGGCCTTCGTCATCACCTATCTGTTGTCAGGGAATATGGTGGCCGCCGCTCTCGGCTGCGCGGCCTTCGGCAATCCGCTGACCTATCCCTTCATCTGGGGAACGACCTGGGAAATCGGGCACCTGCTCCTGAGCCGCAAGGACACGATGCAGGGCAACGCTGTCGATCTTCCCGCACTCTTTCACGAGCTGCACTTCAGCGAGCTCTGGCGCCCGGTGCTGGAGCCGATGCTGATCGGTTCGCTGCCGCCGGCAGCCGTCACCGCCGTGGCCATCTACTTCGCGACATTCTACACGGTGAGGGGCTTCCAGGGGCGCCGCCGCGCCCGCCTGCTCGAGCGCGCCCGACTGCGCGTCGCTGAGCCCGTTTCGCTCGAGGAAACAGTATGATTATCGGTATCGGCAGCGATCTCATCGATATCAGGCGCGTGGAGAAGTCGCTGGAGCGATTTGGCGAGCGCTTTACCAATCGCTGCTTTACCGAGATCGAACAGCAGAAATCCGACCGCCGCGCCAACCGCGCCGCCTCCTACGCCAAGCGCTTCGCCGCCAAGGAGGCCTGCTCCAAGGCTTTGGGTACGGGTATCGCCCAGGGTGTCTTCTGGAAAGACATGGGCGTCGTCAATCTCCCGAGCGGCAAGCCGACGATGAAACTGACAGGCGGCGCCGGCGAGATTTTGCAGAAGATGTTGCCCTCAGGGCACCGCGCCGCCATCCATTTGACAATTACAGATGATTATCCCTTGGCCCAGGCCTTCGTCATCATCGAGGCCCTGCCGCTGAGCGACTGACTGCAGAGCAACAGACTGTTACATGTCCCGCTTTTAATGTTCGTGGCATTGCCGCAATCAGCCGAAGCCGCTACACAGAACCGATTAAAGACTTGCGCCGTTTTGGCGCTCTGAAGGAATAGAACTGCGTGTCCGAAAAAGTTCAAGCCAAGCCGAACGCCCTCTGGGAGAACATCAAGGTCATCGTCCAGGCACTGGTCTTGGCGATGGTCATCCGCACGGTTCTGTTCCAGCCATTCACCATTCCCTCGGGCTCGATGATGCCGACGCTTCTCGTCGGCGACTATATCTTCGTCAACAAGTTCGCTTACGGCTATTCGAAATACTCGCTGCCGTTCTCGCCGAACCTGTTCAGCGGCCGCATCTTCGCAAGCGAGCCGAAGCGCGGCGACGTCGTCGTCTTCCGCTTCCCACCGAACCCTGAGGTCGATTACATCAAGCGCCTCGTCGGTCTCCCCGGCGACCACATCCAGGTGACGGATGGCGTGCTTTACGTGAACGGCAAGGCTGTTCCGAAGGTGCCGGATGGTACGTTCAATTCCGATTACGCGCAGGATCCGGGCCAGGACGTTCCGGTATTCCGCGAAACGCTCGATAACGGCGTGACCTACGACACGCTCGACCAGTCTCCGGTATCGCGCGGCGACAACACTCGCGAGTTCATCGTTCCCGAAGGTCACTACTTCATGATGGGCGACAACCGCGACAACTCGCTCGACAGCCGCTTCGACGTCGGTTTCGTACCTGCCGAAAACCTGGTTGGCCGCGCCAGCGTCATCTTCTTCTCGCTCGGCAACGACACCTCCTTCCGCGAAATCTGGAAGTGGCCTTCCAACATGCGTTGGGATCGACTGTTCAAGGGCGTTGAATGACCAAGTCGCCGACGCTTTCGGCGGCTGACCGAACAAAGCTCGAGGCGCTGATCGGCCATGTCTTTGCCGAGAAGGAGCGCCTCGATCGTGCACTGACGCATGCAAGCGCCCGCACCCAGAAGGGCGCGAACTACGAACGTCTTGAGTTTCTTGGCGACCGGGTCCTTGGCCTGTGTGTCGCCGAGATGCTTTTCAGGACTTTCGGCACGGCAACCGAAGGCGAGCTGTCTGTCCGCCTGAACCAGTTGGTCAGCGCCGACACCTGCGCCGAAGTGGCCGACGAGCTTGGCCTGCATCTCTACATCCGCACCGGTGCCGACGTGAAGAAGCTCACCGGCAAGCGCATGATGAATGTCCGCGCCGACGTCGTCGAAAGCCTGATCGCCGCGATCTATCTCGACGCCGGCCTTGAGGTCGCGCGCCACTTCATCCTGAAGTATTGGGAAAAGCGGGCGGTGCGCGCCGATGGCGCGAGGCGCGACGCCAAGACGGAACTGCAGGAATGGTCGCATGCCAAATTCGGCGTGACGCCAAACTACCGGGTTGAAGAACGCACCGGACCGGATCATGATCCGCGCTTCACGGTGACGGTCGAAGTCGCCGGCGTGAAGCCGGAAACGGGCGTCGAGCGCTCCAAGCGTGCCGCCGAGCAGGTGGCCGCAACGAAGATGCTCGAACGCGAAGGCATTTGGCAGAAATCGTCTGCCGGAAATTGACGGGAACAATGACCGAAGAACACGACATCGCGGATAGCGCCGCTGAACCCGCTGGCCCGACGCATTCCGGCTTCGTCGCCTTGATCGGGCCGACCAATGCCGGCAAGTCGACCTTGCTGAACCGCCTGGTTGGCGCCAAGGTCTCGATCGTCAGCCACAAGGTGCAGACGACGCGCGCCGTCATCCGCGGCATCGCCACCCATGACAACGCCCAGATCGTCTTCATGGACACGCCTGGCATCTTCAAGCCGCGTCGTCGGCTCGATCGCGCCATGGTCACCTCCGCCTGGGGCGGCGCCAAGGATGCCGATATCATCATGCTCCTGATCGACAGCGAGCGTGGCCTGCGCGGCGATGCCGAGAAGATCCTTGAGAGCCTGAAGGACGTGCCGCAGCGCAAGATCCTCGCTCTCAACAAGATCGACCGCGTCAAGCGCGAGGACCTGCTGGCGCTGGCCTCGGCCGCCAACGAATACGTCGCTTTCGACCAGACCTTCATGATCTCGGCCGAAAACGGCTCGGGCTGTGACGACGTCATGGACTACCTCGCCAAGACGCTTCCCGAGGGACCGTGGTATTATCCGGAAGACCAGATCTCTGATCTGCCGATGCGCCAGCTGGCCGCCGAAATCACCCGCGAGAAGCTCTTTTTGCGCCTTCATCAGGAGCTTCCCTATGCCTCGCACGTCGAGACGGAAAAGTGGGAAGAGCGCAAGGACGGATCCGTTCGTATCGAACAGGTGATCTACGTCGAGCGCGACAGCCAGAAGAAGATCGCTCTCGGCAAGAATGGCGAAGCGATCAAGGCGATCTCCACCGCATCGCGCAAGGAACTGTCTGAAATCCTCGAGCAGACCGTCCACCTCTTCCTCTTCGTGAAGGTGCGCGAGAACTGGGGCGACGATCCCGAGCGCTTCCGCGAAATGGGCCTGGAATTCCCGCGCCAGTAAGCGGCGCGACGACCCCGCAAGTCCCTCGTTTCCTTGGAAAAATCCAAGGGTCGATGGAACAAAGCTGCAAGTGATGAGTTCTTTAAAGGCGGCGTCTCGATTTCGGGGCGCCGCTTTTTCTGGATTATGGGACACGCATGGCGACATCACGGCCGACGCATTCGTTCAAGACACCCTGCGAACAGTGTCCCTTGCGGCCGCTGCCGCATTTCCGCGAGTTCACCGGCGACGAGCTGGGCTTCATTTCAAAGTTCAAGAAGGGTGAACTGGCGGCCGATGCAGGCGCCACGATCCTCGTTGAAGGCGCTCATAGCGCGCACCTGTTCACCGTGCTGACCGGCTGGGGCTTCCGCTACAAGACGCTCGAAGACGGCAGGCGACAGATCCTGAACTACATCATGCCCGGCGATCTGATCGGCCTCCAGGGCACCATCATGGGCGAGATGCAGCATTCGATCGAGGCACTGTCGCCGGTTTCGCTCTGCGTCTTCGAGCGCGACAAGCTGATGACGCTCTACAACAAGCATCCGTCGCTCGCCTTCGACATCACCTGGATGGCGGCGCAGGAAGAGCGGATACTCGACGAGCACCTCCTGAGCATTGGCCGTCGAACGGCGCTGGAGCGCGCCGCCTACCTGATCGCCTTCCTCTATCAGCGCGGCAAGCAGCTCAATCTCTTCAACGGCCACAGCGCGATCCCGATCACCCAGCAGCACATCGCCGACACGCTCGGCCTCTCGATCGTGCACACCAACAAGACCTTGAAAAAGCTCGCTTCGCGCAATTTCATTCGCTGGCAGGAACGCGCCTGCGAGGTGCTGGATGGCGAAACGCTCGCCAAAATTGCTGCCTGGGATGGGCTCGACGAGAGAGTGCGCCCCTTCCTTTAAGCGGTTCTATCTATGTCTTTTTTAAATGCAAATTCCAGGGCCGGACCCTAATGTCCAGCACGAGCCATTCTTGTGTCGAGATTCGCTAATATCGACCGGGACTGAAAAAGCGGCTATCAAGCATAGGCGGCGTGAAATTCTCGGCTGAGGCCGTGGGTTGTCAGGGGTAGAGATGCGATTTTGGGATACATGGTGCGTCGAGAGCGGCGCCCGGAAGAGGGCTTTCTGATCATGGTCGCGAGACGTGTTCTGGTTCTCGAGGATAGCTTGATCATCGCGATGGAGGCGGAAGACATTCTGCGTGCCGTCGGTGTCGAGACCATCGATATTTGCAATAGCGTCGAGCAGGCCAATGAGGCGATCCAGGCCGACAACTATGATTTCGCCCTGCTTGACGTCAATCTCGGCGAGGTCATGAGCTTCGATTTCGCCCGCCGGCTGGTCGCCGCCGAAATCCCCTTCGGCTTCGTCAGCGGCTACTCCGACACGCTGGATTTCCCCGAAGACCTGCAAAACAGGCCGCTCCTCGTCAAACCGTTCGACGAAGACGCGATGCGGGACTTCCTGCGCCGGCTTTTCCCCTCCGAGGCCTGATCGGCTTTCATGACAGGGCTCGCGCCATGCGTTAGGATAGCGCGTGGTGTGAAGGTCGATTTCTAATGCAGTGGCAAGGTCGTGCAATCATTCTTGGCGTTCGGCGCCATGGCGAGACAAGCGTCATCACCGAGGTGATGACGCCGGATCGTGGCCGTCACTTGGGCATGGTGCGATCCGGGCGTTCGCGCGCCATGCAGCCGGTGCTGCAGCCCGGCAATGAGGTTGAGGTCACCTGGCGCGCGCGTCTCGATGAGCATATGGGAGAGTTCAAGATCGAGCCTCTCACGCTGCGCGCCGCCCGGCTGATGGAAACGGCGACCGCGGTCTACGGCGTGCAGGCCATGGGCGCCTTGCTCAGGCTTCTGCCGGAGCGCGATCCGCATCCGCATCTCTTCGAGGCCTTGGAAGTCATTCTCGACAATCTCGACAATCCAGCCGATGCGGGCGAGCTATTCGTTCGTTTCGAGCTCGCCGTGCTCAACGATCTCGGTTTTGGGCTCGATCTCAACGAATGCGC
Organism: Rhizobium sp. FG113; assembly: GCF_057809895.1. NCBI lineage: Bacteria > Pseudomonadati > Pseudomonadota > Alphaproteobacteria > Hyphomicrobiales > Rhizobiaceae > Rhizobium > Rhizobium sp. FG113. The sequence goes on along the minus strand of NZ_JBMDKV010000004.1, from coordinate 262,605 downwards.
AGCCACCGGCACCCGCGCCGATCTGGCCTACGTCTCCCCAAAGTCGGGTCGCGCGGTCAGTCGCGACGCCGGCGCGCCCTGGGCCGACAGGATGTTTGCCTTGCCGGCGTTTCTATCCGTGGAAAAGCGGCAGGCCGCCGATTTCGACAGCCTGTCCGAGGCATTTCGCCTGACGGCCTTCTTCCTGCACCGCCATGTCTACGAGCCGCGCGGCCTTGAACCGTCGACGGCCCGCGAAGGCTTCGTGCAGGCCGCGCTCAAGGCGCTGAAGCCCGCCGCTGCTTAGCCTAAATTCAGGCGCGCTTGCGCACCTTGAACGCCCATCCATCCGGCCGTTCGTCGAGCACCTTCACCGTATCGCCGATCGCAATCGCGCCCGCTGCTCGCGGCGTGACGTTCCAGCCGAACAGCGGACCGGGGACACGGCGGTCTGCCGACATGCGGATGCGGCCCATCGCCGGCATCGGGTTGGCGACCTCGCGCGAGCCTGTCTGCTGGTCCTGCGTGGTCATGATGCAACGCGCGCACGGCTTCACCAGATCGAAGCGGATGCCGCCGATCTCGATGGCCGCCCAACGATCCTCCGGCCAGGCTTCGTCCGTGTCGATGACGATGTTCGGCCGGAACCGCTCCATGCCGACGCTGCCTTCTCCATGCGCCTCGATATCGGCGTTGAGCGCCTTCAGCGACCCTGTCGTGGTCACCAGGATCTGGTAGCCGTCAGCAAACGTCACCGGCGTGTCGTCGCCCGCCCATTCCGGGCTCGCGATGCGATTGGCGTCGTCGTCGAAGAACACGAACTTGAGCTCGCGACCGAACCAGCGGGAGAGAACCTGGTTGGAGTGGTCGTCGGCAACAGCCGCATTGACGATCGATTTCCAGATCGAGACATCGATGCGCTTGATGCCATCGGGCAGGGGGACGAACAGGGTCTCACCGTTCATGCCGAGATGAAAGCCCGTGGCTTCCTGTCGAACGTCGAGCCGCGCCAGATCCGTCATTCCGCGCTGGGTAATGAAGCTCCCATCCGGATTGATCAGCATCGCGCGCCGGTCTCCGGGCAGGCCGAAGGCATCGATCTCGGTGCTTTGAAGCGCGATGCCGCGCGCGCTCTTGAGCGGATAGATGAAGAGATCGCTGACGCGCATGTAAGTCCTCCTAGATTTCGTCCATGAAGGCGTCGAGAAAATCCCGCAGCCTCTTGTCGCGTTCCGCCGCGAGCGCCCGGCCAGCCGTCGTCTTGAAACCATCGGCCAGCTTGAACAGTTTCGTCTGGAAATGGTCGATGACATAGCGCCGGTCGTCAAGCGGTCGATCGTTTCCAGCCGGGTCGAGCGGGTCGTAAAGCGACGACGCCATGCGCCCGCCGATGTAAAAGCAACGCCCCGCGCCGACCATGCCGATCGCATCCAGCCGGTCTGCATCCTGCAAGATCTTCGCTTCCAGTGTCTCGGGCGCGATGTTGGCCGAGAAGCTGTGCGTCAGGATCGCATGGGCGACGGCGGCGATGTCCTCCTTCGACCATCCAAGCCCGGCCAGCACCCCAGAGGCTTTGTCCGCCGCAAGCGCGGATGCCTGGGCTCTGAGCGGTGAACTCTTCTCGACGGCCACGCAATCATGCAGCAGGACCGCGGCGGCAAGAATGCGGCCGTTTCCGCCTTCGCTCACCTGGATGCGCATGGCGTTTTTGAACACCCGCAGGATATGCGCGAGATCATGCGACCCGTCGTCGCCCTCGTGCGAATGCGGGATGAGCGCTTCAGCGAGCGTTTCGTAGGGACGGAAGGCCTGAGCCTCTTTCATGTGCGCACCAGGAGTAGACGGAGATCGCCTCTCTTAGAGCGGGCGGTGACGAGTCGCAATGCGGCTCACACCGCCTGGGCTTTGCCACTGCGTTGCGACCCCGCGAGCAACTGCGGCACGTCAAAGGCTGGGCGGGGCGAACTGATATGATAGCCCTGTATCTCGTCGCAGGCTTCCTGCGCCAGCAGGTCGTGCTGCTGCGCCGTCTCCACGCCTTCCACGGTAACCCGCATGCCGAGCGCGTTGCCGAGCAGAATGATGGCGCGCATGATCGCGAAGGCTTCCTTGTTGTCGACGATATCGTTGACGAAGGATTTGTCGATCTTGATCTTGTCGAAGGGGAAGCTGCTCAGATAGCTGAGCGACGAGTAGCCGGTGCCGAAATCGTCCATGGAGATACGGATGCCGCGCTGGCGAAGCGCATGCAGGATCGGCAGCGCCTCGTCGCGGTTCTCCATAAGGACGCTCTCGGTGATCTCGATTTCCAGACGCTCCGGCGCAAGCTCGGATGCCGCAAGCGCGGCCGAGACATCCTCCTCCAGATCACTGGAGATAAACTGGATGGCCGAGACGTTGACGGCGACCTTGATATCGGCGGGCCAGGTGGCAGCGTCGGTGCAAGCGCGCTTGAGCACCCATCGTCCGATATCGACGATAAGCCCAACTTCTTCGGCCAACGGAATGAACTCCATCGGCGCGATCCGGCCACGGGTCGGGTGGCTCCAGCGGAGCAGGGCTTCGAAACCGCAGATACGACGTTCGGCCATGTCATAGAGCGGTTGATAGTGAAGCTCGAATTCTTCGTTGTGAACCGCCCTGCGCAGATCCGCCTCAAGGGCGTGGCGCGCTTCGAGCTGCGCTTCCATCTCCGAGCTGAAGAAGCGCTCGCCGCGTCTGCCGCCGCTCTTTGCGTGCGAAAGCGCCACGCCGGCATGCTTCAGAAGCAGTTCGGTCTCCGTGCCGTCCTTGGGGCAGACGGCTATGCCCATGGAAACGCTGAGCTCCACCGCCTTTTCTCCGCGGAAGAAAGGTTCGGAGAGTTCGCGCCTGATCTGATCGGCAAGCGCCATGACATTCCACGGCTGCTCTCGCCCGCATTGCAGAATGGCGAACTCATCGGATCCCAGGCGCGCGAGAATGTTACTCTTGCCGGCAAGGGCGCGCAAACGATCGGCAACCTGCCGCAGGATCTTGTCGCCCGCCGAAACGCCAAGCGTGTTGTTGACGGACTTGAAGCGGTCGAGGTTGAGGTGGATAAGCGCGATCTGATCGTCCGGCTTGCGCGCGCCAAGCGCCATATCCAGCTGTTCACGGAACCGGATGCGGTTGGGCAGGCCGGTGAGGGGGTCGTGGTGCGCCAGAAACGCAATGCGCTCTGCCGCCTTTCGGTCATCGGTGATGTCGGCATGAATGGAGATGTTGCTGCCATCGGGAAGCACGGTAACGACGCTTTGAATGATGCGGCCGTCATTCATCTCCCATTCGCGGCGGCGTATGCGTCCGCCGTCGGCACGGCCCTCGCGGGTGGCGGCTCTCACCTCCGGCTTTTCCAGGCCGTCAATCTTGGCAATCAGCGAGCTGATCGATGTTCCCGCCCGCGTGTCGTCCGCCTCCAGCCCGAACAGTTGCTGGAAGCGAATGTTCGAGACGATGAGCCGTTGTTCCGAATCGAAAATACACAGGCCGAGCGGCAGGTGATTGAGGACGATCTCAAGAAGCTGGCTTTGCTCAGTCAGGCTTCGGTTTGCCTGGTTGAGGAGGACTTGCAGCGCCTCGTTTTCTTCAAGGGTCAGGTTGGCTTGGCGCTCGAGGCTGCGGATGCTGCCGGCTTGCTCGCGGTAGGTGTCGATAACGAGTCTCACGAGTCGTTGTCCGTCGGTGGTGCCGTCTTCATTGAGGGACGCGGCACACTGGCGCCTGAACAGCGCTTCAGCTTCCATAGCCGCTGCTCTCCTCTCCGGTGCCTACCAGCATGTTGGAGCGGCGGGTTGATTGTCCGGCGGTTCGGATCCCGTATGGCATGGGCAACATGCGAAGGCATTCCTGAAGCGTTTGAAGCAAAATAAATATGCAATCTAAGATTGTTTTTATGCTCTAAATTTGGCCGGCATAATCTCCTAGTCGCATTAATATTTGGTTGTTTCACAAAAAGATATATGGTTCCCGCTATATTTATCCATGCGTCGCTCAGGTGGAGTGACCGGAGGATCGGGCTACTCTAGCCGCGATCAGAGTGTCAGAATTTGTCAATCATGGTTAATACGGCATTAACAACTTATTGACCGGCCTCGCAAATCAGTTTATCCACCGGCTTAGTTCTGATTTTTCCCTATTCGTATTGCGTACAAACATCATCGGTAATGCGGTGAACGGAGGTTTGTATGAACCGTATTTCGTCTGCAGTTGATACGTCCTACGCGTATCTCGGCACTCTTTCGAGATTGGATTCCAACAGTGACGGCGTGTTGAGCCGTAGTGAGCGTGCGGCTGATGAGAAGCCGGGAATCCTGTCCGTTGCAAGCCAGTCCCAGAGCACCCAGGAAGCACCCAAGCTGTCGAACGGCGTCCTCGCATTCATGATGGGCGCGCGCCAGTCCGGTGCTTTGAGTTCCACTTATGAAAGCCAGGCAAACTCGGCCAATGTTCTCTATCGGAACACCTATGGCCAGTATGATCTCGACATCGCGTCCTGATTGCTCGCTCATGAATTGATCAAAGAAGAAGCCGGCCGGTTGGTCGGCTTTTTCTTTGCGCTCTATGCTGGAACACCGGCACGCCGCACGCGTTTCTGAATGAGGGCTCACAGGAGGGAAACAGCATGAAACGGCTTCTATCTCTAGCATTCGCGACCGTCGCGGCCTTTTCGACCGTTGCTGTCGCGCAGGACAAGCAGACCGCGCAGGCCAATTTCGTCGGCGCCGACGGCAAGGATGATGGCCGCGCCACATTGACGGCCGCGGCTGCTGGTGGCGTCTTGATCGAGCTTGAAGTGTCCGGCCTTCCGGCTAACAAGTGGGTCGCCTTCCACGTCCACGAAACCGGCAAATGCGATGCCGCCAGCCATCACGAATCTGCCGGCAAGCACTTCAACCCGACCAAGGCCGAGCACGGTCTGCTCGCCGCCAAGGGTCCGCATGCCGGCGATATGCCGAACCAGTATGTCGGGCAGGACGGTGTGCTGAGAGCGCAGGTCTTCGATGGCATGGTGACGCTCGACGGCAAGGAAAACGGCATCCGCGGCCGCGCCCTGATGATTCACGAAAACTCGGATGACTATCGCAGCCAGCCGGCTGGTGATGCCGGCGCTAGGCTCGCATGCGCCGTCATCAAGTAGCATTCACCCTGCCGTGGCAGAGATAGGGGTGGCCGCCAGCCTGGCGGCCGCCTTTTAAAGGATAGGCAGCCCCTTTTCGTCGAAGCTCGCCTTCACCCGGCCGAGAATCTCGCGGCGCGCATCGTCCCATTCGCCGGTCTTCGCCCAATAGCGCAGCGTCAGCGTGATCTTGTCCGACGTCACCGCATCGATATAGGTCTTCGGCTGTGGCGACTTCTCCACCCGCGAGTCGGCCGTTGCGATATCCGTCAACGTCTTCATCGCCAGATCGACATCGTCGCCGGCGCGCACATTGATGGTGAGATCGTTCTTGCGCGTCTTCTCGCGGCTGTAATTGGTGATCGGCGTGTTCCAGAGCGTCGAATTCGGCGCCAGCAGATAGAGCCCGTCGGCGGTGCGGAATTCGGTCGCGAACAGCCCGATCTCACGCACTGTGCCGGCGACGCTGCCCGTCGCGATATACTCGCCCACCCGGAACGGCCGCAGGATCAAAAGCATGATGCCCGCAGCGATGTTCTGCAGCGTACCCTGCAGTGCGAGGCCGATGGCCAAGCCTGCAGCACCAAGAGCCGCGATGATCGAGGCCGTCTGCACGCCGAATTGCCCGAGCACGGTGATAAACACCAGAATCAGCAGCGCGTAGTGTAGGACATTGGTGAAGAAACGCGCCAGCGTCTCGTCGATGCCGCGAACCCGCGAAATCCCCTCGAACGCCCAGCGGCTGACGAAGCTCGCCATCAACCAGCCAAGCACCAGCAGGATGAGCGCGCCGAGGATGGAGAATGAATATTGGACCGCAAGCGCGCTCGCCTGGCTCAGAGCCGTTCGGGTTGCCACGATTACGTCGGTTGCCTGTTGTTCCATGATCTCGCCAAATATCTGAAATGATTATCGGTTGACCTGCGTAGATGGGACAGAAGGCAGGCGCGTCAACCGTTTAAGTCAGTCACGCTTCGTCAAGCGCGAGCACGAACGGCGCGTTTCCATCGGCATCGGCGCCACGGCCGATCGCCTTGATCGCCTTGACCAGCCGCCCATCGCGGCCAAGCAGTTGATCGCCGATCTCGATGATCCGCATGTTCGGCGTCGCATAGGGAGAGGCCGTACGCAGACGCTGCGCCAACGCCTCCTCACTCTGGTCCGGCCTCAGCGACAAGGCCGCGATCACGGCCGCAGCTGGCGAGCGCGATACGCCCATCCAGCAGTGAACGATGAGCGGCGCCGTCTGATCCCACTCAGCGGCAAAGTCGATAATCTCGCGGACATGCGTTTCATCGGGCGCCACGAGATTGCCCGTGCCCTTGAAGGCGATGTCGTTCATGTGGAGCAGCAGATGCCGGTGTGCCTGGATGACCGCCGGGCGATGGAAGGTCTGCTCCTTCGCCATCAGGCTGATCATCTCGCGGGCGCGGTGCCGCACGGCCATTTCGGCGATGCGCGCAAGCGGGGTCACGACAATCGCTGTCATGGCTTGCCCCGCAGGCCGTCGATAACAGCGAAGCGCTCGCAGAACAGCCGCTGCGCCTCGACCGCCGGCAGCGGCGTCAACAAGAGCATCTCCTTGGTGATCCCCCGCGGCTGGCCGAAAAGCTTCTGCGCCTCGCTGGCGCTGAAGCCGGCCAGTTGCGAGGCCTCGAAATAGGCAGCGATCGTATCGGCCTTCTTGATGTTGTCCTTGAGCTCGCGGGACGCATGCGGCGGCAGACCGAACCGCAGGTGGATCGCCGCTTCAAGCCGCTTCTCGACGGTCTTGTAGCCGCCGCCGACCACGGATTTGAAAGGCGAGATCATGTCGCCGATCACATATTCGGGCGCATCGTGAAGCAGCGCCATCAGGCACTGGTCCGGTGTCGTCTCGTTCAGCCGCCGAAAGATGTCCTCGACCACGAGACTGTGCTGCGCGACCGAAAAGGCGTGATCGCCCGATGTCTGCCCGTTCCAGCGGGCAACGCGCGCCAGCCCGTGGGCAATGTCGCTCACCTCGACATCGAGAGGCGAGGGGTCGAGCAGATCGAGCCTGCGCCCCGAAAGCATGCGCTGCCAGGCGCGGGGAGCCTTCGTCGTCAAGCGCTGGCCTCGTCGGACGCAGCCGGAAAGACGAGGGCCGACCATGCAGGGAGGGCGACAGTCACAGTGACGTCGCCGGCAAGCAGCTGCGTGCCCGCCGACATCGCCTCACCGGCGCGATCGATTCGGACGATAGCTAGCCCGCTATGTCCCAAGGCCGAGCCAAGCGTACCAACAGGCTTGCCGTTGGCGGTAATTTCGGTGCCGGAGGCGGGGAGCGGCCCTGTGCTGCTCACGGTCACGACGCGACGACGCGCCGTTCCCCGGTGCTGCATGCGCGACACCACTTCCTGGCCGACATAGCAGCCTTTCTTGAACGATAGCCCGCCATTCAGGTCCATCAGCACGTCATGTGGAAAGGCGTCCTGAAGCGCGTAGTCAGAGCCGGATACGGCAACGCCATGGGTGGCGCGCAGCGCGTCGTAACGCGCGACATCGTCACTGCCATGCTCGCCCGGACGACGGAAAACGTTGATGCCCGCCTTGGCGAATCGGCTGTCCCTGAAGCCTTCGGTCGAAGCGTCATCCCACGAGACGGTCACGCCATTGCCTTCAGCAGAAAGCGCCACCGCGGCGCGCAGCTTGTACATCGTCAGCCGCTTCGTCAGCGCCTCGCGCTGGCTTTCGTCGGTCTCGATGATGAAGTCGTCGCCATGGCGCCAGATCATGAAATCGAACAGGATCTTGCCCTGTGGCGTCAGCAAGGCACCGGGTCGCGCCTCGGCTGCATCCAGCGACACGATGTCGGTGGTAATCAGGTTCTGCAGAAAGGACTGTGCCTCGGCGCCGCTCACCCGGATGAGCGCGCGGTCTTTTAGAAATACGGCTGGCATGGCGCACCTGTCGCGTTGTTATCGCTCAGAAGTATGTCGTCGGAGCGGGGATCGCAAGCATCAGTCGCCGGCGGTGAAGAACTTCCATTTGCCGTCGGCGGTGATGCCGAGGCGATAGAAATTGTAGCCGCCGAATTCCTGCATGTCGGCAAGATCGCCGGCGGTGACGATGCGCAAGAGCTCGACACGCTCGGGCGGCGTCAGCTTCTTCAGGTCTTTCTCAGCGAAGTAAGGCCAGACATACATCTCATCGGCGGTGCCCTGGCCGACATGGACGAAGCCCGTCGAGATGATGTCGAGAATGATCGCCAGGATCTCGTCGCCATCGGGGTCGCCGGAGAGATCCTTGAGCGCGCCGATCGGATCGTCGGTTGCCTCGCCGACGCTGACCTGCGTCTGTGTCGCACCGGTGCCGAACAGCGGACGCAGCCGCTCGAGATCGCCGGAGGCGGCGGCTTCGACGATCTGCTCGCGCATGTGGCGAACGGGTTCCGGCACCTTGCTGATGTCGTAGAGAACCTCGACCGGCTTGGAGCTGTCCTGCGCGCCAGGCGTCGTATCCGGGCTCTGGCCTGCGGGCTTGCTGATCACAGGGCCAGGCGCGGGCACGCCTGACGATGCGTCGGGTGCGCTCGGTGGCTTGTCGGTGGATGTGCCGTCGGAAGCGGTGGGGGTCTTCTGCAGCTCCGACAGCGCAAACGCCGATGGGGCGCTCATCAGGCTGCTGGCACCGAGGCTGATTGCAAGCAAAAGCGGCGCGATCGCGGGCCGCGAAGCATTGTTCATATCGGTGCGCATGGAACTCTCTGTGTTATTGCAGGGTGCGGGTCGGAGAAAACTCACCGGCCAGCATGCGTTCTCGCAACGATTCCAGCAAGGCTTCCGCGTTCTTTTCGCCGTGCAGGCGAATGGTTTCGCGAAGCGCGTGAATGATCGCCGTGTCGGCGATGATCTCGGGTTCGATACCGTCGGCCATGCCGTCGGCCCAGGCTTCGTTATGGTACTCCAGCGCCGCCTGCATCTTTTCGTGGACGATCATGTCGTCGATGTCGTTGAGGCTCGGTTCCATTAGCTTTTCCTCGAACTGCATGCCTTACTGTCTGGTTAACAACACTATCAGCCTTTTCCCAAAACGACACGTCCCCCTGTAAAAAGAGGTTAATTTATCGTTAATTTCCAAAGCGTGACGTAATTTCCGTGGCGAGTGTTGCGCCTTCGTTACGGTAGCGTTCTTCTGCCATGATCGCTGCCGGTGTGCAATCGGTATAAACGGAGGCAAAGGCGCGGTATCCGCGATTGAAGGCCGCCGTCAGTTTCTCTTTCCGTGCGGGCTCATCTTTCGCTTCAGAATCAAGCAGTTGCTGCATGCGCACCCGCCATTCCTCGCCGTTCTGAGCCTTGCAGAGCGTTCTCAGATAATGCACCGACCCGAGCACCTCGGCCAACCGGCCAAGCTTGTCGTCATAGGGAACGGTGACATCCTTCGGCGCAACCTGTTCATCGGGCGCAACCGCTGTCGGCCCCTGCGCCGAGACAAATGTCGGTATCGCGGTGGAGACGCCAAGAACAACACACAACAAAACGCGGCGAAGGGGAATCATGTGCGTATTGGACACCCGGAAGGTGACGGGGACAAGGTGCGGGGTTACCTTTCCCCTTGCTTATTCCCCTTCCTCATGTCCGGGCTGCTGCCAGCCGTTCGGCGCACTCAAGCACACTTTGCGGCGTCGGCAGGCGGCGAATCTCATCCACCGTGAACCAGCCGAGCGCCACCGCATCGTCGGCGGCCACGGCAACCGAATCGGCATCGGCCTCGACACGGAAAACGGAGAGGAAGAAGTGGCTGGTCAGGCGTCCGTCCGTGCCATGCTGCTTCAGATCATAGGTGGCGAAGATCTCGGGGTTGCGGGCACGGATACCTGTCTCCTCCTCGAACTCGCGCAATGCGGTCTGGTCAGGCGTTTCCCCAGGCTCCGCCCTGCCGCCCGGAAAGGCGTACATGTCCGCCGATGGCGGATTGCGCCGGAGCACCAGCAGGAACCGCCCGTCGCGCTCGAGAATCGCGGAAGATGCAGCTGTCGGATTGGAAGTCATCAGAAATGCCGTTTGTTGCTTGCCGGTGATCGCCGTCGCGTGCCTATCTCAATTAGGAAAACTATCTGATCCAAGCGATTCGAAGGCATCGTGCCGTGACTTATATCATCTACGCCGCCGCGGCCCTCTTTGAGATTGCCGGTTGCTTCGCTTTCTGGGCGTGGCTGCGCATGGCAAAACCGATCTGGTGGCTGGCGCCGGGCATGGTGTCGCTAGCCCTGTTCGCATGGCTCCTGACGCTGGTGCCGAGCGAAGCGGCGGGCCGCACCTTCGCGGCCTATGGCGGCATCTACATCGTGGCGTCGCTGATCTGGCTCTGGCTTGTCGAACACCGCGTGCCTGACAGATGGGACATCAGCGGCGCTGTTGTCTGCCTCGCGGGCACTGCGATCATCCTCTTCGCGCCAAGAGGCTGAACCGACGTGACCATACCTTGGCCGGTCCCTTGACCCTGCAAGGGCAGGGTGCAAATAGATTGGCATGTGTGGACGCTACGCCCTGACCATATCCCCTGAGGAGCTGAAGGAAGTGCTGGGTATCCTCGACCTTGAAGACTTTCCCGCGCGCTTCAACATCGCGCCGACTCAGCCGATTCTGGTGGTCGTCTCGGGTGAGGGACAGGAGAGGGGAAGCAACCTCCCGGACCGACGCGCGCTTCTCGTTCGCTGGGGCTTCACGCCCGGCTGGGTGAAAGACCCCAAGGCGTTTCCACTTCTCATCAACGCCCGCTCGGAAACGGCGATCGGCAAGGCATCGTTCCGCGCCGCCATGCGCCATCGCCGCGTGCTCATTCCCGCCTCCGGCTTCTACGAATGGCACCGCCCTTCGAAGCAGAGTGGCGAGAAATCGCAGGCTTATTGGATCAAGCCGCGCCACGGCGGCGTGGTCGCTTTTGCCGGGCTGATGGAAACATGGTCCTCGGCCGATGGTTCGGAAGTGGATACCGGCGCGATCCTCACCACATCAGCCAACGCCGCGATCTCCCCGATCCACGACCGCATGCCTGTCGTCATCAAGCCCGAGGACTTCACCCGCTGGCTGGATTGCAAGACGCAGGAGCCGCGCGAGGTGGCCGATCTCATGCGGCCGGTCGAGGAGGATTTCTTCGAGGCGATACCGGTCTCCGACAAGGTCAACAAGGTGGCCAATATGGGGGAGGACCTGCAGGCGCCGGTGCCGCTGGAAAAGCCGCTGCCGCCCGCTGACAAGAAAAAGCCGGATGACGGCCAGCTCAGCTTCTTCTGATTCTGTATTCCCACCGCAGTCACATCCGGAAAATCACATGTTCTCCATTTCGGCCGCGCTCTCCGGCCTCTTCCTCGGCGCTTCCCTCATCATCGCCATCGGCGCCCAGAATGCCTTCATCCTGCGGCAGGGGCTGCTGCGCTCGCATGTCTTCATCCTGTGCCTGATCTGCGCGCTGTCGGATGCCCTGTTGATTGCCGCGGGCGTCGCCGGTCTCGGCACGCTCGTCTCGCAATCGCCGACGCTGATTACCGCCGTCAGCCTCGGCGGCATGTTGTTTCTCGGCACTTACTCGTTCATGGCATTCCGGCGCGCGCTTCACCCCGGCGCGATCGAGGCGGGAACGCCGGAGCCACTGGGGCTGAAGGCGGCTGTGGCCACGTGCCTGGCTTTCACCTTCCTCAACCCGCACGTCTATCTCGACACGGTCGTGCTGCTCGGCAGCCTGTCGGCCGCCTATCACGGCGCGGATCGCCTGGCTTACGGCCTCGGGGCCGCGGCTGCGTCATTCATCTGGTTTTTCGGTCTGGGCTACGGTGCGCGTCTGCTGCAACCGGTCTTTGCCAAACCCGCCGCATGGCGGGTTCTCGACGTGCTCATCGGCATCGTCATGGCGCTTCTGGCCATCAGCCTCGGCGCCCGTGTCCTGACGTCGTGATCAGGCGATCTTCTTGGCGAGTGCCGGCTTCTTCAGCATCAGCGCCGCAGCCAGAACGGCCTTCAGGCCGAGCGGGCGGTAGTGCGCGCTGAGATCGGTCTTTGCAGGCTGTTCCACATTCGTCTTCTTCGGGGTCACGTTACTCTCCTTAACTTCTGTCCCTAGACTCTTATATTTATTGCTCTTTTGCCCGAAATAGCGACAAAATGGAGGCAAGACACATCATGATTTGTGTCGCCAAACCATAATTCGCGAGGCTTGAGCGGGACAGGATAGATTAGGATTGTCTGGAGAAACTCAGATGTGACGGCCGATATCGTCTTCGCCGATACCCGGCTCTTCGATCGTCAGCGTCCCGTATTTACGCTTCCATTTGCGCGCGCCGAACGGCAGCGTGCAGAGGTAGACCACGGCGGTCAGCGACATGACTTCCCAGGTGAAGCTCGACAGCATGGCGACATAAAGCACCACGCCAAGCATCATCGGCAGCACCAGATCACGCCGAAGCTTGGTGCCTTCCGATTTGCCGGACCAGACCGGCAGGCGGCTGATCAGCAGGAAGGCGATGAGCACGGTGTAGGCGGCCGAGAGATAGCCGAAGGTCTTGTCCGTGGTCATCCCGAGGAAGCCGAGATAGACGGGCAGAAGCACCAGCATGGCGCCAGCCGGCGCCGGCACGCCGACGAAATATTCCGACTGCCAGCTCGCCTTGTTCTCGCGCTCCGACATCACATTGAAGCGCGCCAGGCGCAGGCCGGCAGCGATGGCATAGATGAGAGCCGCGATCCAGCCGAGCGAACGCGCCTGATCCAGCGCGAAGACATAGACGACCAGCGCCGGCGCGACACCGAAGTTGACGATATCGGCCAGCGAATCCATCTGCGCGCCGAACTTCGACGTCGCCTTCATCAGCCGCGCGACGCGACCGTCGATTCCATCGAGGAAGGCAGCGACCAGAACCATGCCGACGGCAAGCTCGTAGCGGTTTTCGAAGGCAAGTCGAATACCGGTCAGGCCGGCGCAGATCGCGAGGATAGTGATCAGGTTGGGAACGACCAGCCGCAACGGAATCTCGCGAAGCCGTGGCCCGCGTCCCGAATCATCGGGCGGACCATTGGGTTCGAAAGGCGGGAAGGGCGTTTCCATGATCGCGCTCCTAGTGGTTCTCAGGCGCGGCGGCTGACGACGGGGCCCTTGGCGGAGCCGAATTCGGCCAGCACCGTTTCACCCGCGATCGCTGTCTGGCCGAGCGTGACGCGCGGCTGGGCACCCTCGGGAAGAAAGACGTCGAGGCGCGAGCCGAAGCGGATCAGGCCGAAGCGCTCGCCGGCATCCAGCGGCTCGTTGGCATTGGCCCAGCAGAGAATGCGGCGCGCCACGAGGCCGGCGATCTGCACGACGCCGATCTGGCCATGGGCGGTCTCGATGACGAGGCCGTTGCGCTCATTGTCTTCGCTGGCCTTGTCGAGTTCGGCGTTGACGAAGCTTCCCGAGCGGTAATTGACGCTGACGATCCGGCCGCGCATCGGGGCGCGGTTCACATGGCAGTTGAAGACGTTCATGAACACGGAGATGCGCAGCATCGGCACCGAGCCGAGGCCCAGTTCCGCAGGTGGTACAACCATCTGCACGGAGGACACCTTGCCGTCCGCGGGCGAGATCACCAGATCGTCGTCCTGCGGCGTCATGCGCTCCGGATCACGGAAGAAATAGGCGCACCACAGCGTCAGGATCAGGCCGATCCAGAACAGCGGCTTGAAGATCCAGCCGAGAATGAGGGAGGCCACGAAGAAGGCCGCGATGAAGGGATAACCTTCCTTGTGCACCGGAACGATCGTGTTGCGTACCGTATTGAACAAGCTCATGTATGCCGCTCTCCTAGCGTTTTCGTCTCCGCTGGTTACAGGGAAACACTCCTGGGGGCAATGCCGATGCCCTCTCATGCACATCTAAGCTTGCTGATGAACGGCAAGCGTCTGCCGGCTCAGGTGGCGGGCGCCAGCCGGTTGACCACGCCGAGATCGTCGTTCTCGCGCACCTGCTTCAGATGCTCCTCGGCCTGCGTTGCCTCGCGCTGGCGGCTCCACATCGAGGCGTAGAGGCCGTTCTTCAGCAACAGCTCCGCATGCGTGCCGCGCTCTGCAATCTCGCCAGCCTTCAAGACGATGATCTCGTCGGCGCCGATCACGGTCGAAAGGCGGTGGGCGATGACAAGCGTCGTGCGGTTCTTGGAGACAACGTCGAGCGCGGTCTGGATCTCGCGTTCCGTCGTCGTGTCGAGCGCCGATGTCGCCTCGTCGAGGATGAGGATCGGCGGGGCCTTCAGGATCGTGCGGGCAATCGCCACGCGCTGCTTCTCGCCGCCCGAGAGCTTCAATCCGCGCTCGCCGACCATGGTGTTGAAACCTTCCGGCAGTAGGTCGATGAAGTGGGCGATCTGCGCGATCTCGGCCGCGGTCTTGACCTCCGCTTCAGTTGCCGACGGCCGGCCGTAGCGGATGTTGTAGGCAACCGTATCGTTGAAGAGCACGGTATCCTGCGGCACCATGCCGATCGCTGTGCGCAGGCTCTTCTGCGTGACGCCACGCACATCCTGGCCATCGACCGTAATCGAGCCGCTCTGGATGTCATAGAAGCGATAGAGCAGCCGCGACATGGTCGACTTGCCGGCCCCTGATGGCCCGACGATCGCCACCGTTTTCCCGGCCGGCACGTCGAACGAAATCCCCTTCAGGATCGGGCGCGCCGGGTCGTAGGCGAAATGCACGTCCTTGAACGAGATGGCGCCCTGCTCGATGTTGAGCGGCTTGGCATCGGGGGCGTCCTTTACCTCAGCCTGCACTTCGAGCAGGTCGAACATCTGCTCGATATCGGTGAGGCCCTGGCGGATTTCGCGGTAGACGAAACCGATGAAGTTGAGCGGCACCGAGAGCTGCAGCAGCATCGCGTTGACGAAGACGAAGTCGCCGACGGTCTGCTCGCCGCGCTGCACGGCCAGCGCCGAGAGGATGAGCATGACGGTCGTGCCGAGGCCGAAGATCACGCCCTGGCCGAAGTTGAGCCAGCCAAGCGAGGTCCAGACGCTGGTCGCAGCCTTCTCGTAGCGCGCCATCGAAGAATCGAAGCGCTTGGCCTCCATGTCCTCATTGCCGAAATATTTGACCGTTTCGAAGTTCAGGAGCGAATCGATCGCCTTGGTGTTGGCGTCCGTATCGCTGTCGTTCATCGTCTTGCGGATGGAGATGCGCCAGTCGCTGGCGCGGATGGTGAACCAGATATAGGCCCAGACGGTGAAGGCCGTGACCGCGAGGTAGGAGAAGCCGTAGCCCCACCAGAAGATGATCGCGGTGAGCAGGAACTCGATCAGCGTCGGCACGGAGTTCAGGATCGTGAAGCGCACGATCGTCTCGATGCCCTTCGTACCGCGCTCGATGATGCGCGACAGGCCGCCCGTCTTGCGCTCCAGATGAAAGCGCAGCGACAGCTCGTGCATATGCACGAAGGTCTTGTAGGCAAGCTGGCGCACCGCATATTGGCCGACGCTGGCAAACAACGCGTCGCGCAGCTGGTTCAGGCCGAGCTGGATCAGCCGGGTGAGGTTATAGGCGATGACGAGCGCGATGGCGCCAACAAGAAGATCCGGCACCTTGCCCGCGAGATCAGACTTGCCGTTCAGCGCATCCGTCGACCATTTGAAGAAATACGGGACGAGCAGCAGCACGAACTTCGATATGAGCAGATAGACCGATGCCCAGACGACCCGCATCTTCAGATCGCCGCGCCCCGTCGGCCACATGTAGGGCCAGAGGTTGAAAAGGGTCCGCAACAGATTGGAGTCTGAAACTGTCTTGCCGTTTGCCATGCATGTCTCCGGCCCGCGTCAGGCCCTGGAAGTGTCGTGTTGTCGGCAAAGAGGGGAAGGGCGAGCGTAGGGGCCGCCGCCTGACATGATCGCCGTCAACGCCAAATAGGGTTGCGGGCGGAGCAATACAACATAAGAAGATCAAAGGAAAAGAGAGGCCGGCAGTCATATCGACGCCGGCCCCTGGTAATCTTCAGTAATCCTGTCTGTCCTAGAGATGCTCGCCTGAAAGGCGCTTGCGGTGCATCTCTTCGGCGTTCGGCAGGGCGTCCTTCGGAAGGCCGAAGACCTGGCCCGGCAGAATGCGATCGGGATTGACGATCTTGTCCTCGTTGGCGACGTAGATCGTCGTGTAGCGCACGCCCGCGCCATAGATGCGGCGCGAGATCTGCCACAGCGTATCGCCACGGCGGATGATCACGGTTTCCTTGCTCTCCTGCAGCGGCGCCTGCTCGATGGTCGCGGGACCGGCGTCGCCGCTCGCAACCTCGTTTGCAGGGGCAGCCGGTGCCGCGGGTGCAGCCGGCGGTGCCGTCAGATCAGCCACCATCTGGCCGAGCTTGGCGAGTGCGGCGCCGACCGAGCTGGCATCGCGCGGCAGCGATTGCAGCAGCTTAAGTGCGTCGCTTGCCTTCATCGAAGCGGTCGTGACACGCTCCTTGAAGTCGGTGGTCGCATCGGCGGCGGCACGGAAATCGACGATCGATTTCAGCGCGAACTCGTTGGCCGAGCGCGCGGCTGCGAGCTGCTCATTGCCGGGCACCTTGCCGTCGCTGAACAAGCCGCTCAGAAGCGCGAATGCCTTGGCCGCATCGTTCTTCAGCTTGCCGAGCGCGCCTTCGTCGAGCGAGATCATCGGCGTCGCTGCGTTGCCCGTGGGCGTGCCGGACTGCGCTGCCACCGTGACCTGGTTGCCTTCAGGGCGGTTGAAGTTGACGGACGCTCGAACCAGCACCTTGCCGGCCGCATCGACGACGTCGACGCGGATCTTGTGGTCGCCGACGGCAAGCGGCATCACGCCGTCGATGACGAAGTGGCCATCCGCGCCGGCCTTGGCCTTGCCGATCAGCTTGTCGTCGGCATAGCCGAACACATTGGCTTGAGGCTTCGCGGTGCCGGCGACGAAGATCTTGTCGCCTTCGATTTCGACGGC
Source organism: Rhizobium sp. FG113 (assembly GCF_057809895.1). Lineage (NCBI taxonomy): Bacteria > Pseudomonadati > Pseudomonadota > Alphaproteobacteria > Hyphomicrobiales > Rhizobiaceae > Rhizobium > Rhizobium sp. FG113. The sequence goes on along the minus strand of NZ_JBMDKV010000004.1, from coordinate 245,556 downwards.
ATTGACACGGACGTCAGCCGGTGCGGCTACTGCTGCCGGCGCGGTTGCCGTGTCCGATGTTGCGGGAGCCTGCGCCTGCGGCGCTGCCGATGCCTGGTCGGTCGGGGCGGCGTTGTTGGCTGCTGCCGGAGGCGTTACACCGGGAGCGGTGATGATGCGGCTGGCGGCGCCCGGCTTGGAAACCATGGCGAGCAGCTGCGATGCATTGCCGTCCTTCGGGATCGAGATCGTGGCGATCTCTTCCGAGGTCGTGACCTTGCCATCTTTGGCCGTCGCGCGCAGCTGCAGCTGGTGGTCGCCGGCGGCAAGCGGATTGTCGAGAACCGCGACGAAATCGCCATTGTCGCCGACATCCGTACCCATCAGCACCTTGTCGCCATCGAGGATTTCAAGCTTGCTGTTCGGCTCGGCAGAACCGGCGATGACCGTGGAGCCGTCGGGCTCGACGCGCAACACATCGAAAGTCGGCAGCTTGGGACCCTCGACAACCGGTGCGGCGTTGTCCTGCGTCTGAGGTGCCGCAGGCTCCGGCGCGCCCGTAAGGGCCGCTTCGGCGCGCGCAATTGCGGCGGCTGCGTCGGCGATGTTTTCGGGCAGTGCCTGGATAATGGAGAGCGCCTTGGCGGCTCCGGCCTTGGCCTTGTCGATCGCGGCCGTAGTGATCGGGTTGGTGCCCTCGGGCGTCGCGAAATCGGCGAGTGCCTGAAGCGCTCCGATCGTCTTCGTCTTGGCGCTTGCGAAAACGTCGTCGGTCGGACCCTTGCCGTCGGCAAACAGCGCCTTAAATTCGCCAAGTGCCTGTCCGGCTGCCGTCGTCAGGCCGCCGAGCTTCTGCGCGGTCGCGGCATCGTCGGGCGCCGACGGACGCGAGGTCTTGGCGGATTCGGTTACGGTTTTCTTGACCTCGGAGCTTGCCTGATTGATTGCGTCACCAACCTTGCCGGCATCGCCGCCGATACGCGGCATGACGACAAAGACCATCAACAGAATTGCGATTACAAGCACTGCAAGGGCCAGCAAGCCGGCACGGTTTTTCATCATCAGGTCTCCCCAAGCGGCAATCTTGCCAGACTTCCTGAAATTGCTAGCGATTCCCGTTGCTTTGCACAAGCAGTCAAAGTAGCCGGGCAAATGTAAGATGTATGTTTTCCGTCATTTTTCTTGACTGGACCCAGAGAGAATAGTTGTTTGCTCCCATGACAGATCAATCTCATTCCATTCGCTCCATCTGTGTCTATTGCGGTTCGCGCCCCGGCAGCGACCCAAGCCACATGGCCGCCGGCCGCGCGCTGGGCAAGGAGATCGCCGATTACGGCCTGCGCCTGATCTATGGCGGCGGCACCAAGGGAATTATGGGGGCGGTTGCGAGCGGTACGCTCTCGAACGGCGGTCAGGTGACCGGCATCATTCCCGAATTCCTGATCGACATGGAGGCGACCCGCCACTCCCTCGGCCAGCTCAACGAGTTGATTGTAACGCCTGACATGCATGCGCGCAAACACACGATGTTCGAGCGCTCGGATGCCTTCGTGGCGCTTCCCGGCGGTATCGGCACGCTGGAGGAAATCATCGAGATCATGACCTGGGCGCAGCTCGGCCGTCACGAAAAGCCGATGATCTTCGCCAACATCAACGGCTTCTGGGACCCGATGATGGAGCTCCTGCGCCACATGACGGACGAGGGCTTCATCCACACCGCCCACCGGGTGCAGCCGCTGGTCATCGACTCTATCGAAGAGATCATCCCGGCGATCATGGCGCAGGCCGCCGAAGTCGCGAGCGATCGCGACGGCGAGGAAGCCGTTATCTCGAAACTGTAATGTGCGGGGGCTTATCGCCCCCGACTGCCTCTCAGCATCGACCACGTATAGAGGAAAAGTCCCGCCCAGATCAGCGGGAAGGCAATCATGCGCGCGGTGCCGAGCGGCTCCTTGAAAATGAAGACGGCGATCAGGAAGATCATCGTCGGCGCGATATACTGCATGATGCCTATCGTCGACAGCTTCAGGAGCTTGGCGCCGTTGGCGTAGATCATCAACGGTACCGCCGTCACCACGCCGCAGCCGAGCAGAAGCGCGGTATCCGCCCAGCCCGTGCGATAGAGATGGCCCGTGCCGCTGCCGAGCTCCAGGTAGAGAATGTAGAAGAAGGCCGGGACGCTGAGGATGAGCACCTCAAGGAAGAATCCCTGGTTCGGTCCGAGCGGCAGGGTCTTGCGAAACAGCGCGTAGAGGCCCCAGGAGATCGTCAGCGTCAGCGAAACCCACGGAACGCCGCCGCTATCGACTGCGAGCACGACGACGGCGAGGCCAGCCAGCACGATCGCGCCGATCTGCGCCGGCCGCAGCTTTTCTTTCAGCACCACTGCGCCGAGGAAGATGCTGAAGAGCGGATTGATGAAATAGCCGAGCGCGGCATCGAGCGAATGCCCGGCGCCGATCGCCCAGACATAGGTCCCCCAGTTGACCGTGATCAGCGATGCCGTGAGTGCGGCCATGGCGAGCATGCGCGGAGAGCGCAGCGCGATGCGGATGTCCTGCGTGCGGCCGAGCACGATGAGCACGATGCCGGCCAGCGGCAGCGACCAGAGGATGCGATGCGCGATCACCTCGGCCGGCGAAATATGCGCGACCGCCTTCATGTAGATCGGCAGGAAGCCCCAGAGCAGATAGGCCGTTAGCGCGAAGGCGAAGCCACGCGGACTGTCCTCGTTTTTCACGAGGGGAATGCTTGCATCGGCGGACATTGGGTGTTTCCATTGGTTCTTATGATTGGCACCCGATTAGCGCAAAGGCCGTGAATAGGCCAATTCATTTCATTGAAGCGATATTCGCTATTGCTGAATTATCAGGATTAGACCGTGGATGAAGCCGAGCTGAAAATCTGCCGCCGTGCTTACGCCCTGCAAATGCTGGCCAAAGCCGGTGTCGATGAAGATGATGAATTGCTGAACGCGTTCGCCACTGTGCCGCGCGAGGATTTCCTGGGGCCGCCGCCGTGGAAAATGCGGGACTGGAAGCGCTACGTGGACGTGCCCTCAACCGATCCGGTCGTTCTCTATCAGGACCTGCTCTTCGCGCTCCAGGCCGATCGCCAGGTCAACAATGGCAGCCCCAGCCTGCATGCGGGCGCCTTGCACCGGCTGGCGCTGCGCAAGGGCGAGACCGTCTGCCACATCGGCGCCGGCAGCGGCTATTACACCGCCATCATCGCCGAAATCGTCGGCGAGACCGGCCGTGTTGTGGCCGTCGAGTTCGACGCGGAACTGGCCGGGCACGCCAGGCGCAATCTCGAGCGATACGCAAATGTTGAGGTCATCAACGGAAACGGTCTCGAATGGCCCCGCGAGCCGGCGGATGCCATCTACGTGAATTTCGCTCTACACCACCCGGCCGAACCGTGGATCGACAAGCTCGCGGACGGCGGGCGCCTGCTCTTTCCGCTTGGCACGCCCGCCATGGGCGCTGAAGGACGGCTGCTAGGCGTCACCGCGCAGGCCGCCTTCTTCCTCATCAGCAGAGAGGAACATGAATTGAGCGCCCGCTTCCTGCAGCCGGTCAATTTCGTATGGGGCGAGGGGATCTCGGGCGATGTCTCCACCTACGCCGCGCTTGATCGCGCCTTCCACGCCGGCGGGCTCAACCGCATTCACGCGCTGCGCTGGAATGCGGCCAAGACGGAGCAGGAGTGGTACTCGCAGGAGCGCTGGGGCCTCGTCATGGCTGCGCTCCATTGAGCGTTTCTATTCGGCGGCGATCTTGCCCGCCAGCTGCCGGTTCTTCATCAGCTTGTAGATGACGGAATCCATCAGTGCCTGGAACGACGCGTCGATGATGTTCTCCGACACGCCGACCGTCCACCAGCGCACGCCATCGCTATCGGTGGATTCGATCAGAACCCGGGTGATCGCTTCCGTGCCGCCATTGAGGATACGCACCTTGAAGTCGGCCAGAACCAGGTCGTCGATCTCGTGCTGGTACTTGCCGAAATCTTTGCGCAGCGCCAGGTCGAGCGCGTTGACCGGGCCATCGCCCTCAGCCACCGACATGATGGTCTGGCCATCGACGCCGAGCTTCACGACGGCCTCGGAAACGATTTTCACCTTGCCGTGCGAATCGAAACGCCGCTCGACCATCACCCTGAAGCCCTCGACCGAGAAGAATTCCGGGATCGTGCCGAGCGTGCGGCGGGCGAGCAACTCGAAGCTGGCATCCGCACCTTCATAGGCATAGCCGGAGGCTTCGCGCTCCTTGACCAGCGAGATCAGCCGGTCGAGCTTCGGATCGTCCTTGCCCACCTCGATGCCGCGCCGCTTCAGCGCGTTGATGAAGTTCGCCTTGCCGCCCTGGTCCGACACCATGACCTTGCGGAAGTTGCCGACGCTCTCGGGCGTCACATGCTCGTAGGTGCGCGGGTCCTTCAAAAGCGCCGAGGCATGAATGCCGGCCTTGGTCGCGAAGGCGGAGGCGCCGACATAGGGCATCTGGTGATCGGGCGAGCGGTTCAGGAGTTCGTCGAAAGCATGCGACAGCCGCGTCAGGTTGAGGAGACGCTCGGGGTCGATGGCGGTCGTGAAGCGCGAAGAGTAGGTTTCTTTCAGCGCCAGCGTCGGGATCAGCGTCACCAGATTGGCGTTGCCGCAGCGCTCGCCGATGCCATTGAGCGTGCCCTGGATCTGCCGCACGCCGGCCTCGACGGCGGCGAGCGAGTTGGCGACCGCCTGGCCGGTATCATTGTGCGCATGGATGCCAAGACAGTGCCCGGGAACGCCGGACGCGATCACCGCTTCGACGATCTCACGGACCTCGGGCGGCTGCGTGCCGCCATTGGTGTCGCAGAGCACGACCCACCGCGCGCCGGCATCATGGGCAGCCCTCGCGCAGGCGAGCGCATACTCAGGATTGGCCTTGTAGCCATCGAAGAAATGCTCGCAATCGACCATCGCCTCTTTGCCGGCCGCGACCACGGCTTTTACGCTTTCGGAGATGCTCTCGAGGTTCTCCTCGTTGGAACAGCCGAGCGCGACCTTGACGTGATAGTCCCAGCTCTTGGCGACCAGACAGACCGCATCGCTCTTGGCCTGCAGCAGGCTGGTCAACCCCGGATCGTTGGAAGCCGAAACGCCGGCGCGTTTGGTCATGCCGAAGGCGACGAAGGAGGCGTTGCGGGTGCGTTTTTCGTTGAAGAAAGCCGTATCCGTCGGGTTCGCACCCGGATAGCCGCCCTCGATGTAATCCAGCCCGAACTCGTCCAGCATGGTGGCGATGGCGATCTTGTCCTCGACGGAAAAATCGATGCCCGGCGTCTGCTGTCCGTCGCGCAGCGTGGTGTCGAAGAGATAGATACGGTCTTTCATCGCGAAGCCTCCCAGGCCTTGAATGCTTTCATGTGGGGCACCCCCCTCTGTCCTGCCGGACATCTCCCCCACAAGGGGGGAGATCGATTTGTGGCGAGCGGGTGCGCCCAGCCAATCTCCCCACCTGTGGGGGAGATGCCCGGCAGGGCAGAGGGGGGCGTACACCCACCGGCGTCAGCTCATTTGCTCCGGAGAACCTTACTTCCCCGCAAACATATCCGTCGCCCGAATCAGCCTGTCGAGGATCCCCGGCTCCGAATAGGCATGCCCCGCACCCTCGATCAGGTGGAAATCCGCCTTCGGCCAGGCCTTGTGCAGCGCCCAGGCATATTTGGCCGGGCAGGGCATGTCGTAGCGCCCGTGAACGATGAGACCGGGAATGTCCTTCAGCTTGTGCGCGTCGCGCAGAAGCTGACCTTCCTCCATCCAGCCGGCATTGACGAAGAAGTGGTTCTCGATGCGCGCGAAGGCATAGGCGAATTCGGCGTCCTCGAACTTGCCGCTGGTCGAAGGCTCCGGCATCAGCGTGATCGTCTCGCCTTCCCAGATGCTCCAGGCCTTGGCGGCTTCCAGCCGCACCGCCTTGTCCTCATGCGTCAGACGGCGGTGATAGGCATGCATCATCTCGTGCCGCTCGTTCTCAGGGATCGGCGCGATGAAGCGCTCCCATTTGTCGGGAAACATCTCGGAGACGCCGAACTGATAGTACCAGTCGAGCTCGGCCTTCGTCAGCGTATAGATCCCGCGCACGATCAGCTCCGACACGCGCTCGGGATATTTCTCGGCATAGGCGAGTGCCAGCGTCGATCCCCAGGAACCGCCGAACACCTGCCACTTGTCGGTGCCGGCCATCTCGCGCAGCCGCTCTATGTCGGCAACGAGGTGCCAAGTGGTGTTGGCGGTGAGATCGGCATGCGGCGTCGAGCGGCCGCAGCCGCGCTGGTCGAATAGCGTCACGTCGTAGAGCGCGGGATCGAACAGCCGGCGATGGCTCGGCGCGATGCCGCCGCCGGGGCCGCCGTGCAGGAAGACTGCCGGCTTGGCGCCCGGCGTGCCCGAGCGTTCCCAATAGATCACATGCCCGTCGCCGGCATCGAGGTGGCCCGATGCATAGGGTTCGATTTCGGGATAGAGCGTTCTCAGAACTTCGGTCATATTTTCACGCCTTGGGCTGGCCAGATATTGGTATCGTGATCGGGATGCTGGAAGGAGATGATCGCCTCCTGCCGCGCGTAGAAATCCGGGTCGGTATGAACCGGCTGGTCGAAGATGGTCTCGACCCAGGGGATGCGTGCCTCGTAATTCACCTGGATCTGCGGCGCGAGATCGTTGCGATCGTCGAAAGTGCCGATCGCAAGCTCGAGCCCGCCCGGATGCCGGTAGATCATCGGCGTGCCGCAATCCTTGCAGAAGCCGCGCTCGATGTTGATGGACGACTGGAAATAGCTCGGCGCACCGCGCGTCCACTCCATGCCCTCTTCCGGCGCCGTCACCAGCGCCGAGAAGAACCCGCCGAACTGCTTCTGGCACATGCGGCAATGGCAGATGGACGGTCGCCCGAGCTTGCCCGAGATACGAAAACGCACTGCGCCGCATTGGCATCCGCCGGTTCGGATGGGTTCGCTCATGATGATGCTCCAGATGGCCATTCGGCCGTGTCGTGGTCGGGATGTTGATGATTGCTCGCGGCAATCGCATTCTCGCGATCGGGCGTCTCTTCGTCGGGTTCGATCGGCAGATTGTCGAGGTCGTGAAACCAGCGCATCTTGAGCCCGGTATTCGATTGCGCCACCGGCTTGACTGCCTGCGGATCGTCGAGCGTGCCGAGAACGAGATTGATGGTATCGGCCTCCGGCGCGTCGTAGAACAGCGGCGTCCCGCATGCCGCGCAAAAGCCGCGCCGCACGAGATCTGAGGATTGAAACCACGCCGGCTCCCCGCGCGTCAGCGCAAACTCGGATCGCCTCGCTGCCGCCAGCGGCATGAAGTAGTTGCCGGAGGCCTTCTGGCACATGCGGCAATGGCACAGATGCGGATAGCCGAGTTCGCCCGCCGCGCGATAACGAACCGCGCCGCACTGGCATCCCCCACTCATCGCCGCTGTTGTCGTCACGGACGCTTTTCCTCGGGCCAGGTTGCGGTGTCGTGGTCGGGATGCTGGTAGGAAACGAGATCGAGCACGAAGGGTGCTGCCTCGGCATCGTCTTCGGTCACGCGGGCCGGCAGTTCGTGCAGGTGGTCGACGAACTCGATCTTGCGCTCGGTGCCGAACTGGATCACCGGTGGCAGCGCCGAGGGATCGTCGAAGGCGCCGGCTGCAATCGCGATCCCATCCGGCGCCTCATAGGTCAGCGGCGTACCGCAATCGGCGCAGAAGCCGCGCTCGACGACGTTGGACGACTGAAACCGCTTCCGCTCGCCCCGCGTCCATTCAAGCTCGGCGCCACGCACCGACACCAGCGGCGCATAATAGGCGCCGAAGGCCTTCTGGCACATGCGGCAATGACAGATCGAGGAGTCCTTGAGCGTCCCCCGGACCCGGAAACGGATCGCGCCGCACTGGCAGCCGCCGGTGTAGGTTGAGGTCATGAGCTGTGCCTTCCTATGATCGTGAGGATATGCAGGCAGACATTGTCGATGTTGTGCAGCACGTCGTCGTTCCAGAAGCGCAGGACTGTCCAGTGATCGGCCTCCAGGCGACGCGTCCTTGCTTCGTCATAGACAGCGTTCGGTTCGCGCGCGTGCTGCGAGCCATCGATCTCGACGATAAGCCGATGCTGAGGGCAGGCGAAATCGACGATGAAGCCGGCGACGGGAACCTGTCTGCGAAAGCCGAGGCCCATCAGCCTGTGGGCCCGTAGTTCGTTCCAGAGTTTGAGTTCGGCGTCTGTGAGCGCCTTGCGCATGCGCTTGGCGTTGGCGCGGCGCTGCGGGGGAACGGGGGCATGGGTCATGGCATGCTCCTTCGTTAGCGCAGCGGGCGTGTTACCCCCCTCTGTCCTGCCGGACATCTCCCCCACAAGGGGGGAGATTGGATAGTAGCGATGACGCTGCCCAACGCAACGTTGCATGGATTCGATGCGTCGATCGTTGGGCGATGTCTTCACGCCCAGCCGATCTCCGCTTGCATTGGAGATGACTGAAGCAGCGGGCGTCACATGCTCCTTCGTCAGCGCAGCGGGCGTGTTACCCCCCTCTGTCCTGTCGGACATCTCCCCCACAAGGGGGGAGATTGGATAGTAGCGATGACGCTGCCCTAAGCAACGTTGCATGAGTTCGAAACGTTGATGGCTGGGCGATGCGGCCACGCCCAGCCGATCTCCCCCCCTGTGGGGGAGATGCCCGGCAGGGCAGAGGCGGGTATCGCGAGCCGCAGCGCTGACCATGGCTACCGCTTCACCTCCCACGTCGTCACCCGCTCGCCGGTCGCCGCGTCCTTGCCGTCCTTCAGCTGCACGCCCTCGGCCAGCAGCGTGTCGCGGATCTTGTCGGCCTCGGCGAAGTTCTTGGCCTTCAGCAGTTCCAACCGCGCCTTCACGCGCCGGTCGATCTCGATCGCCACCGCCTCGTCGATCTCCGCCATCTCGGGCAGAAGCCCCAGCAGGGCGGCACTGGCGGCGTAGGTCGGCAGCAGCGATTTGTCGGCGTTGGCTTCCTGGGCCAGCGCATGCAGCGCCTGCACGGCAGCCACCGTGTTGAGATCGTCGCGGAGCGCGCCGAGGACCGCCTCAGACGGAGCGGCGTCGCCGGCGTCCGCCGCCGGCCACTTTGCCAGCAGTCGTTCAGCCTCTTCCAGCCGCTTGACCGAAAAATCGATCGGCTCGCGGTAATGCGTCATCAGCATCGCGAGACGCAGCACAGCGCCCGGCCACTTGCGACCGCCGAACTTCTCCGTCGCCAGCAACTCGTTGATGGTGATGAAATTGCCTTCCGACTTCGACATCTTGCGGCCTTCGACCTGCACGAAGCCGTTGTGCATCCACACATTCGCCATCACCTCGGTGCCATGCGCGCAGCGCGACTGGGCGATCTCATTTTCATGGTGCGGGAAGATCAGGTCGAGCCCGCCGCCATGGATATCGAAGACGTCGCCGAGATAGCGCTGGCTCATTGCCGAGCACTCGATGTGCCAGCCCGGACGTCCACGGCCCCATGGGCTTTCCCAGCCGGGTTCGCTGTCGCTGGAGGCCTTCCAGAGAACGAAGTCGCCGGGGTTCTTCTTGTGCGCGTCGACGGCGATGCGGGCGCCCGCCTGCTGTTCGTCGAGCGGCCGCTTGGAAAGCTGCCCGTAATCAGCCATCGACTTGGTGTCGAACAACACCTCGCCCTCGGCCTCATAGGCATGACCACGCGCAATCAGTCGCCCGATGATCTCGATCATCTGGGCGATATTGTCGGTCGCGCGCGGCTCCACCGATGGCTCAAGGCAGCCGAGTGCCGCCACGTCCTCGTGGAACTGCCGCGCCGTCTTCTCGGTCACGGCATGGATCGCGTCGTTGAGCGAGAGGCTCGGATGATCGCGCAGCGCCCGCGCGTTGATCTTGTCGTCGACGTCGGTGATGTTGCGCGCATAGGTGACGTGGTCGTCGCCATAGACGTGCTTCAGCAGCCGGAAGAGAACGTCGAAGACGATGACGGGGCGGGCGTTGCCGATATGGGCGAAGTCATAGACGGTCGGGCCGCAGACATACATGCGCACATTGTCGGCGTCGATCGGCTGAAAGACCGTCCGTTCGCGCGTCAGCGTGTTGTACAGCTTGAGTTCCGGCGTCTTCGATCCCGACTGGCCGTCCATGTCTATTCTCCCAAAATGCCATAATCCGAAAAACAACGTATCGCCGCCGGCGGGCCGGGGCGTTTGTCATCTTGGCTTATTGGGAGACGAAAACGGCCAGGCCAGCGAGCGCGCTAGCGAATAATCTTCCGGCAGATAATGCAGGTAACCGTCTTCATGGCGGGTTTTATGGCCCGGCTTCGGGCGTTGGTCAAGGGGGGTGAGACGCGGTCGGGCTGAGCGCGAGCAATCGATCCAGCGAATCGATTGCAGCGTCGAACGCCCGGAGCGCAAGCGAAGGGCCGGGCGGTCCAGACATCGCTCAAGCTCGCCCTATATCAGGCAGCAACGATGGGCAAAGCGGAGCCACCATTGAAGCGAATAAACCAGGCATTGCTCGCCGCCATCCTTCTGGCTGTGGCCTCAGTCGCCTATCTGGAATACGATCGCGCCATGGCCCCTTTCTCTCCTCCCTCGCTCACCGATTATCCGATCCAGGGCATCGACATCAGCCATCATCAAGGCGCAATTGACTGGAGGGCGGTGGCGGCGCAGCCGAATGTCCGTTTCGCCATCATGAAGGCGACGGAAGGCGGGGACCACCGCGACACCCGCTTTGCCGAGAACTGGCAGGCGGCGAAGGATGCAGGCATCGTCAGGGGCGCCTACCACTTCTTCACCTTCTGCCGCCCCGGCCGCGATCAGGCGCAGAATGTGCTGGCGACGGTGCCCTCAGAACCGGGAACGCTGCCAATTGCCATCGATCTCGAATTCACCGGCAATTGCGGCAAGGTGCCGACACGCGAGGAGCTGAGCACCGAGCTCCAGGCTTTCTTCGCGGATCTGAACGGGGCCTATCCCGGCAAGCCGATCTTCTATCTCGATCAGCCCTTCTTCGATCAATATCTGAAGGGGCACGAGGAGATGTTTCCAGCGCATCATCTCTGGCTGCGAAGCATCGCTGAGGAGCCGTGGGTGGGAGATTGCTCGATATGGTCGATCTGGCAGTTCGCCGATACCGGCGGCGTTGCCGGCATCCAGGGTCCTGTCGATCTCAACGCGCTATGCCCGGACGAGCCCGAACTGTCGGACCTCTTCCAGACAGCAGCGCAAGCGTCGCGGTAGCCGAAACGGCTTAGCCAGGCATCTGGTAGCCGACGAGCTTGTTTTCGCGCACGATGAACAGCTTGCCTGTTTCGGTGTAGTCGGGAGCGAGAAGCGGCATCATCGCCTTGGCGACCTCGGACGGGTGCGGCAGCGTTTCCGGATCTTCGCCCGGCACGGCCTGCGCGCGCATCGCGGTGCGCGTGGCGCCCGGATCGACGCTGGTGACGCGAAGAGGCGTGCTCTGCGTTTCGCCAGCCCAGGTGCGCGCCAAGGCCTCGACCGCAGCCTTGGAAGCCGAATAGGCGCCCCAGAACGGGCGGCAGCGATGGGCGGCGGCGGAAGAGAGGATAACGGCGCGTCCGCCTTCGGAGCGCGTCAGCAGCGGATCGACCGAGCGGATCAGCCGCCATGTCGCCGTGACGTTGATCGTCATCACCTTCTCGAACACCTTCGCCTCGATATGGCCGATCGGCGAGATCACGCCCAACACGCCGGCATTGGCGACGAGAATGTCGAGCTTGCCCCAGCGTTCGAAGATCGAGGCGCCGAGCGCGTCGATGGCGTTCATGTCGGCAAGGTCGAAGGGAACGAGCGTCGCCGAGCCGCCGACGGCCTTGATCGCGTCATCGAGATCCTCGAGGCCGCCGACCGTGCGGGCGCAGGCGACGACATGGGCGCCGGCCTTGGCCAATTCGAGTGCGGTGAAATAGCCGATCCCGCGCGATGCGCCGGTAACGAGTGCGACCTTGCCGGTGAGATTGACGCTCATTGTAGCCTTATCCGTATGCGCCGGGAGGCGAGGGGCGCGGTCGGCCCCTCGGTCGAAAGGTCAGTCGAGATCAGCCGTTGCTGGCCATGACGGCGAGCTTGCGGACATTGCTGGTGCTGTCGTTGTCGAGCAGGCGGGTTGGGTAGTCACCGGTGAAGTAGTGGTCGGTGAACTGCGGATTGGCGGCATCGCGGTTCTCGCCGCCGACGGCGCGGTAGAGGCCATCGATCGACAGGAACTCAAGCGAGTCGGCGCCGATATAGTCGCACATCGCCTGCAGGCTCGAATACTGGTTGGCGAGCAGCTTGTCCGCATCGGGCGTATCGATGCCGTAGAAATCGGGGAAGTAGATCATCGGGCTGGCGACGCGGATATGCACTTCCTTGGCGCCGGCATCGCGGATCATCTGCACGATCTTCAGCGAGGTCGTGCCGCGAACGATCGAATCGTCGACGAGCACGACGCGCTTGCCTTCGATCATCGCGCGGTTGGCGGAATGCTTCAGCTTCACGCCGAATGCGCGAATCTGCTGCGTCGGCTCGATGAAGGTGCGGCCGACATAATGGTTGCGGATGATGCCGTATTCAAACGGAATGCCGCTCGCCTGGGCAAAGCCGAGCGCTGCCGGGGTGCCGCCATCGGGCACCGGCACGACGACGTCGGCCTCGACGGGAGCTTCCTTGGCGAGGTTGATGCCCATGTTCTTGCGCGCCGTGTAGACGCTGCGGCCGCCGACGACGGAATCGGGACGGGCGAAGTAGACATATTCGAACAGGCAGAGGCGTTCCGGCTTCGGCTGGTCGGCCTTGCGGCTGTCGATGGTGATCGAGCCATCAGGCTGGATTTCACAGATGATGACTTCGCCGTTCTCGACGTCGCGAATGTACTTCGCGCCGATGATGTCGAGCGCACAGGTCTCGGAACAGAAGATCGGCTTGCCGTCGAGTTCGCCCATCACGAGGGGACGGATGCCGATCGGGTCGCGCGCGGCGATCAGCTTGGTGCGGGTCATCGCCAGCATCGAGTAGCCGCCTTCCATCTGGCGGATGGCGTCGATGAAGCGGTCGGAGGAGGAGGTCTGCTTGGAGCGGGCGATCAGGTGCAGCACCACTTCGGTGTCCGACGTCGCCTGGAAGATGGCGCCATCGGCAATCAGCATGCGCCGCATCGTCAGGCCGTTGGTGAAGTTGCCGTTATGGGCAACGGCGATGCCGCCGACTTCGAGTTCGGCGAACAGCGGCTGCACGTTGCGAAGCGCCACTTCGCCTGTCGTGGAGTAGCGCGTGTGGCCGATTGAAATGAAGCCCGGAAGCTTCGCCAGCGTTGCCGGGTCGGTGTAGTGGTCGCCGACGAGGCCCATGCGCTTTTCGGTATGGAACTGCTTGCCGTCGAAAGTGACGATACCGGCCGCCTCCTGTCCACGATGCTGCAGGGCATGCAGCCCGAGCGCTGTCAGCGTTGCGCCATCGGGATGACCGAGAACGCCGAAGACACCGCATTCCTCATGCAGCGTATCGCCGTCGAGTTCGTCGTTGAGCGTGGAGGAATGGGACTGGTTCATTGATGCGGGCCTTTGCTCTCACAAGAATGGAATGGCACTTCCGAAAACGGCGTAAGCCCGGCGGAGCGTGTGCCCGGCCGGACCTTTAGTCGCGTCCCCCTCAAATGGCAACTGCCATAGGCTGGGTCAAGCTGTTGAACACTGCGTCAATTAGACGGCTGCTGTGCACCATTGGCAGGAGCGGGGGCGGCATCTTCGGCCGGCGCCTGATCGGAAGCCGGCGCATTGTCGCCTTCCGCATTGCCGCCCTGCGGCTGTAACATCTTCTCTGCGCTTGCGCGGAGTACCTGCGCGAATTCTGCAGGCAGAACCGACTGCATCTTCACGACCATCGAATCCAGAAATGGCTTCGACTTGGCATTGTTGACCCAGGCCGCGCCATGATCGGCGACCAGCCAGTTCCAGAAGGCGGTGGCGACGACGAGCAGAAGTATGCCTCTTGCCGCGCCAAACAGGAAGCCCAAAGTACGGTCGAGCGCGCCGATGCGGCTGTCGATGATGAAATCGGCGATCTTCATGGTGATGAAGGAAATCACGATCAGCGCGACCAGAAACACGACCGCGGCCGAGCCGACGAGCGCGATGCGGTCATCGTCGGTGTACTTCTTGGCGTAGGGCACGAGATAAGGGTAGAAATAGTAGGCTGCGGCAGCCGAGCCGCCCCAGCTTGCGATCGAGAGCACTTCGCGGGAGAAGCCGCGCACCATGGCGAGCACGGCGGAAAAAAGCACGACGCCGATGACAATACCGTCGAAAATCGTAATGGGCATATAAATCCAACTCCAGGACGGCCGCCAATTCGCAGCTCAGTCGCGCCTCATTGCGTGCATCCTATATCATCACCTGTTGCGGCGATGAAAGGATCAAACCTCTTCTTCCACACGTCTCAAAGCGCCCTTCGAGCCGGCGATCCGGGCGACCAGATCCGGCAGGCTTTCGATCTCGCTCCAGCGCCCACCCGTGCCCTTCGGCAGTTCGGCGGACCCTGATGGAAGCAGCGCTGCAGAAAATCCGAGCTTCTCGGCTTCTTTGAGGCGCTGGTTCGTGTGCGCAACCGGCCGGACGGCGCCCGACAGGCTGACTTCGCCGAAATAGACACAATCGGCCGGAAGGGCAATACCGGCAAGCGACGAAACCAATGCGGACGCGACCGCCACATCGGCTGCCGGCTCTGAAATCCGGTAGCCACCCGCGATGTTGAGATAGACGTCGTGCTGCCCGAGCTTCACCCCGCAATGGGCCTCGAGCACGGCTAAGATCATCGACAGCCGCGCCGAATCCCACCCGACGATCGCGCGTCGCGGCGTACCCAGCGATGTCGGCGCCACCAGCGCCTGCACTTCGACGAGGATCGGCCGCGTGCCCTCGATGCCGGCAAAGACGGCAGCTCCAGGCGATTTCTCGTTGCGCTCGCCAAGGAAGAGTTCGGACGGGTTCGCCACCTCGCGCAGACCCTTGTCCGACATCTCGAACACGCCGATCTCGTCGGTCGGCCCGAAGCGGTTCTTGACGGTACGCAGGATGCGGTAGTGGTGACCGCGGTCGCCCTCGAAATAGAGAACCGCATCGACCATGTGCTCGACCACGCGCGGACCGGCGATCTGCCCGTCCTTGGTGACGTGGCCGACGAGCACCATGGCGGCACCCGTCTGCTTGGCGAACTTGATCATCGCCTGCACGCCGGTGCGCACCTGCGTCACCGTGCCGGGCGCGGACTCGGCGAGATCGCTCCACAGTGTCTGGATGGAATCGATGATGACGAGGTCGGGCCGCTTGCCTTCGGCCAGCGTCGCCAGGATATCCTCGACATTGGTCTCGGCAGCGAGCAGCACATCCGTATCCGCTGCCCCGAGCCGCTGTGCCCTGAGCCGCACCTGCGCCACGGCCTCTTCGCCCGAGACATAGATGATCCTGTGCCCGCGCCTCGAAAGCGCCGCCGCCCCCTGCATGAGCAGCGTCGACTTGCCGATGCCGGGATCGCCGCCGATCAGCACCGCCGAGCCGCGCACGAAACCGCCGCCCAGCGCCCGGTCGAGCTCGGATATGCCGGTATGGATGCGCGGCGCTTCCTCGATCTCGCCGGACAGCGCGGTCAGCGCCACGGGGCGGCCTTTCTTTGGCGTCTTCGCCGGCCCACCGCCGATCCCGCCCATCGGGTCTTCCTCGACGATGGTGTTCCACGCGCCGCAACCCTCGCATTTGCCGGCCCACCGGCTGTGGATGGTGCCGCAGCCCTGGCAGATGAATTGTGTTCTTGCTTTTGCCATGTGGAAGGATCAGTCTTCTTGTTCTGTCTGATAAAAACGCAGGAAATGTGAGGGCTCGATCTTCTGCCGTCCATGCAGTACGGAAAGCCTCTCATCATCAATGAAGAAATAGATACAGCGATTGCGATAAGAGAAAGCCCGCAACCCGGGAATGAACTCGCGCGGACTTCCGGCTATGCCGAGCTTAGCTATCCATTCGATCTTGCCGTTGATGTCATCGAGAAAACGGCGCGCAGCAAGCCCATCGAAGGCTGCAATATGATCATACATGCCGAGAAGATCGTTCAGCGCCTCGAACGACATTTTCAGCTGACGCGGCCGCATTCTTCCGTTCCTCTGCCATCATGAGAATGTGCTTTGTCAGATCTTCGGCGCTTTCGAATGTGATGGCGCGTCCGGCATCGATGTCATCGATGCCCTGTTGGATCAGATGGCGCAGTTCCGGTATCTCGCCTTCTTCGCTGCCAAGCAGTCTCAGCCCTGCCGAAATAACGTCTTCGGCGTTTCGGTATCGTCCGTCTGTTATCTGCTCCTCGATGAAGGTGAGGTCTTGCTCGCTGAGATGGATCTCGGTCATTTCGATCTCCTTTTGTTCTCTTTTAGCACGAAGATTTCCGGCTTCCAAGAGGCGCAGGCAGGGATTCCAAGCCCTAGCCGTCGTCCTCGCTCAGATACCGCCGCTCGTGGCGCAACCCCATGCTCGTCAGCACCTCGTAGCCGATCGTGCCCGCCGCGCGCGCGACGTCGTCGACCGAGATGTTCTTCCCGAAGAGCTCGACATAATCGCCGGCGTTCACCGCGTTCTCGGGCAGATCGGTGATGTCGAAGATCGTCATATCCATGGTCACCCGCCCAGCAATGGGGACCCTGCGTCCGGCGATGAAGCCGTGGCCGCCCTCTGGCGCCACCTGCCGCAACGGTACGCCGCCGCCGGACTGGCTGCGCAGATAGCCGTCGGCGTAGCCGGCGGAGACGATGGCGAGCCGGCTGTCGCGGGTAAGTTCCAGTGCGCGGCCATAGCCGACGCCTTGGCCGGCCTTGGCATCACGCACCTGAATGACGCGCGCCTCCGCCGTGACCACCGGTCGCATCGGATTGGCCATCCCGTTGACCGCCGCGCCGCCATAAAGCGCGATCCCCGGGCGCGTCAGGTCGAAGTGATAATCGTTGCCGAGGAAGATGCCGGCGGAGGCCGAAAGGCTTGAATCGATACCTTCATAGGCGGCGCTAACCTTGCGGAATGATTCAAGCTGTTGCCGGTTCATCGCCGAGCTCGGATCGTCGCCGCAGGCAAGGTGGCTCATGACCAGCACGGGCGCGAAACTCGCCGGACGCGACACGTCATCGGCGAGCGCGATCGCCTCGTTCATGTCGAGACCCAGCCGGTTGAAGCCGGTGTCGACATGCAGCGCGCAAGGATAGTCGCCATACTCGGCCAGCACCGCCATCCAGAAGGCAAGCTGCTCCTCCGACGATATGACCGGCACGAGATCGTTCTCGAAAAAGCGCCGCTCGGTCCCCGGCCAGATGCCTGCAAGCACGAAGATACGGGCATCGGGCGCATAGAGCCTGAGCGTCACGCCTTCATCGACCGTCGCCACGAAGAAATCCCGCGCACCGGCCAGATAAAGTGCCTCTCCGGCGTCCTCCATCCCGGTACCGTAAGCATCGGCCTTGACCACGGCTGCGGTGCGCGCCTTACCGGAACGCCGCGCCATGTCACGCCAGTTGTCGGTCAGCGCGGCCAGATCTACCGTCAGGCGCAAACCCGCGGAGGCAAAACGGTCTTCTTCTTCGTAGTCGTCTGGAAAATCGGTCATGTTTCACATCTGCAGTGGAGGCGGAGGGAGGTCTCCGCGCATTGTAAGGGTCGGATGATTACAAGGAAGAGACGGCGCTTTGCTCACGCAACGCTGCGAAGATCGAAATCGGCATGGATCACCTCATAGGGCACATGGATACGACCTTCTTCGTTGACCTCGATCAGTCCCCATTCGATCAGCGCGGTGGCATCCTCGTGCACTCGCTTGACGTCGCGGGACAGAGCGGTGGCCAAGCCGCGATAGGTCGAAGGGCCAATCGCTTGCAGGCGCTCGATCAATGTCCAGCGTTTGGGCGTGAGCACCGAGAAGAGCTGTTCGGGCGATGAGAAGGTGAAAAGGTGAGGTTGCGCTTCGCCGCTGTTCCAGGCTTTGGCGAACCCATCGATCGCGTTGCCGATCGCGGCGTCATCGTCTCTTTGAATTCGGATCGTTGCGGTGGTCATCTGCGCCGGCTCCTTCTGATGTCGACGTCTCTGCGAAAATCTTCGAGAAGTTTTTCGACGGTCGAGAACACATATGCCTCTTCATGGCCATCGAGGTGCTTGTGGTCGCCCTTGCCTCGCTCGTTGTCATACCCGACGACGCGTTGTCCGGGATCGCCATAGAAGAGGCTGTACTTGTAGCCATGAGTGCTACCCGGCACGGACCGCGTCACTTTCCAGACGACCAACTCCTGGATTGCGCCGTCCGACAACACGGATTTCGAGCGATAAAGCAGTTGCGCCCTCATGTTGGCGATAATGCCAACGCGAGGGCGCGGTGTCAAATTCGGCTCAGGCCTTACTGCTCTTCGTAATGCGTAAAGCTCGGCTCGGCCAGATCGGCGAAGCGGGTGAACTCGGACTGGAAGGCGAGCTTGACGGTGCCGGTCGGTCCGTGGCGCTGCTTGGCGATGATGACGTCGGCGGTGCCCTTCACCTTGTCGAACAGCGCTTCCCACTCCGGATATTTCGGATCGTGGATGTCGCGCGGCTCGAGGTTCTTGACGTAGTATTCCTCGCGGAACACGAAGAGCACAACGTCGGCGTCCTGCTCGATCGAGCCCGATTCACGAAGGTCGGAGAGCTGCGGGCGCTTGTCCTCGCGGCTTTCGACCTGACGCGACAGCTGCGACAGCGCGATGATCGGCACGTTCAGTTCCTTGCCGAGCGCCTTGAGGCCGGTCGTGATCTGGGTGATTTCCTGCACGCGGTTGTCGCCCTTGCCGGCGCCCGTCATCAGCTGGATGTAGTCCACTACCAGGCAATCGAGGCCGCGCTGGCGCTTCAGGCGGCGCGCGCGGGCGGATAGCTGGGCGATTGAGATACCACCGGTCTGGTCGATATAGAGCGGCACCTTCTGCATCATCATCGAGCAGGCGACGAGCTTTTCGAAGTCGGCATCGTTGATGTCGCCGCGGCGGATCTTCGACGAGGAGACTTCCGTCTGCTCGGAGATGATACGGGTGGCCAGCTGTTCGGACGACATTTCGAGTGAGTAGAAGCCGACGACGCCGCCCTGTTTCGCCTTCATGCTGCCGTCGGACTGCACTTCGCCTTCATAGGCGGCGGCGATGTTGTAGGCGATGTTGGTCGCAAGCGAGGTCTTTCCCATGCCCGGGCGTCCGGCAAGCACGATCAAGTCGGACCGCTGCAGACCACCCATCTTGCCGTCGAGCGACATGATGCCGGTCGAGATACCGGAAAGACCGCCATCGCGCTCCTTGGCGACAGCAGCCATGTCGATCGCCAGCGCCACCGCGTCGTTGAACGCCTGGAAGCCACCGTCATAGCGGCCGTTTTCGGCAAGTTCGAACAGGCGGCGCTCGGTGTCTTCGATCTGCGCCTGCGGCGGCATGTCGAGCGGCGCGTCGTATGCGATGTTGACGACGTCCTCACCGATGGTGATCAGCGCCCGGCGCAGCGCCAGATCGTAGATCGCGCGGCCATAGTCCTCGGCATTGATGATGGTGACGGCTTCGCGCGCCAGGCGGGCGAGATATTCGGAGACCGTCATGTCGCCGACCTTCTCGTCGGCCTTCAGGAAGGTCTTGATCGTCACCGGATTGGCAATCTTGCCCATGCGGATGATGTCGCCCGCAACCTCGAAGATCTTGCGGTGCAGCGGCTCGTAGAGATGCGGCGGCTTGAGGAAGTCCGACACCCGGTAATAGGCGTCGTTGTTCATCAGGATCGCGCCGAGAAGTGCCTGCTCGGCCTCGATGTTGTTGGGTGCTTCGCGGTAGTGCTGCTCCGGCTGGGCAACAGCGGCGATCTTTCGGGCGGCGTCGTTCATCTTGA
This sequence comes from Rhizobium sp. FG113, assembly GCF_057809895.1. Taxonomy (NCBI): domain Bacteria; kingdom Pseudomonadati; phylum Pseudomonadota; class Alphaproteobacteria; order Hyphomicrobiales; family Rhizobiaceae; genus Rhizobium; species Rhizobium sp. FG113. Next base: position 225,620 of record NZ_JBMDKV010000004.1, on the reverse strand, counting down.
TCCGTTCTGTCTTATTCAGCTTCGGGTTTGCAATTCACCAACGGCAAAATCAAGTGCTGAACATGGCGTGCGGCCAAAACGCTTTGGCTTTGGCACGTTGTTCGACTTCTCCACAGCGCATCTTGCCATTACGCGAAAATACCGGCGGTGTAGCCTTCCGGACACGGTACAAAGCGACTCACGCGAATCAACGCGTTCGTGGTATTTTAGGCGTTGATAGGGGAGTGTGCATCGAGACTCTCGTCATCACCGCTTGAAAAACGCGGGAAATGACTGTAGGCGTAAAAGATATAATAAGCACACTAATTAAATGGACTGATAAATATGACAAATGCGCCTCTCGGACGAGAGTTGATTGAAGATTTGGCGGCTTTCAACCGGAAGCTTAGAGCGGTTTTCGACAAGATCGTCCGGGAACGGAACATGACGCTGCCGCGGGCGCGGGTGTTTTTCACGCTGAACAAGAAGGACGGCATCAACCAGCGGGAGCTTGCCGACCGGCTGGAACTGGAAACGCCGACATTGGTCCGTATTCTGGACGCGATGGAAGGGCAGGGCTTCGTCGAGCGCCGCGTCGCCGGCTCCGACCGTCGCGCCAAGGAGATCTACATCACCGAGACAGGCAAGGTCGTCGCCGGCGAGATCGACGACATCGCCGTAAGCGTGCGTGCCCAGGTGATATCAGGTATTCCCGAACGCGATCTGAGGACTACCTTGGATACGATACGGGCCATGCAGGCGAATTTGCAGGGCATTCGCGGAGTGTGAGGAAATAGCAATGAGCCTCGTCCAGGCGTCCAGCGACAATGTTGCGCCAAAGGCCGCGGACGAGGCGGCATCACCAGTGCCGCAGCCTGCGCCGCCGCCCGTGGTTCCGATGGCCGGCTGGAAGAAGCCTTTCTACATGGCCGCGTCGGTCCTGCTCTTCGTTACGCAGGGTCTCGGCATGAACCTTGTGAATGCCAATATCTATCAGCTCCAGGGATCGTTTTCGGCGACGGCCGCCGAGGTCTCCTGGCTGTCGGCGGCCTATATGGCGCCATATGCCAGCCTGTCGATCGCGCTCTTCAAGATCCGCACGCAATATGGCCTGAGGCGTTTCGCCGAGTTCAGCATCGTCTGCTTCGTCTTCGCCGCGGTGCTGAACCTGCTGGTGACCGACCTACACTCCGCGATCGTCGTCAGGGCGCTGAGTGGCATTGCTGCGGCGCCGATCTCCACGCTCGGCTTTCTCTACATGCTCGAGCTCTTCCCGCCGGAGCGCAAGCTTACGACAGGCATCAGCCTGGCGCTGATGTGTACGCTATTCGCCGCCCCGATCGCACGCATCATCTCGCCGCCTCTGCTTGATCTCGGCGGTTACCACGCGCTCTATACGCTGGAGATGGGACTGGCGCTGCTGGTTTTCGCTATCATCTACACCATGCCATTGACCTCGCCGCCGCGCGCGGTCGTCATCCAGCGCCTGGATTTCCTGAGTTATCTCCTGCTTGCCGTCGGTTTCGGCTGCCTCGCGGTCGTTCTCACGCTGGGGCGTCTCTACTGGTGGTTCGAAGCGCCGTGGATCGGTGTTCTTCTTGCTGTCGCCGCTGGTTGTCTGGCGCTCGTGGTGGCGATTGAGCTGCCGCGCGAAAATCCGATGCTGGATATCCGCTGGGTGCTCTCTGGCTCCAATCTCAGGATGGCGGGCGTGCTTCTGATGTTCCGCTTCGTCTCCTCTGAGCAATCGTCGACGGCCGCGAACTTCTACCAGCAGCTTGGCCTGCTCAACGATCAGACGACCAAGCTCTACGCTATCGTTCTGGTCGCCTCGGTGCTCGGCGGATTGTTTTGCACGCTGTTGATGACGACGCGCTACGTCAGCACCGCGCATTTGATATCGCTGGTGCTCATCGCGGCAGGCGCCTATCTCGACAGCCAGTCCACGAGCCTGACACGGCCGGAGCAAATGTATCTCAGCCAGGCCTTGGTCTCGGCAGGAGCGGCGATGTTCCTGCCGCCGGTGATGGCGAGCGGCTTCAAGGCGGCCATGGCCCGTGGCTATCCCTTCATCGTCAATTTCCTGGCGATCTTTCTTTTCACCCAGAGTATCGGCTCGCTCTTCGGCTCGGCAATGCTCGGAACCTTCGTCACCATCCGCGAGAAGTTCCACTCGAACGTGCTGGTCGAGCATATCCTGCTCCAGGATCCGCTGGTGGCCCAGCGCGTCTCGCAGCTTTCCGCGGGATACGGCAAGGTCATCACCGACCAGACATTGCTCAACGCCGAAGGGCTGGCATTGCTGTCGCAGCAGGTCACGCGCGAAGCCTATACGCTTGCCTATAACGACACCTTCCTCGCAATTTGCGTGGCGTCTCTTCTCGGTCTCCTGGTCATGCTTCTTCATCAGGCATGGCTGCGCCTCTCCGAGCGCCGGACCGCCGAGCCGAATGCTTCCGCAGCCGTTCAATCCTGATCACGAGTTCACCGCATGTCGAAATTCTTCCGGTCGCCTGCCAGCCTCATCGCCATTATCGCCGGTATCGCGGGCATCCTGCTCGTGCTTTACGCCTGGCGGCTGCCGCCCTTCGTGACGTCGGTCGAGACCACCGACAACGCCTATATCAGGGGCTACGTGACGATCATGAGCCCGCAGGTGAATGGTTACATCGTCGATGTTCCGGTGAAGGACTACCAGCAGGTCAAGCAGGGAGACGTGCTGGCCAAGATCGACGACCGCATCTACGCGCAGAAGCTGGCCCAGGCCCGCTCGGCGCTTGAGGGGCAGAAGGCATCGCTTGAGAACTCCCGCCAGTCGGAGCTGTCGGCGAAAGCGACCATCGCCTCCAGCCAGGCGCAGATCGATAGCGCCAATGCCTCGCTGAAGCGCGCGCAGCTTGCCTGGGATCGCATCAGCAACCTCAACGACAGGGGCATTGCCTCGGCAAGCGAATCCGAGCAGGCGCAGGCGACGCTCGAGGAAGCGAAGGCCGCGTTGAACCAGGCGGAGTCGGCGCTTGAAGTGTCGAAGCAGAACCTGGCGACCATCATCGTCAATCGCTCCCTGTTGGAGGCCAACGTGGCAAGCGCGGAAGCGACGGTGCATCTGGCTGAGATCGATCTCCAGAACACGTCGATCCTCGCGCCACGCGACGGCCATCTCGGGGAGATCGGCGTTCGCCTCGGCCAGTACGTGGCGGTAGGCACGCAATTGATGGCAGTGGTGCCGGAAGAGGTCTGGGTCGTCGCCAATTTCAAGGAGACGCAGCTTGAGGGCATGCAGGTCGGTCAGCCTGTCTCGATCGTGGTCGATGCCTTGGGTCGTCAGCGGCTCACCGGCCGCATCGAGCGCTTCTCGCCCGCAGCAGGCTCCGAATTCGCGGTGATCAAGGCCGACAACGCCACCGGCAATTTCGTCAAGATCGCCCAGCGTGTCGGCGTTCGCATCAGTATCGATCCCGACCAGCCGGCCGCCAAGAACCTCGGGCCGGGCCTCTCGGTTGTCGTCAGCGTCGACAAGAGCGCGGAACCCGAGCAGAAGACGGCGGCGAACTAATTTCCATTGAATAGCGGACAGCAAAAAGCCGGGCGCGAGGCCCGGCTTTCGCATTCTGGAGATTGCTCTCCCGAACCTTATTCGTCTTCGGCGTTGCCGTCGGCTTCCGGATCGAAGAAGTCTTCCGGACGCAGAGCGTCTTCGTCGACGCCGTAGATGGCGTCAATCGACGTCAGGGTTTCGCCCTTGGCCTGGCGCTCAGCTTCGTCAGCCGAACGAGCAACGTTGAGCTCGATCTTGATTTCGACTTCAGCATGCAGCTGCAGTTCAACCTGGTGCAGACCGATCGTCTTGATCGGGGTGTTCAGGTGAACCTGGTTGCGGCCGATGTTGAAGCCTTCGGCAGCCAGGATTTCAACGACGTCGCGAGCAGCGACCGAGCCGTACATCTGGCCGGTTTCGCCAGCCGAACGAACGACGATGAAGGACTTGCCTTCGAGAGCGTCGGCAACGGTCTGTGCTTCCGACTTGCGCTCGAGGTTGCGGGCTTCGAGCGTTGCGCGCTCGGATTCGAAGCGCTTCTTGTTGGCGTCGTTGGCGCGCAGAGCCTTGCCGAGCGGCAGCAGGTAGTTACGGGCAAAGCCGTCCTTGACCTTTACCACTTCGCCCATCTGGCCGAGCTTGGAGATGCGTTCGAGAAGAATGACGTCCATGTCAGTTTTCCTTTCGTGTTCCTAGAGTTTCGAATCTGTCTGTTTGGGGGCATCAGCATCCTTGTTCGGGGTGAGCGCGATCGCCTTGCGGGTATCGCTGAGCCCCAGAACGAGGATGAAAAAGGCTGGCAGCATCAACATGAGAGATGCCAGGTAGCAGAGGATAAGCGCCGGCAGGCGCCATTCCTTGCCGCGCGTGCGAAAATGCAGCGCGGCGAAACCGGAGAGAAGGAAGCCGGCACCGAACGTGCCGACGACGGTTGCTCCGACCATCGCCGGGATGCCGCCCAGAAAGGTTGCGGCAAGCCCGAGAAGGAAGATGAAGATCGTGTTGCGGTTCATCCGGAGCGAGGAGGGGATATCCTCGCGCGGACGAAGACCGCCGCCGGATGCAGCAACGATGCGCGTCGCGATGTAATAGGCGGCAAACAGCATCACCACCCACATGCCGCCCTGAATGGCCGGCAGGAGCAGGAGAACGAGCGACTTGGTCTGCGCGATCACGGCCGCGTCTGGCGCGAAATCGGACTGCTGCTGCGCCACCGAGGTGAAGAGCACGTCGACCAGACGGTCGATCAGTTCGGGGCCATAGCCAATCATCACGCCGACGACGATGACGGCGAACGTCACGAGGCCGCAAAGATGCAGCAGGATATCCGACAGCGGATACCACGCCATCAGATGATCGGGGCCGCCGAGTTCGGAAGCGGGGCGCGCGAGATTGGCGAGATGGCTGATCCAGCCTGCCGGCAGAAGCGTGACCAGCGTCATCATCAGCGCGAAGGACGGCGAGATGGCGATCGCGCCGAGGACGGCGGCGGTAACGACGGCCGAGATCGCCGCCATGTTGCCCCAGCCGAGGCCGACAAGAAGAATGGGAAGCGCGGAAGCCGCGTAGAGAACAGCACTGAAAGACGACGGCTGCCGGCCAGCGCCCAGCACCAGAAGTGCGGCGACGAACCCGGCGAGGGCTCCAACGCCCAGCATTTTTGCATTCAGTGGTTTCACGGTCGCTGTCCTGCTTCATCAAGCAGTTAGAGGGCGTTTTCTGAATCAGTTTCAGAAAGGCCTCAACATGGGTTTTAAGGGTTCCGATCCGCGCCCATCGCGAAAGGGAGAAGGGAAGGCATTGCTGCCTTCCCTCGATTTGGTCTCGTCAGCTGATTAAGCGACGACGTACGGCAGCAGGCCGAGGAAACGAGCGCGCTTGATCGCCTGAGCGAGTTCGCGCTGCTTCTTCTGCGAAACAGCCGTGATACGGGAAGGAACGATCTTGCCGCGCTCGGAAATGTAGCGCTGCAGGAGGCGAACGTCCTTGTAGTCGATGCGCGGAGCGTTTGCGCCGGAGAACGGGCAAGTCTTGCGACGACGGTGGAACGGACGACGTACCGGTGCGGAGGAAGATTCAGACATTCTCAGTTCTCCTTATGCACGGTCTTCGCGCGGGGCGCGATCAGGACGCGGGCCACGCTGGAAGTCGCCATCACGACGCGGCGGACGATCGCCGAATTCGCGACGCGGGCCACGGTCGGCGCCATCACGCGGGCCGCGGTCGTCGCGGTCGCGCTTCTGCATCATGGCAGACGGGCCTTCTTCGTGAGCTTCAACAGCGATGGTCATGTAGCGAAGGACGTCTTCGCTGATGCGCATCTGACGTTCCATTTCCTGCACGGCAGCAGCCGGGGCGTCGATGTCGACGAGAACGTAGTGAGCCTTGCGGTTCTTCTTGATGCGGTAGGTCAGGGACTTGAGGCCCCAGTTTTCTACGCGCCCGACCTTACCGCCGTTAGCTTCGAGTACGCCCTTGTACTGTTCTACGAGGGCTTCTACCTGCTGAGCGGAAATATCCTGTCGGGCAAGGAATACATGTTCATAAAGAGCCATGACAGCTTTGCCTTTCTTGCGTTTATTCAACCCGATATTCGGCGGCTAAGCCTCAACGACTGCTCCTGATTGGGTAGACCCAGGCAAGAAAAGCGTTCCGAGACGGTCGAGAGCGGAGACACGGGAGGCTGGAACGCTTCCGTTCCGAACGATTTCCCGTGGGAAACCGGCCCTCCGTTCAGCCACCAGCCAGAAGACCGGGTTTTGCGAACAGGGCGGCTTATACGGATTTTTCAGGAGAACGCAAGGGGCGGGAGCCGCAAGCTGCGCGCGGACGCTATTTTGGTGTGCCTGTGTTGTCGTTTCCATCAGTGGGTGTATAACGTATTGCGTGTATAAAATATACAATACAACCAAATGCAACCGCGATACGTTTTCGAGTTCACCCAGAGCGCATGGGCGAACAACACGGACTTCCAGATACCCAACACCGGCGTCGACCCTGTCATCGGCCAGCAGCCGAACGGTCCCGGAGACATAACTTGGACGGATGCCAGGACAGCGTCGACTGCACCGTTTGACTTCAAGACCGCCGTCAAGCTGATGGGTGGCGCATATTTCTTCGCCCCGTCAATCAGTTTTCTGCAGCGTGGCCAACCGACCGCTGCCGGTGCTGTAATAGCGTGATGAAGCCGGGCGCCTTGAAAGCAAGGCGCCCGGTACACTCTAGCCTCAGATCGGCATCGGATATTCCCGATGCACCTTCTCGATCTCTGCCAGTACCTCGCTCGACAGCTTGATGCCGGCCGCGTCGATATCGGTCGTCAGCTGCGCCATGGTCGTCGCGCCGATGATCGCCGAGGTCATGAAGCGGCGCGTCAGGCAGAATGCGATGGCCATGGCGGAAGGATCAAGCCCGTGGCGCTTGGCGATCTCCACGTAAGCCTTGGTCGGCGCTTCCTGCAGCGGCTGCAGGCGTCCGCCGATGTCGCCGTTGATCGAGCCGCGCGATCCCTCGGGCTTGCCGCCGCCGATGTATTTGCCACTCAGGATGCCGCCGGCGAGCGGCGAGTAGGCCAGCAGGCCCACATCTTCATGGTGCGACATTTCCGCCATGTCGAGATCGTAGTGGCGATAGAGCAGGTTGTACTCGTTCTGGATGCTGACGACGCGCGGCAGGCCAAGCTGCTCGGCGATCGTGAGATACTTCTGCGTGCCCCAGGTCGTCTCGTTGGAAAGGCCGATCGCGCGGATCTTGCCTTCCTTCACCAGTGCGCCCACCGTCTCGAGAATATCGGTGATGTTGGCGACAGCCTTGGCGCGGTCCTGCTTGAAGGGGTCGTAGTGCCAGTTCTGACGGAAGTGGAAGTGACCGCGAACCGGCCAATGGATCTGGTAGAGATCGATATAGTCGGTCTTCAGCCGCTTCAGGCTGGCTTCGATTGCCAGGCGGATATTCTTGGCATCAGCGCCTTCGCCGCCGCGAATATAGGCGCGCCCGGGGCCGGCGACCTTGGTGGCGAGCACGACATCCTTGCGCTTTCCGGTCTTTTCGAGCCAGGTGCCAATGTAGTCTTCGGTCAGGCCCTGCGTTTCCGGGGAAAGCGGCGTGGTCGGATAGAGTTCGGCGGTGTCGAAGAAGTTGACGCCCTTTTCGAACGCATAGTCCATCTGGCCGTGCGCTTCGGCTTCGGAGTTCTGCGAACCCCAGGTCATCGTGCCCAAGCAGATTTCGGACACCGAGATATCGGTGCGACCAAGTTTCTTGTGTTTCATTCGGGAGCCTTAATCGTGATCTTAAAAGAATGAGGTCTTTGAAGGACGGCGCGAATTTAGGCCGGAATTGAGCAAGCGCAAGAGCAAATCTGCGGCTTTGTTGCAGTCGCGAAAGCCTTGGAACGCAGGCCCCCGGCACTTGACTCTCGGGGAAAGAATGTCAATTGGAGGCGAAATGACCGCGGGTCCATATAAAAAGGACATAGGATGACCATCGCTTTCACGTTCCCTGGCCAGGGCAGTCAGGCCGTCGGCATGGGCAAGGATCTTGCCGAGAATTTCGCCGAGGCGCGCGCCGTTTTTGCAGAGGTCGACGACGCTCTCGGCGAGAAGCTGTCCGAGACCATGTTCAACGGTCCGGAAGAGACGCTGACGTTGACCGCCAATGCGCAGCCGGCGCTGATGGCCGTGTCGATGGCCGTCATCCGCGTGCTCGAAGCCAAGGGCGTCGATCTCAAGGCCAAGGTCTCCTACGTCGCCGGCCACTCGCTCGGCGAATACTCCGCTCTCTGTGCCGCCGGCATGTTCTCGATTGCCGACACCGCGCGCCTCCTGCGCATTCGCGGCAACGCGATGCAGGCTGCCGTCCCCGTTGGCGTCGGCGCCATGGCTGCGATCATCGGCCTCGAACATGCCGACGTGATCGCCGTCTGCGAGCAAGCCTCGGCTCTCGGCGCCTGCCAGATCGCCAACGACAATGGCGGCGGCCAGATCGTGATTTCGGGCGAGAAGGCGCCGGTCGAAAAGGCCGCTGCCATCGCGACTGAAAAGGGCGCCAAGCGCGCCATCCTGCTGCCGGTCTCAGCACCCTTCCATTCCGCGCTGATGGCGCCGGCGGCTGACGCGATGCGCGAAGCGCTGGCAGGTGTCGCGAAGTCGAACCCGGTCGTGCCCGTCATCGCCAACGTGCGCGCCGCGCCCGTCACCGACGCTGACGAAATTGCCAAGCTGCTGGTCGAACAGGTCACCGGCCAGGTTCGCTGGCGCGAAACGGTTGAATGGTTCGCGGCAAACGGCGTCACCACGCTTTACGAACTCGGCGCCGGCAAGGTCCTGACCGGCCTCGCGCGCCGCATCGACAAGAACGTGACCGGCGTCTCGGTCAACACACCGGCTGATATCGACGCGGCCGTTGCCGCTCTTCTGGCCTGATTGATTTAACGATTACAAGGAATTCTTCCATGCTCGATCTCTCCGGCCGCAAGGCTCTGGTAACTGGTGCCTCTGGCGGCATCGGCGAAGAAATCGCCCGCATCCTGCACAAGCAGGGCGCTATCGTCGGCCTGCACGGCACCCGCGTTGAAAAGCTCAAGGCGCTGGCCAATGAACTCGGCGACCGCGTCAAGATCTTCCCGGCGAACCTTGCCGATCGGGACGAAGTCAAGGCGCTCGGCGTCAAGGCCGAAGCCGAACTCGACGGCGTCGACATCCTCGTCAACAACGCCGGCATCACCAAGGATGGCCTCTTCGTGCGCATGTCGGACGAGGACTGGGACAGCGTCATCGAAGTCAACCTGACCTCGATGTTCCGCCTGACCCGCGAGCTGACGCATCCGATGATGCGCCGCCGCTACGGCCGCATCATCAACATCACCTCGATCGTCGGCGTCACCGGCAATCCGGGCCAGGCAAACTACTGCGCCTCCAAGGCCGGCATGATCGGCTTCACCAAGTCGCTTGCCCAGGAGATCGCGACCCGCAACGTGACGGTCAACTGCGTGGCCCCGGGCTTCATCGAAAGCGCGATGACGGGCAAGCTGAACGACAAGCAGAAGGACGCGATCATGGGCGCGATCCCGATGAAGCGCATGGGCACCGGTGCCGAAGTGGCCTCCGCTGTTGCTTACCTGGCTTCGTCGGAAGCGGCCTACATGACGGGCCAGACTTTGCATGTAAATGGCGGCATGGCCATGATCTGAAACGGAAAACTGGCTTTCGGGCCGTTTTTCCCCGCAATAGCCTGTTCACCAACCCTATGGGGTTGATTTTCTGGCTTTGCGGCAGACATAAACCGTGTTAATCGGGCCATGACTGTGAACAGTCTCCCGAGAAAGAAGACGGACCGGCGGGCTTTCCAAGCAAGCCTGGGACATCTCTGGTAGCCGGGTACAACGAGTTTGCCGAAGGTGGCTTTAGGGCGCCGCAGGCTGAAACAGGGTAGGGTGCCATAAAGGCTCTCTGATCAGGATTATAAGGTCGAGGAAACCGACATGAGCGATATCGCAGAACGCGTAAAGAAAATTGTTATTGATCATCTTGGCGTCGACGCCGACAAGGTTGTCGAAGGCGCAAGCTTCATCGACGATCTGGGTGCTGACTCGCTCGACACCGTCGAACTGGTCATGGCGTTCGAAGAAGAATTCGGCGTTGAAATTCCTGACGACGCTGCGGACTCGATCCTGACGGTCGGCGACGCCGTTAAGTTTATCGAAAAGGCCCAGGCTTAATCCTGAGCACTTTAGAAAGGGCGGACCCGGAGTCCGCCCTTTTTATTTCTGGCATGGTCTCCATAGAACACAAAAGGCGGGGGAATGCAGTCGATGAGACGGGTGGTTATTACGGGCACTGGCATGGTGTCTCCCTTGGGATGCGGCACGGAAGTGACCTGGGCTCGCCTGCTGGCGGGTGAAAACGGCGCACGCCTCGTGACCGAGTTCGAAGTCGATGACCTTCCGGCCAAGATCGCATGCCGTATTCCCGTCGGCGATGGCACCGGCGGCACCTTCAATCAGGATGATTGGATGGAGCCCAAGGAACAGCGCAAGGTCGATCCCTTCATCATCTATGGCATGGCCGCGGCCGACATGGCGCTCAACGATGCCAACTGGCATCCCGAGAGCGACGAAGACCAGATTGCCACCGGCGTCCTCATCGGCTCCGGCATTGGCGGCATCGAAGGCATCGTCGAGGCAGGCTACACGCTGCGTGACAAGGGCCCGCGCCGCATTTCTCCTTTCTTCATTCCAGGCCGTCTGATCAACCTCGTATCCGGCCAGGTCTCGATCCGTCACAAGCTGCGCGGACCGAACCACTCCGTCGTCACCGCCTGCTCGACCGGCGCGCACGCCATTGGCGATGCTGCCCGTCTGATCGCTTTCGGCGATGCCGATGTCATGGTCGCCGGCGGCACCGAATCGCCGGTCAGCCGCATCTCGCTCGCCGGTTTCGCGGCCTGCAAGGCGCTGTCCACGCAGCACAACGACGACCCCACCAAGGCCTCGCGCCCCTACGACAAGGACCGTGACGGCTTCGTCATGGGCGAGGGCGCCGGCATAGTCGTTCTCGAAGAGCTCGAACATGCCCTGGCGCGCGGCGCACGGATTTACGCTGAAGTCGTCGGCTACGGCCTGTCGGGCGACGCCTACCACATCACCGCGCCGTCGGAAGACGGCGAGGGCGCCGGCCGCTGCATGGCGATGGCGCTGAAGCGCGCTGGCCTGACGCCCGCCGACATCGACTATATCAATGCGCACGGCACATCGACCATGGCCGACACGATCGAGCTCGGCGCCGTCGAGCGCTTGGTTGGCGATGCCGCGTCGAAGATCTCCATGTCCTCGACCAAGTCCGCTACCGGCCATCTTCTGGGTGCTGCCGGCGCCATCGAGGCGATCTTCGCGACGCTGTCGATCCGCGACAACGTCGTGCCGCCGACGCTCAATCTCGACAACCCCGAGCGCGAGACGAAGATCGATCTCGTCCCGCACAAGGCGCGTCAACGGGAAGTGAACGTGGCGCTGTCGAATTCCTTCGGATTCGGCGGTACAAACGCATCGCTGGTGCTGCGCCGCTACGTCGCCTGAGACTGACCCACGACGTCCGCAACGGGCAGGGCAGTCCGATCCGATGGCTGCCCACCCGCATTTCGCCGCATTGCTTCGCAAGAAGCAGCTTTTGGGGCCAAATTTAGAGGATTGCCGGTGAGCGATACGAACCAGAGCAACGACACGACCGGCCAGCAGGGCCAGCAGTCGCAGAGTGGCCCGATCATTCCGAAATCGCCAACCGAAGCGCTGCGCCCGGAGCGCGTGCCGGAGCCGCCGAAGCGCTCCAAGAAGGCCAGAAGCCAGGTCGTCATTTTCCTGAACTTCCTGATGACGTTGGTGGTGCTCGGCTGCGCCGCCGCCGTCGTCGTCTTCTACTATGCGATTTCCACCTACCAGAGCCCCGGTCCGCTGGAGGCCAACACCAATTTCATCGTGCGCAACGGCGCAGGGATCACCGAGATCGCGTTCAATCTCGAGCGTAACAACATCATCTCCGATGGCCGCGTCTTCCGCTATCTCACCGCCACCCATCTGAACGATGGCGAAAGCCTCAAGGCCGGTGAGTATGAAATCAAGGCGCATGCCTCGATGAACGAGATCATGGAACTGCTGAAATCCGGCAAGTCCATCCTCTATTCGATCTCCTTCCCCGAGGGCCTCAGCGTCCGCCAGATGTTCAACCGCATGAACGAGGACCAGGTACTGGAAGGTGACCTGCCGACCGTCCTGCCAGCGGAGGGCAGCCTGCGCCCCGATACCTACAAGTTCTCGCGCGGCACCAAGCGCGCCGAGATCATCGAGCAGATGGCCGCTGCCCAGCAGAAGCTCGTGGACCAGATCTGGGACAAGCGCGATCCCTCGCTGCCCTTCAAGTCGAAGGACGAGATGATCGTTCTCGCTTCCATCGTCGAAAAGGAAACCGGCGTTCCAGACGAGCGCGCCCATGTGGCCTCGGTTTTCCTTAATCGTCTCGGCAAGGGCATGCGCCTGCAGTCGGACCCGACGATTATCTATGGATTGTTCGGCGGCGACGGCAAGCCGGCCGACCGGCCGATCTACCAGTCGGACCTGAAGAAAGAGACGCCTTTCAACACCTACGTGATCAAGGGGTTGCCGCCGACGCCGATCGCCAATCCCGGCCGCGATGCGCTGGAAGCTGTCGCCAATCCGTGGAAGACGCAGGACCTCTACTTCGTGGCCGACGGCACGGGGGGGCATGTCTTCGCCGCCACGCTTGAGGACCACAACGCCAATGTCCGGCGCTGGCGCAAGCTGGAAGCAGACAAGGGCGCCGATCCGAATATCGCGGTCGACGGGCAGCCCGATGCGGCAACGCCCGCCGATGCGCCGGCAGCGCCTGCTCCGGCTCCGAAGAAAAAGAGAAACTGACATTATCGGAGGCTTCCATGGCTTTGCAGTCCATGACGGGTTTTGCGCGGCGCGAAGGCACGACCGATCGCTGGCGCTGGGCCTGGGAACTGCGCTCGGTAAACGGCAAGGGCCTGGATATCCGCCTGCGCCTGCCGCCGGGCCTCGAGCGGCTGGAAAACGACGTCAAGCGGCTTGCCGGCGAGCAGTTCAGCCGCGGCAATATGCAGGTGTCGCTATCCGTCTCGTCGCCCGAGAGCCGCGTCGAAACCGTTCTCAACCAAGAGGCGCTTGCCGCCGTTCTGTCGTTGCGCGATCAGCTGGCGGGAATTATCGATCCGGCGCCGCTGAAGCTCGATACGCTTCTCGGCATCCGTGGCATCGTCGATTTCCGCGAGACCGAGGATAGCCCGGAAGCCATCGCCGCGCGCGATGCCGAGATCATGAATGGTCTGTCGCTGGCGCTGACCGATCTCCGGCATATGCGCGAGCAGGAGGGGGCGGCTCTGTCCCGCGTGCTCCTCGACCAGGTGGCGATCATCGAGCGTCTGACGGGGGTCGTGGAAAGCGACCCATCGCGCTCGCCGCGCGAGATCGCGGCACGGCTTGCGGCCCAGGTGGCGATGCTGATGGATGCATCCGGCAAGTTCGATCAGGATAGGCTCCACGCCGAGGCGGCGATCCTGGCGACCAAGGCTGATCTGCGCGAAGAGATCGACCGGCTGAAGGCGCATGTCGCCGCCGCGCGCGACCTGCTCGCCAAGGGCGGCCCGATCGGACGCAAGCTCGATTTCCTTGCACAGGAATTTAACCGGGAATCGAATACAATATGCTCGAAGTCCAATGCGGCTGCCGTGACAGCAGCCGGTATTGAGTTGAAAGTGGTCATCGACCAGTTCCGCGAGCAAGTTCAGAATTTGGAGTGAGCCATGAGCCCGACCCCGTCGAGCACCCCCACCGTGATCCCCCGTCGCGGGCTGATGCTTGTCCTGTCTTCGCCCTCCGGCGCCGGCAAGTCGACCATCGCGCGCAACCTCCTGGAGCGCGATCGCAGCCTTGAAATCTCGGTCAGCGTGACGACGCGCCAGCGTCGCCCGAGCGAGATTGCCGGCACGCACTATCATTTCATCACCATCCCGCAATTCGAGCGCATGCGCGACAGCGGCGAGCTGCTCGAATGGGCGGAAGTGCATGGCAATTTCTACGGCACGCCGCGCGAGCCGGTGGAGGCCGCCATGGCCGATGGCCGCGACATGCTGTTCGACATCGATTGGCAGGGTGCCTTGCAGCTGCAGGAAAAGATGAAGGCCGATATCGTATCGATCTTCGTGCTGCCGCCGACCATGACCGAACTCCAGTCGCGCCTGCACCGCCGCGCCGAAGACTCCGAAGAGGTAATCGCCACGCGTCTCGCCAATTCCCGTGCCGAGATCGCCCACTGGCGCGAATATGATTATGTCATCGTCAACGATGACCTGAACACTGCCTTCGAGGCCGTGCAGTCGATCGTCCGCGCCGAACGCCTGCGCCGCGATCGCCGCCATGGCATGTTCGACTTCGTGACCGGCCTGATCGAAGAGACGCCGGTGCTCTGATCAATCCGCCGGCGCCTTCGCGCCGGCGTCATTCCTAGACGATGATCAGCCGTAGCGACCGGTGATGTAGTCTTCGGTCCGCTTGTTCTTCGGCGCCTCGAATATCTGCGATGTCGGGCCATGCTCGACAAGCTCGCCCAGATACATGAAGGCGGTGTTGTCCGAGATACGGCCCGCCTGCTGCATGTTGTGGGTGACGATCACGATCGTGAAGTTCGCCTTCAACTGCGCGATCAGTTCCTCGACCTTGGCGGTCGAGATCGGGTCCAACGCCGATGTCGGCTCGTCGAGCAGTAGAACCTCTGGCCGCAACGCCACGCCGCGCGCGATGCACAGACGCTGCTGCTGACCGCCGGAGAGGCCGAGACCGCTCTGCTTGAGCTTGTCCTTCACCTCGTCCCAAAGCGCCGCCTGCCGCAGGGCCTCTTCCACGCGCCCGTCCATCTCCGTCTTCGACAGCCGCTCATGATGGCGGATGCCGTAGGCGACGTTGTCGTAGATCGACATGGGGAAGGGGACCGGCTTCTGGAACACCATGCCGACGCGGGCGCGCAGTTCGTTCATCGGATAGCGGGGGTCGAGAATGTTGTCGCCATCGAGCTTCACGGTACCCGTTGCCCGCATGCCCGGATAGAGCGCGTAGATGCGGTTGAGGATGCGCAGCAGCGTGGACTTGCCGCAGCCAGACGGGCCGATCAGGGCCGAGACCTGCCGCTCCGGAAAGCTGATGCTGACATCGCGGATCGCCTGCGTCTTCCCGTAGAAGAAGTTGACGTTTTCGAGCGTGATCTTGTTGGTCTTCATGGTATTCGCGGTCCTGCCGGTGTCGAGTGCGCTGGAAGATTGCAGCATTATTTCCCCCGTCTGCTCAGGATGATTCGTGATCCGACACTGAGCAACAGCACGATGGCGGTCATGACAAAGGCGCCGGCCCAGGCGAGCGTATGCCACTCGTCATAGGGGCTCATCGCGTACTGGAAGATGACGACCGGAATGTTGGCCATCGGCCCGGACATATCCGTGCTCCAGTACTGGTTGTTGAGTGCGGTGAAGAGAAGCGGCGCGGTCTCGCCGGAGATACGGGCGACAGCAAGCAGCACGCCGGTCAGGATACCGGCGGACGCGGCGCGATAGAGTACATGCACCGTCACCTTCCAGCGCGGGATGCCGAGCGAAAGTGCGGCCTCGCGCATGACGTCGGGCACCAGCCGCAGCATCTCGTCGGTGGTGCGTACCACGACCGGCAGGAAGATGAAGCCAAGCGCGATACCGCCGGCATAGCCGGAGAAGCGCCCGGTCTGCCGCACCACCAGTTCGTAGATGAAAAGGCCGATGATGATCGACGGCGCGCTGAGCAGGATGTCGTTCACGAAACGAACGAGATCGCCGATCTTCTTGCCGCGGCTGTATTCCGAAAGATAGGTGCCGGCCAGGATGCCGATCGGCGTGCCGAGAACAACGGCCATGAGAACGATCAGAAGGCTGCCCATGAAGGCATTGGCCAGACCGCCGTCTTCGCCGGGTGGTGGCGTCATTTCGGTCAGCAGGCGAGGGCTGAGCGCCGTGATGCCGTTGATCAACGTCGTCCACAGGATCCAGACGAGGAAGATGAGGCCGATCACCGTGGCGACCGTCGCGAGAGACAAGGCGATGGCGCTCTTGATCTGCCGGTAGCGATAAAGGGAGTTGGATGTCGTCATGATTATTCTCCCTTCTGCCTGGCGATCCGGAGCAGCATCAGCTTGGCGGCGGCCAGCACGATGAAGGTGACCACGAAGAGGATGAAGCCGAGGCCGATCAGCGACGACAGATAGAGATCCGTATCGGCCTCGGTGAACTCGTTGGCGATGGCCGCAGCGATCGAGTTGCCGGGTTCCATCAGCGAGATCGCGATATTATGCGTATTCCCGAGCACGAAAGTGACGGCCATGGTCTCGCCGAGCGCGCGGCCGAGGCCGAGGAAGATGCCGCCGACGACGGCGGTGCGGGTATGCGGGATGACGATATCGCGCACGACCTCCCATTTGGTCGAGCCGAGCGCGTAGGCCGATTCTTTCAGCTGTGCCGGGACGACGAGAAAGACGTCGCGCATGACCGAAGCGATATAGGGGATGATCATGATGGCGAGCACGATGCCCGACGTCAGCATGCCGATCCCCATGGGAGCGCCCGAAAACAGCGCGCCAATAACCGGCAGCGGACCGAGCCAGTCGATCAGAACGGGCTGGATATAATCGGCCATGAAGGGCGCGAAGGTGAAGAGGCCCCACATGCCGTAGATGATGCTCGGAATGCCGGCGAGCAATTCGATGGCGCCGCCGATCGGTCCGCGCGCCCAGCGTGGCGCCACTTCGGTGACGAACACCGCTATGCCGAGGCTGATGGGGACGCCGATGATCATCGCGAGCGCCGAGGTGACCAGCGTTCCGTAGATCGGCACGAGGCCGGCGAATTTCTGGGCGACGGGGTCCCATTCGGTGCCGTAGAGGAATTCCAGGCCGAAGGTGCGGAAGGCAAGCAGGCCGCCCCAACCCATGGAGAAGGTCGCCGCCAGAAGCGCGATCAGCACGAACATGCCGCAGCACAGCACGATCGCGGAAAATACCATGTCGCCGGTCACGCCATGGCGACGCTTCACGCCGACACTCTCGGCGCGCTGCGATGCCAAAACTTGGCTCATTGTCTGTTCTCTAATCTTTGAGGGGCAATCAAAGTTAAGCCGGCCGGAAAGCAGAGCTCTCCGGCCGTTTCGACAGTGTGGGGATCAACCCTTGAACTGGGCGGTCCAGTAGGCTTCGATCTGCTTCACGAGGCTATCGGGAAGCGGAACGTAGTCGAGCGAGGAAGCCTGCTTCTGGCCGTTCTCGAGCGCCCACTTGAAGAACTCGAAGGCAGCCTTGGAGCGAGCTTCGTCCTTGGCCTGCTTGTACATGATTGCCCAGGTCGTAGCCGTGACCGGCCAGGCCTTGTCGCCAGGAGCGTTGGTCATGATCAGGTTGAAGTCCTGAGCCTTATCCCATTCGGCGCTGGCTGCGGCAGCGCCGAAGCTCTCGGCGTTCGGCTTCGGATACTTGCCGGCAGCGTTTTCGATGAGGACGTAGGGCAGCTTGTTCTGCAGCGCATAGGCGTATTCGACGTAACCGATCGAGTCCTTCACGCGCGTTACGTAGGCAGCAACACCTTCGTTGCCCTTGCCGCCGATGCCGACAGGCCAGTTGACGGCGGTGCCTTCACCAACCTTGGACTTCCAGTCAGCATTGACCTTCGAGAAGTAGTTGGTCCAGTTGAAGCTGGTGCCCGAACCGTCCGAGCGGTGAACGACGGCGATCTGCGAATCCGGCAGCTTAACGCCCGGGTTCAGGTCGGCGATGGCCTTGTCGTTCCACTTGGTGACGTTGCCGAGGTAGATGTCAGCCAGAACCTTGCCGGTGAGCTTCAGCTCGCCCGACTTGATGCCCTTGACGTTGATGACGGGAACGATGCCGCCAACAACCAGCGGAAACTGGCCGAAGCCGCCATCCGTCAGTTCCTTGGATTCGAGCGGCTTGTCGGAGGCGCCGAAATCGACCGTCGCGGCCTTGATCTGGGCGATACCGCCGCCAGAACCGATCGACTGATAGTTCAGCTTGTCGCCGGTCTTCTTGTTGTAGTCAGCCGACCACTTGGAAAGAACCGGGTAAACGAAGGTGGAGCCGGCGCCGGTGATATCGGCGGCGGAAGCGGAGGCGGCCATGACGGCCGCGAGGCCGATGCCGAAACAGGTCGTCAAAAATCTGTTGGTACGCATAAGGGTTCGCTTTCCTGAAAGCTGAAAAGATGACGGCGAGATCAATAGGGGGCTACTTGTTTGCTTGCGCAACGAGTCTCGCCGGGAACGGGCTATTCCCCAGAGACAACAGTTTCATGACAGTCGATGAGGCAAACCGCATTCACACGATGTTAAAGCGCATCGTTGAGAAAAAGTTGGTTTTCGGTCGCGGAAATACTTGGTTTTCCCAAGTCAAGACGACTGGATTCGTAGTGTTTAACAAGCATAAAAGGCCGCTGCCTTCGCGCAAGCTAACATTGATCTCGGTGAGCGTGGAGGGCTTAGAGGCTGTTTGCCAGGCGGCAGAACTCTTCGACGGAAAGCGTCTCCGCGCGTCTCTGCGGATCGATGCCAGCCTTTTCGAGTAGCTTCTCGCCGCCGATCGGCTTCAGGCTCTGGCGCAGCATCTTGCGGCGCTGGCCAAATGCTGCCTGGGTCACTTTTTCGAGATTGGCGACAGAGCAGGGGATCGGGTTCTCGTTCGGCTTCAGATGCACCACCGTCGAGGTTACTTTCGGCGGAGGTGTGAAGGCCTGCGGCGGGATGTCGAACGCCATGTGAGCGTTCGTACGCCAGCCGCAAAGCACGCCCAGCCGTCCATAGTGATCGTCTTCCTCGTCGGCGACGATACGCAAGCCCACTTCCTTCTGGAACATCAGCGTCAGCGACTGCCAGAACGGCGGCCATTGCTTCGGCAGCAACCAGTTCACCAGGAGCTGGGTCCCGACATTATAGGGAAGGTTGGCGATGATCTTCACCGGTCCCTCAGGCGCCAGCGCCTCGAAGTCGGTGGTCAAAGCGTCGCCTTCGATCACCTCAAGCCGGCCGGGATAATGCGCCGATACTTCGGCAAGCGCCGGCAGACAACGCGGATCGCGCTCGACGGCGATGACCTTCTTGGCGCCGAGTGCAAGGATCGCTCGCGTCAAGCCGCCGGGACCGGGACCGACCTCAAACACCGTCGCGTCTTCGAGCGGGCCCGCGTTGCGCGCCACCTTCTGCGTGAGGTTGAGGTCGAGGATGAAGTTCTGGCCGAGCGCCTTGCGCGCATCCAGGCCATGCCGCCTGATCACGTCGCTCAGCGGCGGCAATCCGTCCAGTGCGGCCATCAGGAATTGCTCTTGGAAACGCGACCGAGGTGTCCGGCGAGCTTCAGTGCGGCAACCAGGCTGCTCTCGCGCGCCAGCCCCTTGCCGGCGATGCCGAAGGCGGTGCCATGGTCGGGCGATGTGCGGATGAAGGGCAGGCCGAGCGTCACGTTGACGGCATCGTCGAATCCGAGCGCCTTGGCCGGGATCAGAGCCTGGTCGTGATACATGCAGACCGCCACGTCGTAGCGCGCGCGTGCCTCGTCATGGAACATGGTGTCGGCGGGCAGGGGGCCGATCGCATCGATGCCTTCTGCGCGAAGGAACTGGATCGCGGGGTGGATCACACTGGCGTCTTCCTTGCCGATGGCGCCATCTTCGCCGGCATGCGGATTGAGGCCCGCGACGGCAAGGCGTGGATTGGTGATGCCAAAACGCTGGACGAGATCGGCATGCGCGATCCGGCAGGTCTCGACGATCAACTCCGCTGTCAGCGCCTGCGACACATCCTTGATCGGGATGTGGATCGTGACGGGGATCGTGCGAAGCTTCGGTCCGGCGAGCATCATGACGGGTGTCACGGGCGTGCCGGTCACGCGTTTCGCAAGCTCGGCCAGAAACTCGGTATGTCCGGGAAAACGGAAACCGCTCTCATAGAGAACGGACTTGGCGATCGGGTTAGTGACGACGCCGAGTGCTTCGCCGCTGATCGTCAGCGACACAGCCTGCTCGATCGCTGCAATCGTCCCTCGGGCCGTCGCGACATGCGCTTCGCCGGCGATGACTTCAATTCCTGCGGGGATCGGCAGAACGGGAACGGCATCGGCGAAGACGTCGATTGCGCTAGCGCAATCGGTCTCGCGGATCGCGACAGTCAGATCCAGCATCCGCGCGCGGGTGGCAAGGACGTCAGGATCACCGATGAAAATAAAAGGCGGCAGGCCAAGCTCGCGGCGGCGCAGCCAGGCCATCAATGTGACGTCAGGGCCGATCCCGGCGGGATCGCCCTGGCTCAGTGCAAGCGGACGGGAAAACGCGAGCGTCATCGACATCAGCGGCGAACGATCTGCGCTTTTTTGCGCAGTTCGTCGAGATACTTGGTCGCGTTGGCGTTTTCCGGCGGCGCGTTCTTGTCCTTGGCCTTGTTCAGATCTTCTTCACGGAAGACCATTTCGGCTGCCTGATCGTCAGAGACCTGGCGCTGGCTGCAGATTGCGAGATATTCGACGCCCTTTTCGGTCACGCGCGTTGCCGTGGTGTTGCCCTTGGCCTGTTCGACCAGCGGCTTCCACTCAGGCGGCAGTTCCGGCGCCAGCATGCGGCCGAGGTCGCGAACGGAAACGTCACGCATCGTGGCGGCGAAAACCTTCGCCTGTTCGCAACCCGGATACTTCGAGCGCGAGGCTTCCGCTTCGCTCTTGCGCTTGCCGACGATACCCTTCTTGCTGGCGGGCACGACGAAGATCATCTGCTGCAGGATATACTCGGTGGTCTCCGGCTTCTGCTTGTTGTTTTCCATCATGCGGGCAACGAGGTCGGCGTTCGACATCTTGTTGCTGTTGCCATAGCGTGCGTTGACGAGGCGCGGCCAGCTCATCTGTACGGCGATGAACGCCTTGAAGTGATCGACGCCGACGCCTGCCTGGTTGAGGATCTGCGTCATCTGCGCTGTCGTCAGCTTGTTGCCGGTGGCAAAGCGCGCGAAGGAAGCATCAACGTCGTCCTTGGACACCGACATGCGGACGCGGGAGATTTCCTGTTCCTTCAACGTCTGCTCGATAAGCTGGTCTTCAGCAGCCTTGGCATCCGCCTTTTGATGCTGCAGGCGCAGGAAGGCCTGGCGCTTGGCCACGTCACCGCTGGTGAGAGCCGTCCCGTTGACGACCACTCGGACTTCGCTCGCGGCATAGGCCATGTTGGCCTTCGGCAGTGCCAAGCCAGCGACAGTGGCGAACGCCAAGCCTGCGATCATCGTTCTTACGGTGTTCTTCGCGCCAATCATCTGTCGACCCTTCCCATTGACGCCGCGCTTTCGCGTCGCGGCGCGCCTATCTTACCGAGATAACGTCAGCGTTGCTGCCTTCGAGACGCAGCAGCATATGCCGCATATATCCAATGGCCACAATGTCCTGCATAGCGTTACGGCGAAAGAAAGGCCCCTTTCTTTCGCCGTGCTACAAAATCGATCAGTTGTTGTAGATGTTACCGTATCCGAGCTCGCTGGCATCACCGACATTGATGTCGCCAAGCGTACGGAATGTCAGCCTCGCGCCGATCGTCCAATCGCTTGCCGACTGGTCGCTGGTGTCGCGCTTGTCGGAGTAGGCGATGGTAAAGATCGTGCACTCGTCCTCGTATGTGAGGCCGATGGTCTGGCGCGTGAACGTGTTGTTGTTCAGATCGTAGGCGATACCGCCGAAGATCGACCAGTAGTCCTTGAACTTGACCCGAGCGCGCGTCTGGAGTTCGTCGTTATCCGTGTCGTAGCCATATTCCGGCTGCGCGGAGACGTGCGTGTAGAGAAGCTGGCTCTGGAACGCGTCCGTCTCGAAGCCGGCCGTCAGGTCGCCGCGGCGAAGCTCGAAGCTCTTTTCGTCGAGGCGGTACGAAGCGGCGAATGCAAAGCCCTGCGGCGTCTCGATACCGCCGAGACCGACATAGTCGGACCGCGTGGTTTCAAGGCCGGAATCGGCTCCGACATTGACGAGATCGTCGGTGTCGAACGAGTTCTGTCCGCCCAGCTGGAAGGACTGGCCGAAGATGCCGTGCAGCTTGTAGCCGTTGTCGAAGGTGCCGGTGTACTGGAAGCCAACGTTAGCGCGTGTGCCGCCTTCAATACGGTCGTAACCGGAGAACTTGTCGCGTTCGAACAGATTGGTCGCATCGAAGACGAGGCTCTGCGCGTCTTCGTTCGGAAGCCTGCCGGCCAGCGATTCGTTCGGGCGCGCATAGATCTGCATGATCGGCTCGAACACATGCGTGCTGTTGTCGGTGGTGGCGAGGATCGGATAGCGAACTTCCAGGCCGGCCGTCACCATGCCACGCGTTGCGGCATCGCTCGTGTCGTAGTTGCCGCCATAACCGACCGGGTCGTCCATGTTGAGCGCCAGCGCGTCGCCGCGAGCCGAAAGCAGCGGCGTGATCAGAACGCCGGCGGGCGTCACGAATGTACGCTTCCACGTCAGTTCGCCAGTCAGGCGCGACGTCTGGCCGCTAAGGCCACGGTATCGATCGAAGCCGGCGACATCGTAGAAATCGTCGTGCCCGCGCGAGATATTGGTGAAGTTCACGTCGGCCGAGACTTCGCCGCCGGCAAGCGGCTGCGGCGCCACGTAGTGATAGTCCATCACCGGATAGACGATCGCCTGCTTCTTCTCGGCGGTGTTCGAAGGATCGGCGTCCTGCACGTCGAAATAGAAGGAGCGCAGGTCGAAGTAGTTCCGCTTACCGAGACCGGTCAGGTAGATCTGGTTGGTCTGCGTCGAGTTGTCGTAGCCCTTGAGCTTGTAGGTGCGCGAGAAGTTATTGTCGCTCTGCACCATTACATCCCAGCCGAAAGACCAGCGCGGATTGATCTGGAAGGCGCCCTTCGAGGCGATCATGCCGCGAGCATCGTTCTGCGCGTCGCTGGTTCCTTCAGTGAAGGTGCTGGAATTCATCTGGCTGATACCGGCCACGCGCAGAGTGTGCGTGCCGTTCTCGAAACGCTGGCGGAATTCGGCGTCGGCCAGGAAGCCCTGCGTCGTGTATCCCGTACCCGTCACCGTCGCGTCCATGCTGGGCGAGATCACGTAATAGTAGGGGACAGATAGGCCGAAGCCGAGATTCTGCGCGCTGACGAAGCTCGGGAACAGGAAGCCGGACTTGCGCTTGACGGTGTTGTCGGGAACGACGAGCCAAGGAACATAGGCGATCGGATGGCCGAGCAGCTCCATGCGCGCGTGCTCGAGACGAATCGTGTGCTTCTCGCCGTTCTGAATTACCCGTTCGGCCTTCACCTGCCAGAATGGCGGTTTCTCGGGCTTCTCCGCGCAGGGCAGACAGGCTGTGTAGACGCCCTTGTTGAGAATCATCTCCGTGCCGCCGACCCGCTCGCCGGTTTCGGCGACGATGCGCGTGTTGTCGGGTGTCTCGATTCGAAGCGAATTGATGAAGCCGTTGGCGAAGTCATCGGTGACGTCGAGCTTGTCGGAATACATGCGCGTGCCGTCTGGGCTGACGAGCTCGACATTGCCGAGCGCCATCATCCGGCCGGTCTTCTGATTGTACTCGACTCGCTGCGAGACCATCTTGTAGCCGGCGTAATTGATCTGCACGCCACCTACGGCCGAAACGACCTCGGCATCTTTGTTATAGACGAGCTCATTGGCCGAAAGAAGCATCTTGGCTTCCTTCGAGACATTGGGCTTCATGTTTTGCAAAGCGTCTTGCGCAATGGCAACGGGCACGTTGCCGGTATAGCTGCACAGGGCTACGCCTGCGAACAGGGCAACCAACTGCTTACGAACACTTTTGCGGTTGCCTGCCGCCACTAGCCATCCTCCTGATGAAGCAGAATTGTTGCACCCAAAGCCAAGGCGACGATGACCGGAATCCACGTCGCCACGAAAGGCGGGACAACCCCACTGCTTCCGAATGCTTTCACAAGCACGGTGACCACATAAAGCACGAAGCCTGCCAGGATGCCACCCAGAATCACGGACCTCGATTGGTTGAACCGGCTAAATTTTAGGGACACTGTTGCAGCAATGAGAGTCATCGCCACGAGCAACAGTGGTTGGGACAACAAAGAGTGGAATTGGGTCTCTAGAGCCTTGGTCGGAATCCCGAAGGATTTGGCAATGTTGATTCGGTTCGAGAGATCAAAAAACGCAATGGTTTCAGGGGCGGTAAGCCTCTGTTCGACGAAGTCCCGTTTCAAATTGGTACGGACCTGTACCTCATCCTTACGCTGAGCGATCTCGCCGGGGCGACGCTCGATAACGTTCTTAAGAAGCCAGTAACCATCTTCCAATTTTGCGGACGTCGCGTCCTGTCTGAGGATGATGTGATTGCTCGAATCGAAGTGCACGAGCACTGCGTCGACAAGCATCGTTCCATCCTCAAGAACGCTTCGCGCACCGATGATGACATCGTCCTGACCGCTGATCTGGCGAATCCACGGCACCTGCGGGCCACCCTTCGAGGCTCCGGCGTCACCGCGCCAGTTGCTCTCGACGCTGGCTGCCTGCCGCTGTCCCCATGCCGCAAGCGGATTGAGGATCGTCATCACGCCGACGCCGAGCAGAAATGCGCCGGCGATGAAAGGCGACATGAATTGCCAGGCCGAAATACCGGCCGCGCGCGTCACGACCAATTCGTACTTGCGATTGAGGCCGATCAGTACGGTCATGCCGACGAAAAGTGCGATGAAGGGAACCGTCTGCTGCAGAATGAGCGGCAGGCGCACTGCGGTCATCAGCAATCCGCCCGTGACTGTATAGCCGGGCAGGCCGGACATGCGGCTAGCGGTTTCACTGAAATCGACGAGGTAGACGATGCCGATGACACCGAGGAAGAACCACATCGCCGTCGTCGCGTAGCGGCGGAAGAAATAGCGTCCGAGCGTACCGAAAATCATACGTCACCTCCGGCCGACCGGGGGAGGCGCTGCTGCAGCTTGCGCCAGCCGATGGCGATCCAGTTGCCGATGAAGCCAAGCAGCGAGATTCGTTTGTGCGAAACCAGCGAGACAATCGCCAACGCGCTGATTCCGATCGGCAGCGCGTAGAGGATGCCGATGAATATCGGTTTCGTTTCGATCTGGTTGGCGGCGTAGAACGTCGCCCATCGAACCGCAAACGCGAGCACCAGTGCCGATACCATCGGGTGCAGCCGTGCCTCGCGATGCGAGCGCGCATCGCCGGCAATCGCTAGAGAAATCAGCGAAAAGACGAGCGGAAGCATCCAGTCGGTCAAGCGCCTGTGAAGCTCCGCAACGTAGCTGCCGGGTTTGGCGATGTAGTCCTTGTCCGTAGGATCGGGATTGAGCAGGAACGGCAGTTCGCGGTCGGACGCGCGCAGCGTCGACTGGCCACGGTTCTGCGTGAGGTCGGACAGGTCGAACGAATAGGAATCGAAGCGGATGATGGACACGTCGCCGGTCGTGGTTTTCCGGTGCACCTCGCCATCATGCATGATCAGTGACGTGCCCTTTTCGTCCACAGCGCCTTCGCGAGCATAGTAGATCAGCTGGAAGGCGGGGTCGCGCTCGTCCACGACGAACAGGCCCTTGAGCACGCGTCCGGCGAGGCGCTCGGAGATCTGCACATAGAGGCCGGTATCGATCTGGCGGAAGTTCTTCTCTTCAATCAC
Organism: Rhizobium sp. FG113; assembly: GCF_057809895.1. Taxonomy (NCBI): domain Bacteria; kingdom Pseudomonadati; phylum Pseudomonadota; class Alphaproteobacteria; order Hyphomicrobiales; family Rhizobiaceae; genus Rhizobium; species Rhizobium sp. FG113. The sequence goes on along the minus strand of NZ_JBMDKV010000004.1, from coordinate 199,852 downwards.
GGTTGAGAGCAGATCGGCGTAAGCCGCTGCAATCATTTGCCTTGCGCCAGTCTTTGCCTTCGGTTCGACGACATTGTCGACCAGGAACGAGAAGGCGCTGATGATGGCCGCGAGGATGATGATCGGGCGCCAGATGATGCTGCGGCGCGCGCCGGCGGCATCGATAACGGCAAGCTCCGAATCGTTGTTCATCGTCGTCAGCGTCTGGGTAACGCCGATGACCAGCGCGAAGGGCAGCACGACAGGGATGATCGAAGGCAGGATAAGCGTGGCGAGCTTGGCGAACGAGCCGACCGACTGGCCGCTATCCGTCACCAGATTGATGCGCTGAAGCACCTGCGTCGTCCAGATGATCGCGAGCACGGGCAATAGGGCGACGAGAAACATCTGGCCCACGCGCCGCAATATGTATGTTTCAAGCAGTTTCATGCACGCCCTTGAACGCTCTTCGCGAATTCTTGCCGCCACGCAGCGAAAACCATCTACGCTTTTTGGTTTGCTTTTGCGACAAGCTACCGTCGAAAATTCATTCAATTTTCAGTTTTTTTTCCCGCTGTGGCGAATCGGTCAGCGCCAGGATGCCGGCAAAAACAACGAAGGATGACAACCATCCAAGAATGACGTCGGACAGATAGTGTGCACCGAAGGCCAGACGCAATGCCGGTGCCAGTAACGAAATCGTGGCCAATGGCAGGAAGAGCGCGCGTCGCGACGCGCGCGGCATGATGAAGAGCAGGCAGAGCAACCAGCCTGCGCCGGCCGCTTCGCCTGACACGAAAGAACAGTTGGACAGGCACTTGCCCGCCGTCGATCCCGCCGGAACGAAGTCGAGCGCGCCGCCAAAATCGGTTGTGGAAAATGGACGAGGGCGCCCCCAATGGTCCTTCAGGATGAAGTTGACGAGAACGATCGGGCCGGCGATCAGCGAACCAAGGGCGATCTTCAGCTTGCGCGCGCGCTCGGCGTCGAAGGTGGCGCCGAAATGACCATAGCAATCAATGAGCTTCCACAGCAGCACAAACGCGGCGATGTAGGGAAGGCGCAGGAAAAGCGTGCGCAGGATTTGCAGCGTGAATTCCTGGCGGTAGGGAAAGTGCCCACAGACCTCGCGGAGCGAGACGCCGACATTGCAGGCTTCACGGGTGAAGAAATGCGCCGAGATTTCTTGGTCGATCTGTGGAAACAGATTGAAGACGACAAGCAGCGCAAACCATGTGATGAGAAGGAGCTTGAAAATCTCGGCAAAGCTATAGCCCGCCTCGCGTATGGCAATCGGCCTGAAAGCCTTCAATATGGAGTTCAAGACCGATCCTCGCCGCATCAACTTGTGCGGATGAATAGTCGTCATCCATGACGCTTTGTTGACGCAACTCCCGCGATCCTGAACGTGATGGCCGCGACAAAGACTTGTCTTCAGTGGTGAAAACCTGAATGATCGGGCAAGAGGATTTAAAACGATCCCACTGGAGAAGACATGTCAGCCAAATTCGATATCTCGTTTGAAAAATCTGCCGAAATTGCCGGTGGATACGCCATTCTGTTGCAGGCCAAGGGGCAGGATCTCGCTGCCGGCGCAAGTGTCGCCGACCCATCGGGCGTGGTGGCCAAGGCCGCCAAGATCGCCGCGTTTTCCGCCAAGCTCGCCGGCGCACTCGATATCGTGGCGCCTGAGGGATCGAAGGCCGAGCGCATCTTCGTCATCGGTCTCGGCAAGGCGGACGCTCTGGTTTCGTTCGATTGGCTGAAGGCTGGTGGCGCTGCCGCCGCGAAGATCAAGAACACGACGGATGTGACTGTCTTTGTGGACGCGCCCGGCGTGGATGTCACCGCCACGCAGGCCGCCGATTTCGCGCTCGGCATGATGCTACGTGCCTATGGCTTCGATACCTACAAGACCAAGAAGTCGGACGACGAGAACAACGCCAAGGACGGCAGCGCGCCGATCAAGGTCCGCATCGTAACCGAAAAGGCATCTGATGCCGCCATGGCCTTCGAGGTCTCGCAGGCGGTCGCCGATGGCGTCAATCTGGCGCGAGACCTCGTCAACGAGCCGGCTAACGTGCTCGGCCCGGTCGAATTCGCCGCCAAGGCAAAGGAACTCGAGAAGCTCGGCGTCGAGGTCGAGATCCTGACGGAAAAGGAAATGAGCAAGCTCGGCATGGGCGCGCTTCTCGGCGTCGCTCAGGGTTCCGTGCGCCCGCCACGCCTGGCCGTCATGCAGTGGAAGGGCGGCAAGAACGGCGATGCGCCGCTCGCCTTCATCGGCAAGGGCGTCGTCTTCGATACCGGCGGTATCTCCATCAAGCCGGCTGGTGGCATGGAAGACATGAAGGGTGACATGGGCGGTGCCGCCGCCGTCACCGGCCTCATGCACGTGCTGGCCGCCCGCAAGGCCAAGGCGAACGTCGTCGGCATCATCGGCCTGGTCGAGAACATGCCCGATGGTAACGCGCAGCGTCCCGGCGATATCGTCACCTCAATGTCCGGCCAGACCATCGAGGTCATCAACACCGATGCCGAAGGCCGCCTCGTTCTCTGCGACGCCGTCTGGTATTGTAACGATCGCTTCAAGCCCAAGTTCATGATCGATCTCGCGACGCTGACAGGCGCGATTCTCGTGGCGCTGGGCAACATCCAGGCCGGCCTCTTTTCCAATGACGACAAGCTGTCGGAGCAGTTGATCGCGGCCGGAACCGAGACCCACGAGCGTCTCTGGCGCATGCCGTTGGGCAAGGAATACGACAAGATGATCGACAGCAAGTTCGCCGACATGAAGAACACCGGCGGTCGCCACGCCGGCTCGATCACGGCTGCCCACTTCATCGGCCGCTTCGTCGGCGAGACGCCCTGGGCGCATCTCGATATCGCCGGCACGGCCATGGGCTCGCCGCTCGACGAGATCAACCAGTCGTGGGGTTCGGGCTATGGCGTCCGGCTGCTCGATCAGCTGGTGCGCGCCAACTACGAATCATGACCGAGGTCCTGTTCTACCATCTGACCGAATCCAAGCTGGAAGACGCGCTTCCGCCGTTGCTCGACAAAAGCGTCGAGCGCGGCTGGCGCGTCGCGGTTCAGATGAAGGAAGCGACTCACAGGGATGCGCTCGATGCGCATCTCTGGACCTTTCGCGAAGACAGCTTCCTGCCGCACGGCACGGATGAGGGCGAACTCGCCGGCAATCAGCCGGTACTTTTGACCGTCGCCGATGACAACACCAATGGCGCGACAGTCCGGTTCATCGTGGCCGGCGCCGAGCCGCCGCCGCTCGATCCCTATGAGCGGGTCGTCTTCATGTTCGATGGCTATGACCAGGAACAGCTCGAAGGCGCACGCGCGCAGTGGAAGAAGCTGAAAGGTGAGGGACACAGCCTCACATATTGGCAGCAGACGCCCGAGGGGCGCTGGGAAAAGAAGGCCTAGCCCCGACAGATCTAGCCGGGGCAGACGCTGGCGGGATCAGGCGATCCCTGCATCCTTGACCACCTTCTCGATGAAATCGTGCTTGGCGCGCGTGTACCCCGCCCGACTTGCCGCATGCGTGCCGGCGAGGTCGATTTTCAGCTGCTCATAGGCGCGGGCGAGATCGGGGTCGGCGCGCAGCGCATCGCGAAACGCCAGCATGCGGTTCCAGTTCTCGCCGCGATATTCCACGACATGCACGAGATGCGTCCGCGTCTCGCCCTTGATGCCGCGCCCGAAGATGTGGTCGTCGGGAACGAGATCGGTGCCGGCGTAGTCGTAGCCGATGCTCTCCATCGCGCCGACGCAGGCTGGGCCGTCGGCGAAGTAGCGAATGCCGACCATGATATCGATGATCGGCTTGGCCTTGATGGCGGGAATTGAGGTGCTGCCGACATGCTGGATGTCGATGACGGTGTCGCCGAGCACCTGGCGGATCGCCTCGGCCTCTTCTTCATAGGCCTCGTGCCATAAGGCGTTTGCGTCGGAGAGCGATACCGTCAGGTTTTTCAAGCCTAGACCGAAAGCGTCATCGTCGCGCATGCCGAACCTCTGAGATACCCAAGATGACCTTACTGTATCACGAGGTTCGGCAATTTCGAATCAATCGTGGAACGCTTCGACGAACTTGCGGCGGCCGAGCATGAAGGCGTCGGCGACGTGGCGCAGCGGCGCGAGGTCGACGTCGGACTTGCCGGCTTTGACGATTTCCGCGAAGCGACGATAGAGCGAAGGATATTCCTCTTCCGGCGCCTCGAACTTCAGCTCACCGTTGATCGACAGCTTCGAGCCGCCCTCGGCCAGAACCATCTTGCCGGCTGCCGTCTCGGCGAAGATATCCCAGCTCTGCTTGCCGGTCTGGCGCCAGTCGAATTCGACATGCGCGGGGACGTTGTCGGCGTTCTTGAAGTGCAGGTCAGCTGCGATCGGCGCGTCGCGGTTCTCGGGGAACTCCAGCGTAGCGCTCGTCAGGAAGATCGCTTTCGGCAGGATGTGCGTGACGATCGACAGAGCGTTGATGCCGGGATCGAACACGCCGAGGCCGCCGGCCTGCCAGATCCAATCCTGATTCGGATGCCACTGGCGCACGTCTTCTTTCCAGACGACGTGAACGCTGTCGATCGTCGTGGATGCGAGGAAGGACTTGGCAGCCTCTACCGCCGCCGCATAGCGCGAATGCCAGCTGGCAAACAGCGATACACCCTTGGAGGCGGCAAGCGCCTCGAGATCGGCCACTTCGCTCAGCGTCGCGCCCGGAGGCTTTTCGAGGAACACGTGCTTGCCGGCCGAGAGCGCCTTGTGCGCGGCCTCATAGCGGTACTGCGGCGGCATGCACAGCGACACCGCGTCGATCTCTGGCACGGCGTCGAGCATCGCGTCGATCGCGGTGAAGCTCTGGACGCCATCGACCGTGCCGTGACGGCTTGCCGTGGCGATCAGGTTGAAATCCGGGTTCTTGGCGATGGAGGGAAGGTGCTGGTCGCGGACGATCTTGCCGACGCCGACGATGGCGAGGTTGATGGGTGACATGCTGTTGGCTCGCTTCGGTGTTTCGCTCAAAAGTATGATTATTGGGCGCCTGTTTTAACAGAAAGACGCCGGCGGGCAAGCGCCGGCGTCTGCTGCGAACCTCGAATTCCGCTGTTGGATTACAGCGACGCCATAACAGTTGGCGCGACCGGCTTCTTGAACTTCAGCGTCACCACCTTGTAGCCTTCGGCCTCCAGCCTGGTGAGCAGGGTGGGCAGCATGGTCGCCGTGCGATTGTGGATGTCGTGCATCAGGATGATGCCGCGTCCGCGCTTGTGGAGAAGGTCGAGCGTCCGCTTGGTGACGGCGGCGGGCGTCGTGTTGAAATAGTCCTTGCTGTCCACATCCACGTCCATCACGACCATGTCCCGCATGGCGATCGCGGAGCGCAGCTTGCGGCTGTCGGCGAGATAGGGGAAGCGGAAGAAGTTGACGTCGACACCCGTGGCCTTCGTCACCGCCGCTTCGCCGCGCATGACTTCCGCCATCGCCATGTCGAAGGTAAGGGCCGCGAGGCTGTCGTGCTTGTAGGTGTGGCTGCCAATCGCATTGCCATCCATCGCAACCTTGCGGGCGAGTTCGGGGTGCAGCGCCGCCATCTCGCCGACCATCATGAATGCGCCCTTGACGCCGAACTCGTCAAGCGTCGCCAGAACACGGTCGGTGCGGCCGGGGATCGGGCCGTCGTCGAAGCTGAGAATGACTTCCTTGTCCTGCAGCCGGATATCGTGGATCGACGAGACGGTCATGATGCGGCCGGCGAGGTGATGCTGCTTGCCAAACCCACGTGCACGTGGCTGCTCGGCCGCATCGCCGCTGATGGTGTCCTGCTTGCCTTCAGGCGCCACGATCGACGAGGTCTTGATCGTCTTGTCGGGCGCGGGCTGCTTTGTTGTCTGGCAGCCGGCGAGGGCGGCGGCGCACAGAAGAAGGCCGGAGTAAAAAGCGAAGCGATGCATGAAGAGTGTCTCAACAAATCAGTAATGAATGTTGAGACAACCTTGATGATTATGGTTAACGATCGGTTTCTTTCGACCGTTCGCGCGCTAACAAATGTTAATTTTGAAACGCTCGTGTAACGACTGTGGCTATCCGGCCATAGCCTCTTCGTATTCGGACGAAAGCTCCAGCCATTGCTCTTCGGCCGCGGCCAGCTTGGCGGCCGCTTCGCCGCGCTGCTTTGCCTTCTCCGCGGCCTTCGCCGGCGCCTTCTCGTAAAGCACCGGATCCGCAAGTTCCGCATCAAGCCCCTGAATCAGTTTCTCCAGCTTCCCCGTCAACGATTCGATTTCGTTGATCTTTTTCTTGAGAGGGGCGAGCGAGGCGCGCCGGTCGGCATTGAGCTTGCGCTGGTCCGCCTTGGTCGCGGTCTCCTCAGTCACTTGCGGCTTTTCGTCTTTTTTTTTGCCGGAGGCGACGATCAGGTCGCGATACTCGTCCATGTCGCCTTCGAAGGTGGTGACCGTGCCATTGTTGACCAGCCACAGCCGGTCGACGGTCGCCTCGATCAGGTAGCGATCGTGCGAGATCAGGATGACGGCGCCGTCATAGTCGTTCAGCGCCTCGATCAGCGCGCGGCGGCTGTCGATGTCGAGGTGGTTGGTCGGTTCGTCGAGAATGAGCAGGTTAGGCGCATGGAAGGCGGCAAGCCCCATCAGCAGGCGCGCCTTTTCGCCACCGGACAGATCCTTGGCGGCCGTCGACATCTTTTCCGTCGCCAGCCCCATCTGCGCGACGCGGGCCCGCACCTTGGCCTCCGGCGCTTCCGGCATCAGCCGGCGGACATGCTCGACCGGCGATTGGTCGGGGATCAGGTCGTCGAGCTGGTGCTGCGCGAAGAAGCCGATCTTCAGGCTCGGCGCCAGCTTCACTTCGCCGCTTTCGGCCGAAAGCCTGCCGGAGATGAACTTCGCGAAGGTTGACTTGCCGTTGCCGTTCGAGCCGAGAAGCGCGATGCGGTCATCATTGTCGATGCGAAGGTTGAGCCCCTTGAGGATTGGCTTGCCCGGCTCGTAGCCCACGGCACCGCCCGAGATGGCGACGATCGGGGAGGCGGGTTGCTTCTCCGGCTCGGGGAAGGTGATCGGCTGTACGTGATCCTCGATGACGGAGGCCACCGTGCCCATGCGCTCCAGCGCCTTGACACGGCTCTGCGCCTGACGGGCCTTGGAGGCTTTCGCCTTGAAGCGATCGATGAAGCTCTGCAGATGCTTGCGCGCCGCGTCGTTCTTCGCCTTCGCCTTGGTCTGCAACTCGTCGGCTTCGGCCTTCTGCCGCTCGAACTGGTCATAGCCGCCGCGATAGAAGGTCAGCTTCTTCTGGTCGAGATGCACGATCGAGTTGACGGCATTGTTGAGGAGGTCGCGATCGTGGCTGATGATCAGCACCGTGTGCGGATAGCGGCGAACGTAATCCTCGAGCCAGAGCGTGCCTTCGAGATCGAGATAGTTGGTCGGCTCGTCGAGCAGGAGCAGATCGGGCTCGGTAAAGAGCACGGAGGCCAGCGCCACGCGCATGCGCCAGCCGCCGGAGAATGACGATGCCGGCCGCGCCTGCGCCTCCTGGCTGAAGCCGAGGCCGGACAGGATGCTGGCGGCGCGCGCTTCGGCCGAATGCGCGTCGATATCCACCAGGCGCATCTGGATTTCGGCGATACGGTGCGGATCGCTGGCCGTCTCCGCCTCCGCCATCAGGGCGGCGCGTTCCTTGTCGGCGGAGAGCACGATTTCGATCAGCGAATCTTCCGTGCCCGGCGCCTCCTGGGCGACCTGGCCGATCCGCGCATTTTTGGGGATGGTGATCGAGCCCGTTTCAGCCCCGAGATCGCCGGTGATGATGCGAAAGAGGGTGGACTTGCCGGCGCCGTTGCGTCCGACGAGGCCCGCCTTCGTGCCCGCGGGCAGCGAGACGCTGGCATGGTCGAGGAGCAGGCGGCCGGCAATGCGGGCGGAGATATCGCTAATCGTGATCATGCCCGGCGTTTTGGCCGAAAGCCGCGATCAGCGCAAGAGCTTGAAGTGGCCTCTCAGCGCCCGAAGGCCTGTACCGGCAGGCGCCGGTTCGATTGCGCGGCATGCAGCGCGATGCGAGCATTGGCCTGCAGCTGCGAGGCCGTCGCCGCGTCGGCACTCAGGGCAACGCCGAGCGACACCGTCAGCTTGGCGTTCTGTCCGGCGTCCGAGGTCGCGAAGACCACGTTCTCTTCCACGGAGTTGCGCAGACGTTCGGCGATAGCCATCGCCTCCTGCATGCCGACATTGGCGAACAGGAAGGTGAATTCGTCGCCATCAGTGCGGGCCACGAAGTCGTGCTTCTTGATCGACTTGCGGAACAGGTCGGCGAGCTTCTTCAAGAGACGGCTGCCGGTCTGCGTGCCGTAGCGGCTGTTCAGCGCCTTGAAGTCGTCGATATCCATCATGATCAGCGCGCTTCCGGCGGAGCCTTCCTCGCGTTCATAAAGATCGAGCACGGTCTTGTTGAGCGCGGTGCGATTGGGAAGGCCGGTGAGCCGGTCGGTCGAAGACGCGGTTTGAGCAGCCGCAACGCCGCGCTCAAGCGCCTCCATCCGATCGACGTCGTGGCGCAGCTTGGTCTCAAGATCGGTCTCGGCGGTCAGGAGGCCGGCCAGAGAGGTCGACAGGAACTCCATCTCGCTCATGAAGGAGGAGAGGCTCTGGTCCGGGCTGCCGGTGATCGATTTCAGCGCGGTTTCCGCCGCGCGCATGAAACTCTGTTTCTGCTTTACGCCTGATGTCAGGCGCTCGACGGCATCGCGCATCATCTTGCTCATCTCGGCCTGCGAGGTCTCTCCGACCAGTCCGCAATGGCTGACGAGGCGATATTTGAGGCCGAGTTCATCGAGCGATGGCTGGCGCGGCGCTGCGCCAAGCGAGGCGATATCCTGGGCAAGCGCGGCGTTCTGGCCGACGATCGCCTCATGAAACAGCTCGTAATTGCGCGGCAGACCGGAAACGCCAAGGCGCGTCATGTGCTGGCTGATCCGCTGAATATCCGTGACCGGTGCCGGACGGGATGTCTCGCGTTGCGCCTGCGGGCTCGATGCTGCACTTGCCATGTTGCACTCCTCGCTCGTTGGCCCTGTCCGGCCTCGTTCTCTCCCCTATGCACCGGACTATTTAAGATGCGCTGAATTTGCACCTTTTCCGAGTAAATCCGTTTCCGGGATTTCGCCAACGCGGTTAATGCCGCGTTTCTGTCATGCGCTCAGCCAGCGCTTGCCATCGCTGTGCAGGAAATAGCTGAGATCGAGCGACAGGCTGGGCTTGCCGAGCGAGGTCAGCGTCATGTGGCACTGGCCGCGATGATGCGTCTGGTGGTTGAACAGATGCGACAGCGCCGGCCACAGCGGCTGGGTGATCGCGCCGGGGCGAGTGACAGGGGTGTAGGTGAAGGTACCCGCGAGCGCCTCGGCATCAAGCGTATCGACCCAGTCACTGATCCTGCTGTCCTCCCGCTCACGCGCTGCGCGCAAGCCATCGAGATCGTCATAGAGGATGCTGTCGAGCGTCGTCGGTGCGTCGCCCGATCCGGTGAAGCGCTTCATCCAGATACGATCGGCCGACAGGATGTGGTTGAGCGTTGCGTTGAGCGAGCCGAAGAAGGCACCGCGGTTTTCGCGGTATTCGGCATCCGTCAGTTCCGAGGCTGCCGCATAGACCTTCCCGTTAGCCCAGCGGTTGTAATCCGCAAACATCGCATATTGCTTCTGCATCTTGCCCTCCATCTCCTGATCCGTTCTATCCTATGCGGCTTCGCCAGCAATGGCGCTGATGGCTTCATGAAATTACGTCATCGCCTCGCGCCAAACTGTCCCGCTCTGTGACGGACGCGTGAAATTCGCGCAGCCCCCTTGTTTTCAGCCTATCGGACGGGTAAACACCGCCCACTTTTCCCCGATGAATGAGGATTATTACAATGGCGATTGAACGCACCTTCTCGATGATCAAGCCGGACGCAACGAAGCGCAACCTTACCGGCGCCATCACCAAGGTATTCGAAGACAACGGCCTGCGCATCATCGCCTCCAAGCGCGTATGGATGTCCAAGCGCGAAGCTGAAGGCTTCTACGCCGTTCACAAGGAACGCCCCTTCTTCGGCGAACTGGTTGAAGGCATGACCTCCGGCCCGACCATCGTTCAGGTCCTGGAAGGCGAGAACGCCATCCTGAAGAACCGCGAAATCATGGGCGCCACCAACCCTGCCAACGCTGACGAAGGCACGATCCGCAAGCAGTTCGCGCTGTCGATCGGCGAAAACTCGGTTCACGGTTCGGACGCTCCTGAGACCGCTGTTCAGGAAATCGCCTACTGGTTCGCAGAAACCGAAATCGTCGGCTGAATCAAAAGCTCAGCCCCAGGGCTGAACCTTTTGAAATGACTCGGAAAGCCCGGCCACCGCGCCGGGCTTTTTCACGTCTTGGGGCAAGTGTCGGCGCTGTCGTAATCGACGGTCCCATCCGCTTTGAAGACCTCTGGGTTCTTGGTGTAGAGCGGCCCGACCACCAGCGGCTTGCCCGGCATGATCGACTGATCGACATCGGATGTGACCGTCGTCTTCAGGCTCTGCAGTTCCTTTCCGCCGACATCGACCAACCGGATGCTGACGGCGTAGGGCCTGTCCTTTTTCACGCAATGGATAGGCGGGCTTTGCAGGCTGATCTTCTCCCACGCCGGAAAGATCTTCTCGTTGATCACAAGCGGCGCTCCGCCGGCGGGGTTCTCGAACTCGGCGATCGCCATCGCGCCGTCTGGCAGCGGCGCCTTCTTGCTGAGCGTCACCAGATAGGTCGCGATCGCGACGCGATAATTGAACACGAAGTTATGGCCGGTGACCTGGACCAGCGTGTCGCTCTCGCGCTGGCAGCTGGCAAGCAGCAGCATCGCCGACATCACGGCCGCTCCGAACGCTTTCATCGCCCGTTCTCCTCTTTCCGTCGCCGATAGTGCTTGATCGCCTTGGCGCGGTTGCCGCAGACCGCCATGTCGCACCATGTCCGGCTCCGGTTCTTGCTGCGATCGAGAAAAAGCCAGCCGCAATTGCCGCAGATCTTCATCCGCTCCGGCTCCGGCGAGGCGATCAGCCTCAGCACCGAATGTGCCGTGGCGCGATCGATGCCGGCGGCACCGGAGTTGCTACGCAGCACGACCGCTACCGCGTCCAGCAACTCCGCCAACAACTGGTCACTACCACCGGCAAGCACGCGGTCGCGAAAATAGCGATCGGTTGCCTCGCGCAGAGCAATGAAAGCAGGCTCACCATCAGGCGAAACCGGCGTGACGTCCCCGAAGATCGCCCGCTCGGCACAGAAATTAGCAGCCGCCTGAGGGAATGCATGCAGTTGCGCATCGACGGCAAAGCGATCGATGCGGCGCGCCTCGTCGTGCCGCAGCACGACGCTGTTGGCGACATCGAATGCGAGTGCGCCGCCGGAGAAGCGGTGAGGGGTCCACGAAAAGGTCATTGGGAAAATATAACTGGTAAAAGCAATTTTGCCAGTTATGATTTCAGCGAAATAGGATATGTCGATGGCCTATCTCTTGCAGCAACTGGCGAATGCGGTGCCGCTGGCGGCCCTTTATGCCGCGCTGGCCTTCGGCTATGCGGTCGCTTTCGGCGTCACCAAGCGCCCCGACATCACCTATGGCGCGCTCTTCGCCTTTTCCGGCCAGATCCTGCTGCTCTTCACCGATTTCGGCTACAACAAGCTATGGCTGGTCCTGCCCGCGGCCCTCGCACTCGGTGCGGCGGCCTCGCTGGTTTATGCGATGGGGGCGGGGGTGTGGATCGGCCGCTCGGTCATGCTTCCGCTGGTGCGCCAGTCCTCGAACACGGTCATCGTCGCCGCGCTCGGCGTCACCATCGTCCTGATGGAGACCGCGCGCCTGGCATCTGACACCCGCAGCCTCTGGCTGTCGCCGTTTCTGAACGGCCATGTCGTCTTCTGGCAGAATGCCGGCTTCGAGGTGGTGTTGACCGAGATGCAACTGATAAACACGGTACTGATGTGCGGTTTCGTGGCGATCGGCGCCGTTATCCTAAAACGAAGTTCCTGGGGCCGCGCTTGGCGCGCCGTCACCGATGACCCGAAAGCCGCCGAACTCTGCGGCGTCAGCGCCACCAGCGTCTTCCTCACGGCCTACGCCGCCGCGGTCTTGATGGCGACGCTGTGCGGCATCCTCTCGACCGCCTATTACGGCACGATGGATTTCGGCGCCGGGCTGATGTTCGGGCTGAAGGTCCTGATGGTGGCTGCCGTCGGCGGCTATTCGGATCCGCTGAAATCGGCGGGCGGCGCGGCAGGTCTCGGTCTGGTCGAGACGCTATGGACCGCCTACGGTCCGTTCCTCTGGCGAGACTTCGTGGTCTTTTCGCTGCTTGTGCTTCTGCTGGTGCTCAGTCGGCGTGAACGGGTAATCCCGTGATCACTTCCATTTGTCGCGCGCGGCATCGTCGTGGCCCTTGGCCTCGACCCATTCCCGCGCGACACCGTCCTTGCCATGCTCCTTCTTCCAGAAAGGCGCCGACGTCTTGAGGAAGTCCATCACGAAGTTCGCGCCGTCGAAGGCGGCCTGGCGGTGCGGCGCGGCCGCAATGACAAGAACGATGTTCTCGCCCGCCGCGATCTTTCCGTAGCGATGAATGGCCGTCAGGCCGTTGAGCTTGAAGCGCTCGATCGCCATCTCGGCGATCCGCATCATCTCCGCCTCGGCCATCCCTGGATAGTGCTCCAGTTCAAGCGCATCCAGCGTCCCGCCTTCATCGCGGCACAGGCCGGAGAAGGTGACCACGGCGCCGATACCCGGCTTTCCCTTGCTCAACAGATCGACTTCGGCCTGCAGGTCGAAATCCTCGCGCTGGACGCGGATGGTGGGGGTAGGGCTCATAAGAAGGTGCCTCGCTTCGCAGACAGGGCGTGCCGCGTCGGCCCCCCTCTGCCCTGCCGGGCATCTCCCCCACAAGTGGGGAGATCGGCTGGGCTCGCCCGATCGTGCATACAAAGAACGCTTCTGCGAAACGGACGGATAGAGCGACGGGAGGAGCAAGCAGCTTGTGATCTCCCCACCTGTGGGGGAGATGCCCGGCAGGGCAGAGGGGGGCTGACTGGCACGGCAGTCATGAATTTAGCCGCCCGTCATCGGCGGAAAAATACCGATCTCCCGCGCACCGCCGATCGGCTCGTCGTGCTCGACATGCTCCTGATCGAGCGCGACGCGGATCACGTCGGGAAACTGCAAGGCGGTCTCGTATTCCTCGCCAAGCGTCTTCAGGTGATCGAGAAGATCGGTGACGGTGACGACGGAAGCGGGCAGAGCGATGTCTTCCTCGGCCTTGCCAATCCGCTCGCGCACCCAGGCGAAATAGATGAGCTTGGTCATTCGTCGTTTTCCACGATGTGCTTGATGCCGGCGCGGAAGTAATCGTAGCCGGTATAGATCGTCAGGATGGCGGCGAGCCAGAGCAGCCCGATGCCGGTCATCGTGGTATAGGGGAAAATCTCGTCGCCGGCGGGACCCGCGAGCAGGAAGGCGATCGCCACCAGCTGCACTGTGGTTTTCCACTTGGCGATGCGCGTCACCGGTACGCTGACCTTCAGCGCCGCCAGATATTCGCGCAGGCCCGAGACCAGGATCTCGCGGCAAAGGATGGTGATGGCAGCCCAGATCGACCAGCCGGCAATGGTCTGGTCCGCGGCTACAAGCAGAAGGATCGAGGCGACCAGCAGCTTGTCTGCGATCGGGTCGAGCATGCGGCCGATATTCGACGTCTGGTTCCAGATACGGGCGAGGTAGCCGTCAAGAAAGTCGGTGATCGACGCGATGACGAAGATCCACAGCGCAACCCAGCGGGCCGTATTGCTGATCGACAGTTTTCCTTCCACGAAGAAGCACAGGACGATGAGCGGAACCGCGAGAATGCGGCCGTAGGTCAGCAGGTTGGGGATATTGTATGCGCGCGATGCCATGAAATCTGTCTCTGATTTGATACGTCCGTAGATGACGGCTTTGACCGCAAAGCGTCAACATTCTTTCTGTTTTTTCGCTGCCTTTGCGTGGAATTTGCGACCGACGCCACCTATTTCGCGGCGTCGTCGTGAAAATGATTGTAAACCTGCTTGGCGACCGTCTCCGAAATCCCTTCGACAGCCATCAGATCCGACAGTGCCGCCCGCGAAACCGCCTTCGCCGTTCCGAAATGCTGGAGCAAGGCACGTTTGCGTGATGGGCCGATTCCACCGATCTCGTCGAGCGGGTTTTTGACCATCTCCTTCTTGCGCCGTGCCCGGTGCGAGCCGATGGCGAAGCGGTGCGCCTCGTCGCGCATGCGCTGGGTGAAGTAGAGCACCGGATCGCGCGGCGGCAGCGTGAAGCTCTCGCCGCCGGGCAGGAAGAAGCGCTCGCGCCCGGCATCGCGGTCGACACCCTTGGCGACGCCGATGGCGGTGACGCTATCGGTGATCCCCAGTTCTTCCAGGATCGCCCGCACTGCCGTCATCTGCCCCTGGCCGCCGTCGATCAGGATCACGTCGGGCCAGGCAGGGAAGGGCATGTCGGCGGCATCCGCTGGAGCTACCGGCTGGCTCCTGTCGGGGATACCTTCTTCCTTGAGCAGCCGCGTGAACCGCCGCGTCATCACCTCGCGCATCATGCCGAAGTCGTCGCCGGGCGTGATGTCGGTCGATTTGATGTTGAACTTGCGATACTGGTTCTTCACGAAACCCTCAGGTCCCGCCACCACCATGCCGCCGACGGCGTTCGTGCCCATGATATGCGAGTTGTCGTAGATTTCGACGCGCTGCGGCACGTAGGAGAGCTTGAACGTATCCTTGAAGCCTTCGAGCAGCCGCGATTGCGACGCGGTCTCCGCAAGCTTGCGCCCATGCGCCTCGCGGGCATTGCCCATGACGTGATCAACCAGATCGCGCTTTTCGCCACGCTGCGGCACCAGCACCGAAATCTTGTGGCCTGCCTTTTCGGCGAAGGCTGCGGCCAGCAGCTCCATCTCGTCAACCGTTTCCGAAAGTAGGATCTGCTTCGGCACCGGCTTGTCGTCGTAGAACTGCGCCAGGAAGGCGCTCAGCACTTCAGCGCCTGTCAGCTGCGGGTCGGCCTTCGGGAAATAGGCGCGGTTGCCCCAGTTCTGCCCGGTGCGGAAGAAGAACACCTGGATGCAGGAAATCCCGCCTTCGTGATAGATCGCGAAGACATCGGCTTCCTCGACGCCGGCGGGGTTGATGCCCTGGTGGCTGGACACGTGCGACAGCGAGGCGAGGCGGTCGCGATAGACGGCGGCCTGCTCGAAATCGAGATCCTCGGCCGCCTGGTTCATCGCCTCGGCCATATGCGCCTTCACCTTCTGGCTCTTGCCCGAAAGGAAGTCCTTGGCCTCCTGCACCAGTTCGCCATACCCTGCATCGCTGATCTCATGCGTGCAGGGCGCCGAACAGCGCTTGATCTGATAGAGCAGACAGGGGCGCGTACGCGTCTCGAACACGCTGTCCGTGCAGGTGCGGATCAGGAAGGCACGCTGCAGCGAGTTGATCGTGCGGCCGACGGCGCCCGCCGAAGCAAAGGGGCCGAAATAATCGCCCTTGCGGGCGCGCGCGCCACGATGTTTCAGGATGGCGGGAGCGCGGTGGTCGCCCGATATCAGGATATAGGGAAACGACTTGTCGTCGCGCAAAAGCACGTTAAAGCGCGGCCGCAACCGCTTGATCAGATTCGCTTCCAGGAGAAGCGCCTCGATCTCGGTCCTCGTCGTCACGAACTCCATATGCGCGGTCTGCCGCACCATCTGGGCGATGCGGTTGGAGTGCACGCGGCCGAGCGCATAGTTGCTCACGCGCTTCTTCAGGCTGCGCGCCTTGCCGACATAGAGAACGTCGCCGGCCTCATTGAACATGCGGTAGACGCCGGGGCTGTTCGGCAGCCGCTTGACGAATTCCGCGATCAGGTCGGCGCCGACAAGTCCCGTTTCGTTGCTGCCGCCTTCGTTCCAGTCGATGGCAGAAGCAACCGGCGCGCCAACGGGCGAGGCAGA
The DNA here is from genome assembly GCF_057809895.1 of Rhizobium sp. FG113. Lineage (NCBI taxonomy): Bacteria > Pseudomonadati > Pseudomonadota > Alphaproteobacteria > Hyphomicrobiales > Rhizobiaceae > Rhizobium > Rhizobium sp. FG113. The sequence goes on along the minus strand of NZ_JBMDKV010000004.1, from coordinate 183,805 downwards.
GCTTTCGCTTTCCACCTCGATATCGTCGTCGGTCTCGTCATTTTCGTCGTAAAGAACGCCGCCATCCGGCAGCTTCCTTGAATTCATTCCGTAATCTCCGCCACATCGGGCGTCTGCCAGGCAAGATGCTGGCCGCCGTCGAGGGCAATCATTTGGCCGGTGATGGAGGGCGTATCATAGAGGAAGCGGATCGTCCGTCCGAATTCGCCGAATCCCGGCCCCGCCTTCATGATAAGGCCGTCGACCTGCTGCTGGAAGTCCTCTTCGCTCTGCCGCGCACTTCGAACCGTCGGCCCCGGGCCGAGCGCGTTGACGCGAATGCGTGGCGCGAAGCTCTGCGCCATCGTCTGCGTCGCCGTCCAGAGCGCCGCCTTGGACAATGTATAGGAATAGAAGCCCGGATTGAGCGCCCAGACCCGCTGGTCGATGATGTTGACGATCAGCCCTGGAACGCTTTTCGGCAGCTGTTCGGCAAATGCGGCAGACAATATGGACGGCGCGCGCACGTGGAGCGCGAAATGATCGTCCCAGGCCGCAGCGTCAAATTGGTGCGCCGAATCATTGTGGAAGGCCGAGGCGTTGTTGACGAGCAAATCGAGCGGTCCAAGCGCCTCAAACGCCTTTTTTATCAGTCCGTTGGTGTCCTCGACGTCCTTCAAATCGGCGTGAAGCGCAATCGCGTTTTTGCCCTCTTGCCGCAATTCCGCCGCAAAATTTTCCGCCTCGGCGATGGAACCATTCGCGTGGATCGCAACCGAGAAGCCGCTCGCTGCAAGATCTTCGACTATCGCACGGCCTATTCTCTTGGCCGACCCTGTCACCAACGCTGTTCGAAGTCTTGTCTCGCTCAAAATCCTGCCTCTTCATCCCGCAAATCTCTGCGGTGCTTATATAGGCGGCCGATCAGATCTTATAAATAGGCGTCTTGATTGCGCACAGAACTTGGATATTGTGCGTATTATTTAAGAATATAATTCGATAAAATAAGTATTCATGATTTAACGCTTGGTTAGGGTTAATGAAGTGTTTGTTGCGATAAAGCAACATCGAATTTCAGCCACCCCTAAGCCACAATCAAATCACATTTTGGCTCTTCCAAATCCTCATTTGCGCATCAATTTCCCTCTCGATCCGAAAGGGACATGCGTAATTGCTCGCGAATGCTTCACGTTAACACAGTTGATGAAGGGCGCGGGTTCGATAAGGAGATGAGTATGCGTACGTTTATTGCTAGCCTGTTGGTTTCGACCGTTGCCCTTGGTGGCTTTTCCGCTGCTTACGCGGCCGATGCCGTCGATCAGATCCCGGAAGCTCCGGTTGCCCAGAACGATGTTGCCCCGACCGGCAACTGGCAGGGCTTCTACCTGGGTGGCGCCGGCACCTACAACATGGGCGGCTTCGCTCACGACTACAACGCGCGCGCTTTCGGCGGTCAGATCTACAGCGGCTACAACTGGCAGCAGGGCCAGATCGTATACGGTGTCGAAGGTGACATCGGCTACTCCGGCGCTGACGGCGCTGTCGACGGCGGCACTGCCAAGAACGAAGTCAACGGCTCGATCCGCGGCCGTATCGGTTACGACCTGAACCCCTTCCTGCTCTATGGTACGGCTGGTCTGGCCGCCACCAAGAACAAGTTCAGCAACGCCGCTGGTTCTGACAGCGACAGCGCGCTGGGTTACACGGTCGGCGCCGGTGCCGAAGCCATGGTGACCAACAACATCACGGCTCGTATCGAATACCGCTACACCGACTACCAGAAGAACGACTTCAACGTCGGCGGCGCGAACATCTCGCGCGGCTATGACGAGCACAGCGTCAAGGTCGGTATCGGCATGAAGTTCTGATCAGCCGATCAGGTAAATGAAAAAAAGCCGGGGCATCGCTCCGGCTTTTTTGTTGCGTTTCGTTTGGTCGGGCCGTCATTCTCCCTTGGGGAAGTCCGTCGACACCGCGAGTTCCCGCCATGCGGCCAGTTCCTCGGCAACGCTTGCGTTCTTCTTCTCGATCGCAGCCACCGTGTCGCTGCCGAAGGGCATGCGCAGCGGCGGATTGTCGGAATGCGCCAGCGTGATCATCGCCTTGGCGAAGCGGGCAGGGTCGCCTGGCTGCTGGTGGTTATGGCTGACGGCAAAATCGCGCATCGCTCCCACAGGTGTCTCGGCGTAGTCGGCGATCGAGCTTCGGCTGACCGACAGCGAGGTTTCGTCGAGGAAGTCGGTGCGGAAGAAGCCGGGCTCGACGACCGTCGCCTTGATGCCGAGCGGCGCGACCTCGGCGGCAAGCGCTTCCGTCAGTCCTTCGACCGCGAACTTGGTCGAGCAATAGACGCCCCAGCCGGCATGTGAGACATAGCCGCCGATCGACGAGATGTTGAGGATATGGCCGGAACGCTGGCGGCGCATATGCGGCAGCACGGCGCGCGTCACCTTCAGCAGGCCGAAGACATTGGCCGCGTAGAGCTTCTCGATCTCGTCGTTGGTCGCCTCTTCGACGGCACCGAGCAGGCCGAAGCCGGCATTGTTGAGCAGGATATCGATCCGGCCGAAGCGCTTTATGGCCTGCTCGGCGGCGGCGTGCGCCGAGGGTTCATCCGTCACATCAAGCGCGACCGTCAACAGATTCGAATGATTCTGGAATTTTTCCTGCAGACCTTTCGGATTGCGCGCCGTGGCGACGACGGCATCGCCGGCATTGAGAGCTTCCTCGGTGATAAGGGCGCCGAAGCCGCGCGACGCACCAGTGATGAACCAAACACGCATGACGTTTTCCTTTCGGGTTGTGATTTGCTGACACCCCGAAACTAGCCTATGGGCATAGCTGAGAGAATTTACCTTATACTCCATGAGCTAGTGAGAAATACTCATCAATGAAGCGTGTGCGCTCGACCGATCTCGCCATTTTTCTCGCCATCGCCAGTCACCGAAGCTTTCGCAAGGCCGCCGTCGAGCTCGCCGTTACGCCCTCGGCGCTGAGCCACGCGCTGAGAGCGATCGAGGAGCGGCTGGAAGTCCGCCTCGTCAACCGAACCACTCGTGGCGTGGCGCTGACGGAGGCAGGCGAGCGGCTTTTCGATCGCATTCGCCCGGCCTTCCTGGATATCGACGCCGCACTGGATGATCTCGACACCTTCCGCGGTCAGCCCTACGGCAAGCTGCGCATCAACACACCCCGCGCCGCCGCCAAGCTCGTGCTGCTGCCGATCGTCTCGCGTTTCCTGAAAGCTCATCCATCCGTCGAGGTCGATATCGTCATCGACGATGCGCTGATCGATATGGTTTCGTCAGGCTTCGATGCCGGCATACGCTTCGGCGAGAGCATTGCGGCGGATATGATCGCGATCCCGATCGGTCCGCGCCACAGCTTCGCCGTCGTCGGTACGCCGGGTTACTTCGAGGGCAGGGGCAGGCCGCAGACGCCGCATGATCTGAAAGACCACGTCTGCGTCCGGTTCCGCTTTGCCGGCGGCGCCTTCTATCATTGGGAGTTCGAGCGCGGCGGTATCGAAGTGGAGATCGAGGTGCGGGGCCCGCTGACGCTAGGCGACCAGGACATCATGCGCGACGCCGTGCTGCAGGGCGACGGGCTCGGCTATCTGTTCGAGGATCAGGTGCGTGACGAGATCGAGACTGGCAAATTGGTGCGGGTTCTCGACGATTGGTGCCCCTATTATCCGGGCTTCTTCCTCTATTATCCGAGCCGCCGGCAGCTGCCGACGGCTTTGCGCGCCTTCATCGATTTCGTGAAAGCGGAGCGCGATCGCGCTCAGCCCTGAGGCTTGAGCTCGGCATAGGCAGGGAACTTCTTCTCGAAGGTCCTGAGCCAGCCGATCAGCTCGGAGTGCTCGGCCTCCCACTGGCCATGGAAACGCAGATCGAGATAACCCAGCGTTGCCGCCAGCGCGAAGTGGCCGCCATGCAGCTTCTTGCCGATCTTCGGCAGGTGAACGCTCAGGTGATTGAGGCCGCTCACGACCTTCTTCCACTGCCGGTCGATCCAGGGCTGATGGATCTTCTCCTCGTCGCGGAAGCGGCGCTCGTAGACGATGGCGAGCAGGCAGTCGCAGATGCCGTCGCAAAGGGCTTCCAGCACCTCTGCTTCCGTGCGCTTGCCGTTCTTCGACGGATAGAGCTGCTTGCCCTTCAGTCGCCCGAAATAATGCATGATCGCGACGCTGTCGAAGACCGAAACGCCGTCATCCGTCAGCACGGTCGGGATCTTTCCGAGAGGATTGTTATCGACGAGGATCGCCGGGCCAGCATTGGTGTCGACGCGGATTTCGGTCGCATCAAGCTCGAGATAGCGGGCGGCCATCCGGACCTTGCTGGAATAGGGGGAGGCGGGCGCGCAAAGGATCTTCATCATCGGTCTCTTTCAAAATGCCTGGCAACGGACTTGCAATGTGGCCGGACTATTTCGCGCCGCAAAGAGTCGGTCAATCCTCTTTCACGGCCTTGTTTTCACCGCGCAGCCAGAACGCCCGGTGCGAGGCGTAGCGGTCCTGCGCCATATGATCTTTCAGCGCCGGCAGCAGCTGGTGCAGCTCGTCCTTCAGCGTATAAGGCGGGTTGACGATGATCAGCCCCGAGCCGGTCAGTCCGGTCACCATCCCGCGGTCGCTGCGCACGGTGAGCTCGGCGCAGAGTGTCTTCGGAATATCGAGTGCCTGCAGCGCCTCGTGGAATTCCTTGATCGGCGCGCCCTTCTTGATTGGATACCACAGGCAGTAGGTGCCGCCGGGAAAGCGGCGATAGGCCTTGGCGAGGCCATCGACCAGCCGCTCATACTCCCCGCCTTCCTCGAAGGGCGGATCGACGAGCACGATGCCGCGCTTCTCTTTCGGCGGCAGATGCGCACCGAGCGACAGCCAGCCGTCGAGCTCGGTGATGCGGGCATGGTGATCGCCCTCGAACAGGCGATGCAGCCGCTGGTAATCCTCGGGATGCAACTCCATCGCCGATAACCGGTCCTGCGGCCTGAAAAGCATGCGCGAAAGCTTCGGCGATCCGGGATAGTAGCGCATGCCGCCATCTGGATTGAGTTCGCGGATCGCGGTCAGGTAGGGTTCCAGCAATTCGGCCACCTGCGGCGAAAGCTCGGCTTCCATGATCTTGCCGATCCCGTCGCGCCATTCACCTGTTTTTTGCGCCTCTTCCGAGGAGAGATCGTAGAGCCCGATGCCGGCATGCGTGTCGAGCACGCGGAAGCCCGCATCCTTCTTCTGCATGTAGCGGACGAGACGCGCGAGAATCGCGTGCTTCAGGACATCGGCAAAGTTGCCCGCATGGTAGATGTGGCGGTAGTTCATTTTCGCTGATGCCTACATGAATTCGCGTGGGGGACGTCGTTTCCGGCTTTTGGCCGGTTTCCGGTTGGAATATAGAAACTCCATGAACATTGCGACCCCCATCGAAGCCAAATCCCCGAAGTCCTCCGTCCGGATCGGCCACACCGCCTGTCCGCACGACTGTCCCTCCACCTGCGCGCTGGAAGTGGAGGTCACCGACGATGGCAGGATCGGCCGCGTGCGCGGGGCAAACGACCACAGCTACACCTCGGGCGTCATCTGCGCCAAGGTCGCGCGCTACGCCGAACGCCTCTATCACCCCGATCGTTTGATGCACCCGCTACGCCGCAAGGGCGCCAAGGGGGCGGGAGAGTGGCAGCAGATATCCTGGGACGCCGCGCTGGATGAAATCGCCGAAGCCTTCGTGAAGGCTGAGGCGAAGGACGGCAGCGAGGCGATCTGGCCCTATTACTATGCCGGCACCATGGGCTGGGTGCAGCGAGACAGCATCGACCGCCTGCGCCACGCCAAGCGCTATTCCGGCTTCTTCTCGTCGATCTGCACAAACCCGGCCTGGACCGGCTTCACCATGGCGACAGGGGTCTTGAGAGGCCCGGACCCACGCGAAATGGCGCGCACCGATTGCGTGGTCATCTGGGGCACCAACGCGGTCGCCACGCAGGTCAACGTCATGACCCACGCGATCAAGGCGCGCAAGGAACGCGGCGCCAAGATCGTGGTCATCGATATCTACGACAGCCCGACGATGAAGCAGGCCGATTTGGCGCTTATCCTCAAGCCGGGCACCGATGCGGCACTCGCCTGCGCCACCATGCACATCGCCTTCCGCGACGGCTATGCCGACCGGGCCTACATGGCGAAATATGCAGACGATCCCGCCGGCCTCGAAGCGCATCTGAAAACGAAGACGCCGGAATGGGCCGCCGCCATCACCGGCCTTTCGGTCGACGAGATCGAAGCTTTCGGCAAGCTCGTCGGCACGACGAAGAAGACCTTCTTCCGTCTCGGCTACGGCTTCACCCGCCAGCGCAACGGCGCGGTCGCCATGCATGCGGCGGCCTCGGTCGCAACCGTTCTCGGCTCCTGGCAATATGAGGGCGGCGGCGCCTTCCATTCGAACAGCGACATCTTCCGCATGAACAACGCGGAACTGACTGGCAAGTCGATGAAGGATGCCGACATCCGCATGATCGACCAGTCGCAGATCGGCCGCGCTTTGACGGGTGACGCCGTGGCGCTGCGCCATCGCGGCCCAGTCACCGCCATGCTGATCCAGAACACCAACCCTGTTAACATCGCGCCCGAGCAGCGGCTGGTGAAGCGCGGTTTCGCCCGCGATGATCTCTTCGTCGCCGTCCACGAGCAGTTCATGACCGATACCGCCGAGATGGCCGATATCGTCATCCCCGCCACCATGTTCGTCGAGCATGACGACATCTACCGCGCCGGCGGCCAGAACCACATCCTGCTTGGCCCCAAGCTCGTCGAGCCGCCGGAAACGGTGCGCACCAATCTCTTCGTCATCGAGGAACTGGCCAAGCGCCTCGGCGTCGCCGATCGTCCAGGCTTCGGCTTCACGGCGCGCGAAATGATCGATCGCGTTCTCACATCGAGCGAACTCCCCGGCTACGACCATTTCCTCGAGCACAAATGGTTCGACCGCCAGCCGGAATTCGACGACGCGCATTTCATCAACGGCTTCGCCCATCCCGACGGCCGCTTCCACTTCCGCCCAGACTGGCGCAACCAGCCGGCGCCGAACCGCCCGCCGGAGGCTGTCGGCCTGCTCGGCCCCTATCCGGAGTTGCCGCAATTCCCGGATCAGGTCGACGTCATCGAAGTCGCCGATGCCGAGCACCCGTTCCGCCTCGCGACGTCTCCCGCCCGTAACTTCCTGAACTCCAGCTTCGCCGAGACCAAGACCTCGCGGCAGAAGGAAGGACGACCGGAACTGATGATCAATCCTGCCGATGCGGAAGCCCAAGACATCGCCCACGGCGACCTCGTTCAGGTCGGCAATACGAGAGGCGAAATCCGCCTGCACGCCAAGCTGACGACAGAGGTCAAGCCGGGCGTACTGATCGCCGAGGGCCTGTGGCCGAACAAGGCGCATGTGGATGGAGAGGGCATCAACGTTTTGACCGGCGCCGACCCTGTCGCGCCCTATGGCGGCGCGGCCGTCCACGACAACAAGGTTTGGCTTCGCAAGGATGCGGCATGACGAAATTTGAAAAGGCGAAGGCCGAGATCATCCAGGAAAGGACGCTCTCGGATGGCTGGACGCGGCTCAGCACCTACGAGGTCGATTACACCAACTCCGACGGCGAAACGCACCGCATCCATCGCGAGATCTACCACCGCACTCCCGCCGCCACGATCCTGCTGCATGACCCCAAGCGCGATACCGTCGTTCTCGTCCGCCAGTTCCGTCTGCCCGTCTATCTCCATGGCGAGCCGGCCTGGATGCTGGAGACGCCGGCGGGCCTCCTCGACGGCGACGAGCCAGAAGCCGCCATCCGCCGCGAAGCCATCGAGGAAACCGGCTTCCGCGTCCGCGATGTCCGCTTCTTGTTCAAGGCCTATAGCTCGCCCGGCGCCAACGCCGAGCTCGTCCACTTCTTCGCGGCCTCAATCGATACCGAAGACCGCGTCTCCGAAGGCGGCGGGTTGGCTGAGGAGCATGAGGACATCGAGGTCGTCGAAATCCCGCTGGAAGAAGCGATGAAGATGATCGCCACCGGCGAGATCATCGACTTCAAGACGATCATTCTGCTGCAATGGGCGGCGCTGAATAGGGCTGCCTTGAATAAGCCCTAAGGCATTCATTCGCATGTCATGAATCGGGGCTATCTGCTCCGGCTTGTCATAATTGCCTGATATGAGGAGAAAGCCGATGTGGCTCAGCAATTTCACGATCGTTCTGCCAGATGAGGTCGTGAACAACGGCTCGGTTCGCATCGAGGATGGCGTTATCGCCGAGATCCGCCCTGAGACGGTCGCTAACGCCGCGATTGATGGCGGAGGCCGACTGCTGATGCCTGGTTTCATCGATCTCCACGGCGACATGATCGAGCGCGAGATAGCGCCGCGCCCAAACGCGATGATGCCGATCGGCTTCTCCATCCACGAACTCGACAAGAAGCTCGCCGCCCATGGCGTGACGACCGCCTACGCCGCCGTCTCCTTCGCGACCGAAAGCGTCTACGGCCATGTCCGTTCGCTGGAAACCACCTGCGCCGTCATCGAGGGCGTCAGCCGCTTCAAGGACAGCCTCCTGATCGATCACCGCGTTCACGCGCGCTATGAGATCACCAATGTCGGCGCGGCGCCTGCGCTCGAAAAGCTGCTGGATGCCGGCCATGTCGACATGGTGTCGCTGACCGATCACACACCGGGGCAGGGCCAGTATAACGACATCCAGAGCTATATTCTGAGCATGGCCGAACGCCGGGCCATCTCCGAGGAAATGGCCGCCGAGATGGTCGCCAAGCGCATCGCCATGCGCGACAATCCCGAGATCGAGACCAGGCTTCGCCACATCGTCGACCTGTCGCTGCGCCACAAGCTGTCGCTCGCCTCGCATGACGACGACAGCGCCGAGAAGGTGGCTGAGATGCATGCGATGGGCGTCACGATCAGCGAATTCCCGGTAACGCTGCCGGCAGCCGAAGAGGCACGTCGCCGTGGTCTCTGGACGCTGATGGGCGCGCCGAACGCGCTCCGTGGCCAGTCCATGTCGGGCAATCTGAGCGCGCTCGATGCCGCCCGCGCCGGCGTCCTCTCCGTCATCGCCGCCGACTATCACCCGGCCGCCTTCGTTCCCGGCATCTTCAAGATCGCCGAGGCCACGAACCTGCCGACCGCTGTCGCCATGGCAACGAAGAACGCAGCCCGCTCGGCCGGCCTCACCGACCGCGGCGAAATCGCCATCGGCCAGCGTGCCGATCTGGTTGTCGTGGAAGCCGGCGACATCCACCGCATCCGCGCCACCTTCCGCGGCGGCCGCTTCGTCTACAGCGACGGCACGCTGCATCAGCCGCGCGCGATTGCGGCTTAAGCGTCGATCGGATCAAGTCAGCAGCGGCACGTTTTCACGTGCTGCTGCGTCGATCAGTTGCTTGTCAAAGTGGCGAGCGGCCGTCTTGTTTGAATTGCCAATGATAGGTAAGCCGCGTCATCGCCGGCCCGTCGCCTTCCATTCCGCAATTTCTTCCTGTGTGATGCTTGGCATGGTTTTGCGAAAGGCAAGGATTGCCTCGACCACTTGCATGCGCTTCTCGTGATCCGCCACGACAGGGGCCATCTTCGCCACCGGTAATCCATCGCGCAGGATGACGACCTCCTCGCCGGCTTCCACCTTGGCAAGGAGTTCGGGAAGGCTTGCTTCATCGATGTTGACGGTAACAGTCATGGCGTCGCTCCGTGGGCCACGCACATGATGATCCGCATCACTTCGCCGGTCAATCAGGCGGAGATCACGGCACCGGTTGCCGCATTGCCGGACGCATCGGCAGTCCTAAGAGCCTTGCCACCTTCCATCCGCACTTTGCCCTCGGCGAACAGCCTAAGCGCTTGCGGATAAATCTTGTGCTCGACGGTGAGCACGCGCGCCGCCAGTGTGTCGGCGGTGTCGTCGGAGAGAACAGGCACGGCAGCCTGGCCGATGACGGGGCCTTCATCCATGCCCTCGGTGACGAAATGCACCGTGCAGCCGGCGATCCGCATGCCGGCGTCGATGGCGCGCTGGTGCGTGTGCAGGCCGGGGAAGAGCGGCAGCAGGGAAGGGTGGATGTTGATCATCTTCCCCTCGTAGCGCTGGATGAACGTGCCGCTCAGCAGGCGCATATAGCCCGCGAGGCAGAGGATGTCAGGCGACAGCGCGTCGAGAGCGGCGAAGATCGCTTCCTCATGCGCTTCCTTGCTGGCGTAGTCCTTGCGCGGAAAGACGAAGGTCGCGATGCCCTCGGCGGCCGCCTTGGCAAGCCCGCCCGCATCCGGCTTGTCGGAAATCACGCCGACGATCTCGGCCGGGAACTCCGGTGCCTTCGCGGCGGCGACCAGCGCCATCATGTTGGAGCCGCCGCCGGAGATGAAGACGACGACGCGTTTGCGCGGAGACGTCATATGGCGAGCGTGCCCTTGTAGAGCGTGCCGTGAGCGCCTTCAGCGCGGGCGATCATCCGGCCGAGCCGCACGACGCTTTCGCCCTGCGCTTCCAGCGCCGAGATGACGGTGTCGGCATTCTCGGCGGAGACGACGGCGATCATGCCGATGCCGCAGTTGAAGGTGCGCAGCATCTCGTTCGCTTCGACGCCGCCGGTCTTCGACAGCCAGGAAAACACGGCCGGAACCTTGACGGCGGCAAGATCGATCTCGGCGGCGAGGTGCTTAGGCAGCACGCGCGGGATATTCTCGGGGAAGCCGCCGCCGGTGATGTGCGCCAGCGCCTTGATTGCGCCGGTCTCGCGGATGACGCTCAAGAGCTGCTTCACATAGATGCGGGTCGGGGTCAGCAGCGCTTCACCAAGCGTCTTGCCATCTGCGAACGGTGCCGGCGCGTCCCAGGCGAGGCCCGAAAGGCCGACGATCTTGCGCACCAGCGAGAAGCCGTTGGAGTGAACGCCAGAGGAGGCGAGGCCGAGGATGACGTCGCCTTCGCCGATATCGCCCGACGGCAGCAGCTTGCCGCGCTCGGCAGCACCCACGGCAAAGCCGGCCAGATCGTAATCGCCGGAGGAATACATGCCAGGCATCTCGGCGGTCTCGCCGCCGATCAGCGCACAGCCCGCGTCGCGGCAGCCGGCGGCAATGCCTTCGACGATCGCCGCACCCTGGTCGGGATCGAGCTTGCCGGTCGCGAAGTAGTCGAGGAAGAACAGCGGCTCGGCGCCCTGGACCACGAGATCGTTGACGCACATGGCCACGAGGTCGATGCCGACGGTGTCGTGATAATCGGCGTCGATCGCGATCTTCAGCTTGGTACCGACGCCGTCATTGGCGGCGACCAGAACCGGATCGGTGAAGCCAGCGGCCTTGAGGTCGAACAGGCCGCCGAAGCCGCCGATTTCGCCATCCGCGCCGGGGCGGCGGGTCGAGCGTACGGCGGGCTTGATCTTTTCGACGAGAAGGTTGCCAGCGTCGATATCCACGCCTGCATCGCTATAGGTGAGACCGTTTTTTCCGGACTGGCTCATACTGCTCTCCGATGGCTGTCGTCGGGCGGGAAATATCCCCGCGTCACATGCGGGTCGCAATTGCATGACAGGGGGCTTTATGCAAGGCGTTGCGTGGCAAAAGCCCCAATTTCCCGCTCTTTTGAACGTAGCTTCTGGGAAATTGGACGCTGGGGTTGACCATTCTCGCGGGTGCATCCTATGTGGCTCGCAGGCCGTATCGCTGCGATGCGGCAAATACCGACGTTCGATCAGCGGAGAACATGATGCCACACCAGGTTAGCGGCGCCGGTCTGAAGCGCCAGGTTATCTTCTGGCTGTTCGTGCTCGCCGCCTTCATCGCCTTCCTTTTGGTGTTCAGCTCCATCCTGCTGCCGTTCCTGGCGGGCATGGCGATCGCCTATTTCCTCGATCCGGTGGCCGACCGGCTGGAGAGGCTCGGCCTCAGCCGCCTGATGGCGACCATCGTCATCCTGATCGCCTTCGTCATCCTGATCGTCCTGGCGCTGATGATCCTGATCCCGATCCTTGCCAGCCAGTTCGCCGATTTCGCCGGCCGCCTGCCGGGTTATATCGACCAGCTGCAGACCTTCATCGCCAAGCAGCAGAACTCGATGCTGCCGGATTGGATCAAGAACCAGCTCGGCACCATCAAGAACAATTTTTCCGAAATCCTGTCTCAGGGCTTCGGCCTGCTCACCGGGCTGTTCAGCCAGGTCTGGAGCTCCGGCCTTGCTGTCGTCAACGTGATCTCGCTGATGGTCGTGACACCAGTGGTCGCCTTCTACATGCTGCTCGATTGGGACCGCATGGTCGCCAATATCGACAAGTACGTTCCCCGCGATTATGTCGCCAACGTCCACCAGATCATGCGCGAGATCGACCAGGCGATCGCCGGCTTCATTCGCGGGCAGGGGTCGCTCTGCCTGATCCTCGGCATCTGGTATGCGGTCGGCCTGTCGTTGGTCGGGCTGAACTTCGGCCTGCTGATCGGCCTCTTCGCCGGCATGATCAGCTTCATCCCCTATGTCGGCTCCACCGTTGGCCTGATTGCCGCGGTCGGCGTGGCGCTCGTGCAGTTCTGGCCTGACTATATCTGGGTCGGCGCGGTTCTCGCGGTCTTCTTCAGCGGCCAGTTCATGGAAGGCAATATCCTGCAGCCGAAGCTCGTCGGTCACAGCGTTGGCCTGCATCCGGTCTGGCTGATGTTCGCGCTCTTTGCCTTCGGCGCGCTCTTCGGCTTCGTCGGCCTTTTGGTCGCGGTGCCGGCCGCCGCTGCCGTCGGCGTCCTTGTTCGCTTTGCGCTTTCACGATATCTTGAGAGTGATCTGTATGCAGGCGAGGCGAAGGCCACCCCGGTACGGAAGACAAAAGCTGGCCCGAAATGACTGACGTGAAAAACGCTGACTCAAGGCGCAAGCCCGTGGAGCAGCTTCCCTTGGCCTTTTCTCATGCTGCCGCGACTGGTCGTGACGATCTCCTGATCTCCGAGCGGCTGGCGGCGGCTGTCGAGATCGTCGATGCCTGGCCGAACTGGCCGTCGCCGGTCGTCATCCTCGCCGGCCCGGTCGGATCGGGCAAGTCGCACCTCGCCAACATCTGGAAGGATCACAGCGGCGCCACACTCATCCACCCGAAGGTCGGCGCCAACGCCGCCGTCGATGCGGCTAACGGCCCGGTGCTCTTCGAGGATGTCGATCGCCTCGGCTTCGACGACACCGAACTGTTTCACGTCATCAACAGCGTGCGCGAAAACGGCCACAGCCTGCTGATGACCAGCCGCCTCTGGCCAATGTCCTGGCCGGTCGAGCTGGCCGACCTGCGCTCTCGCCTGAAGGCCGCGACCGTCGTCGAGATCGGCGAGCCGGACGAGGAACTGCTGTCGCAGGTCATCGTCAAGCTGTTTGCCGATCGCCAGCTTTATATAGATGACAAACTGGTGCTCTATATTGTCGTCAGGATGGAGCGCTCGCTAAACGCCGCGCAGACGATCGTCGAGCGGCTGGACCGGTTGGCGCTATCGAGAGGCACCAAGATCACGCGCGCGCTCGCCGCTGAAGTGTTGAATGAATTGGGCAATTCCGATCCGGCTGATTGACTGTCACAGTTCCGTCGTGAAACTGATATATTCGGCTTGGCGCAATCATGAGGGGACGATCGAACGATGGACAGTGCAGTCGCGGGAAACCAGGAAACGGCTCCCGAAACCAAGGCGAACGTTCCTCCGCTTGAAGAACTGCTCTCCAGCCCCGAGCGCTTCATCAACCGCGAATTTTCCTGGCTGCAGTTCAATCGCCGCGTTCTCGAGGAGACGTTGAACACCGAGCATCCACTGCTCGAGCGCGTTCGCTTCCTGTCGATCTCGGCTGCGAACCTCGACGAATTCTTCATGGTCCGCGTTGCCGGTCTCGAAGGCCAGGTTCGCCAGAACATCGTGGTGCGCACCCCCGACGGCAAGACGCCCGCCGAGCAGCTCGAATCCATCCTGCAGGAGATCGACAATCTGCAGATGGAGCAGCAGGCCTCGCTCGCTGTGCTGCAGCAGTATCTCGCCAAGGAAGACATCCTTATCGTCCGCCCTGGCGCGCTCAGCGAGAGCGATCGCAACTGGCTCGCGACCGAATTCGAGCAGGCGATCTTCCCGGTGCTGACGCCGCTCTCGATCGACCCGGCGCATCCGTTCCCCTTCATTCCCAATCTCGGCTTCTCGATCGGCCTGCAGCTGGTCAGCAAGAATGGCCGCGAGCCGATGACGGCGCTGCTGCGCCTGCCGCCGGCGCTCGATCGTTTCGTGCGCCTGCCAGATGACGGCAACACGATCCGTTACATCACGCTTGAGGACGTCGCCAATATCTTCATCTACAGGCTCTACCCTGGCTATGAGGTGCAGGGTTCCGGTACGTTCCGCATCATCCGCGACAGCGATATCGAAGTTGAAGAAGAAGCCGAAGATCTCGTCCGCTTCTTCGAAACCGCGCTGAAGCGCCGCCGCCGCGGGTCGGTGATCCGCCTCGAAACCGATTCCGAAATGCCGGCCTCGCTCCGCCAGTTCGTGGTCCAAGCGACCAACGTGCCCGATAACCGCGTTGCCGTTCTACCGGGTCTGCTGGCGCTGAACACTCTGTCCGAGATCACCAAGGCGCCGCGCGACGATCTCCGGTTCCCATCTTACAACGCGCGATTTCCCGAACGCGTCCGCGAACACGCCGGCGATTGCTTCGCCGCCATCCGCGAAAAGGACATGGTGGTTCACCACCCCTACGAGTCCTTCGACGTGGTGGTCCAGTTTCTGCTCCAGGCTGCGCGTGATCCTGACGTCCTGGCGATAAAGCAGACGCTCTACCGAACCTCCAACGACAGCCCGATCGTCCGCGCGCTGATTGATGCGGCCGAGTCCGGCAAGTCGGTGACGGCGCTTGTCGAGCTCAAGGCACGTTTTGACGAAGAAGCCAACATCCGCTGGGCACGCGACCTCGAACGCGCCGGCGTGCAGGTCGTCTTCGGCTTCATCGAATTGAAGACCCACTCCAAGATGTCGCTCGTCGTTCGCCGCGAAGAGGGCAAGCTGCGCAGCTACTGCCATCTCGGCACCGGCAATTATCACCCGATTACCGCGAAGATTTATACCGACCTGTCGTTCTTCACCTGCAATCCTGTCATTGCGCACGACATGGCCAATATCTTCAACTTCATCACCGGCTATGGCGAGCCGGAGGAGAGCATGAAGCTCGCCGTTTCGCCCTATACACTGCGCTCGCGCATCCTTCGCCACATCAACGAAGAGATCAAGCACGCCAAGAACGGCGCGCCGGCGGCCATCTGGATGAAGATGAACTCGCTCGTCGATCCCGAAATCATCGATGCGCTCTATACGGCGAGCCACGCCGGCGTCGAGATCGATCTCGTCATCCGTGGCATCTGCTGCCTGCGCCCGCAGGTCCCCGGCCTGTCGGAAAACATCCGCGTCAAGTCGATCGTCGGCCGCTTCCTCGAGCACAGCCGCATCTTCTGCTTCGGCAACGGCCACGGCCTGCCGTCGGACAAGGCGCTGGTCTATATCGGCTCCGCCGACATGATGCCGAGAAATCTGGATCGCCGCGTCGAAACGCTGGTTCCGCTGATCAATCCGACCGTGCACGAGCAGGTTTTGTCACAGATCATGCTGGGCAACCTCATTGACAATCAACAAAGCTACGAGATATTGGCCGACGGGACGTCAAGGCGCATGGAGGTGCGCAAGGGCGAGGAGCCGTTCAACGCGCAACAGTATTTCATGACCAATCCCAGCCTTTCGGGCCGTGGTGAAGCGTTGAAATCCAGTGCGCCAAAGCTGATTGCCGGCCTTCTTTCCGGCCGCACGAAACGATAAAACTGGACCTGCATGGTTGAATCAGAAGCCCAGGGGCGCCTTCCAGGGATTGCCCCGGTCTCCGTTGTCGATATCGGGTCGAACTCGATCCGTGTGGTCATCTATGAAGGCTTGTCGAGATCGCCCACGATCCTTTTCAACGAAAAGGTTCTCTGCGGTCTCGGTAAGGGCATAGCGCTCACAGGCAAGATGGACGAGGCCAGCGTCGAACGTGCGCTTTCCGCTCTGCATCGCTTCAAGGCGCTGTCCGATCAGGCGCGCGCGGCCACCATGTACGTGCTGGCGACGGCCGCGGCCCGCGAGGCCTCGAATGGTCCCGATTTCATCCATCGCGCCGAAACCATCCTGCAGCGCAAGGTGCGCGTTCTCTCCGGCGAGGAAGAAGCCAAGTTCTCCGCGCTCGGCATTGTCAGCGGCTTCTACACGCCTGACGGTATCGCCGGTGACCTGGGCGGTGGCTCTCTGGAGCTGATCGACATCAAGGGCAAGGAACTCGGGCAGGGCGTGACGCTGCCGCTCGGCGGCCTGCGCCTGTCGGAATATGCCGGCGGCTCGATGGAAAAGGCCCGCACCTTCGCCCGCAAGCATGTGAAGACCATCTCCAAGCTTCTGGCCAAGGGCGAGGGGCGGACGTTCTACGCTGTGGGCGGCACTTGGCGAAACATCGCCAAGCTGCACATGGAGATGACCAACTATCCGCTGCACATGATGCAGGGCTACGAAATCTCGCTCGAGCAGATGATGCTGTTTCTCGATCAGGTCGATGCAGCAAGGGATTCCAAGGATCCCGCCTGGATGGCGGTCTCGAAGTATCGCCGCGCATTGCTGCCGTTCGGCGCCATTGCGATGAAGGAGGTGCTGAGCGTCATGAAGCCCTCGGTGATCTCCTTCTCAGGGCAGGGCGTGCGCGAGGGCTATCTCTACTCGCTTCTCTCCGAAAGCGAACGCCGCGCCGATCCGCTGCTGGAAGCGGCTCGCGAACTGGCGATCTTGCGTGCCCGCTCGCCGGAACATGCCCGCGAGCTGTCGGAATGGACCGGGCGGATGATGCCGTTCTTCGATATCCTGGAGACGCCGGAAGAAGCCCGCTATCGCCAGGCCGCCTGCCTGCTCGCCGATATCAGTTGGCGCGCTCATCCCGATTATCGCGGCCTGCAGGCGTTGAACATCATCGCCCACACATCCTTCGTCGGCATCAGCCATCCCGGCCGCGCCTTCATCGCGCTTGCCAATTACTATCGCTTCGAAGGCCTGCACGACGACGGCGCGACCAGCCCGCTGGCAACAATCGCGACGCCGCAATATGTCGAGCGTGCCAAGCTCTTGGGCGGCATGCTGCGCGTCGTCTACCTGTTCTCGGCCTCGATGCCCGGCATCGTCCGCAACCTGACCTTCCGCAAGTCCAACGATCCCGATCTCGATCTCGAATTCGTCGTGCCCTCGGAGTATCGCGATTTCGCCGGCGAACGTCTCGATGGCCGCCTGCAGCAGCTTGCAAAGCTCACCAACAAGCGCCTGGCCTTCCGCTTCGAATAGCGCTGCCGCCGTTCAATTCCATCCAAACAAAACGGCCCCCGCTCTTTCGAACGGGGGCCGTCTTGATTTCGATCGCTGCTTACTTGGCGTTCAGCAGTTCGCCGACTTCGAGCAGGCTGAACTCGTTGTCGTCAGCCTTGTCGACGGCGCGGCCGGCCGAGAAGGGCAGGTTGTTGTCGTTGCCGACCACGATATGGGTGGCATCGACGCGGTCGACATTCTCGATCGTCACGAACGGCATGTCGTAGACGCCATCCTTGGTGCCGGCCTTTTTCTTGTTGTCCGGATCCTTGATGTCGAGAAGGTCGATATAGCCGATCTTGCGAACGGCACCGTTTGCATTGGCGTCGTTGAACTCGATCTTGTAGATGCGCTTCAGCTCGGCGGGAGCCTCGAAGCAATCCGCCTTCGGCTGCTTGGGATCGGCGCAAGCCTTGTCCTTGCTGCCGGCGCCGTTGTCGCGCTCGATCACCAGCGCGGTGCTGTCGTCGAGCATGTTGAAGTCGCCGATCGCGATGCCCTTTTCTTCCAGCGGATAGAGCCAGCTGCGGCCGGTCCAGTTCTTGGCAGCCGTGTCGAACTCAACGATGCGCAGGCCCGTGCGGCCATCGACCGTCTCGACCTTGGCGTCGTCCTGGAAGAGCGGGCCTTCGAGCAGGCCGTAGAGCTTGCTGCCGTCCTTCGACATGGCAAGGCCTTCGAAGCCGCCGGAGCGCTTCACGTTGAAGGCGGGCATCTTGGCGACTGGGTTTGCCGGAACCGACAGCGTCGGGTGGTCGGGCGACAGCACCGGCTTGCCGTTGACGACGGTCGAGATCACGTCGGTCAGCTTGCCCTCGGTGTCGAACTTCAGGATGTAGGGACCGAACTCCTCGCCAATCCAGAAACCGTCGGCGACGGGCTGGATGGATTCGATGTCGAAATCGGCACCTGTGAGGTAGCGCTTCTCGGCACCTTCAAGCACGATCGGGAAGGGCGCCTTCTTGTCGGGATCGGACAGGAACAGGTTCTTGACGACCTCGACCTTGCCGGTGGCCCAATCGAACTTCACCTGATGCAGGAAAAGCATGGCGTCGCTGGAGTTGGCCTTCGAGCCGAAGCCGTTGTCGGACAACGTCCAGAACGTGCCGTCTTCCATGGTCTTGATGCCGGAGAAGCCCTGAATCGGCTGTCCGTCGAAGGGAAGCTTGAGGTCGGTCACGCGGGCGCCGTCCTTGCCCGGAACGGTGCCGAGCGCCTCGGTGCGCTTGCGATCCGGCGTCGTGAACTTGCCGGAGTGCTTGAGGAATTCGGGTGCATCGGCGGGAGCCGGCACCATGGTGTTCGCCGGCAGAATAGCCTGGCCGGCGAGCTTTGCGGGAAATTGCTGCTGGTCGGCCATGGCCGAACCGGCGATCAAAAGAACAAATGAAACAGAAGCAAGAAGAGCATTTTTCATCGAAACCCCCATGTGATGGAATGCGGGGTTCGATTAGCAGGCCTCTCATGTCGGCGCTTTGACACCCGCGTGAAGCTTTGGTGACGCTATGCGGTCGTCCGCCTTGACGAGCGAGATCACGCCGAGGCTCTGTCCGCGTCCCTTGACGGCGTGCTGGCCGAGATCCTCCGCCACAACCTTGGCCGGCAGCTGGATCCGCTGGGCGAGGTCGGTCGAGATCAGCACCGAGCGGTTCAGCGTCTTGCAGAGCGATTCAAGCCGCGACGCGGTGTTGATCGTATCGCCGAAATACGTGATCTTGTGATGGTCGACGCCGATTTCCGCGGTGATGATGCTGCCGCCATGGAGCGCCGCGCGCAGCCTCGGCACCTGCCCATAGGTGGTCAGCCAGCTCTCGGCATCCGCCTCGATCGCGTTGATGATATCGAAGATGCAGTTGACGCACCGTGCGAATTTGACGCCGCGGTCCAGCGGCCAGGTAATGATGGCGGCATCGCCGACATAATCGACGATCGTTCCCTTGTATTTGCGCACGGGCTCGGCGAAGGCGGCAAACAGCGAGCTCAGCATCTGCTGCGCGCGCAGATCGCCATGCTTCTCCGCGAAGGTCGTCGAATCGACGAGGTCGATGAAGAGAAACACCCGCTCTTCGCTGACCGGCTTGCGGTAGCGGCTGATGAGCATGCTGGTGAACACCTCGCGCCCCAGCAACTCGCGAACTCTGAGAACGAAGATCATCAGCGAGCAGACAGCCAGCGCGTAAAGAAAGGCGTTGAACGGCAGCACCACCATGTCGACCCAGGAATGGGGAATGACAATGCCGGTTCCCCATAGCGAAAGGCCGGCGGCCGCAAAGCCGATGCTCATCAGCACTTCGTAGATGAAAAGCTCCGCGAGGAAGAACGTCAGCGTCGGCAGCGCCTCGACCCGGTTACGCAGTTCGCGAAAGATCACCTTTCGCTCGAAGGCAATGATCGGCATGCCCATGCACAGTGCGAACACAGCGCCGATGAGCGGGCGGCTGTCCTGGAAGAACATGACGCTGTAGAGCACGCCGCTTCCCGCCATGACGAGCATGATCAGAAGCCAGTTCTGGACTGGAGATACTTCTCTCATAAGGGTCTTTTCGTTCAGCCTTGGCCAGCGTGCGTCTCAAGCAATGTAGGCGCGCGTAAGCCCTTTCGGAAGGGGATTGGAAGTCCCTCCCGAAAAGATTTAGCTGAATGATTGGGCGCAGTTATGGCCTGAATCGAGGCGACGCAAAATTTGCGTCGCGACTTACAGAGCGACCGTCTCGACCTTCTTGCCGACGAAGCGCAACGCGACGTCGCCCTTGATCAGCTGCAGGGCCGGATCTCCGAACAGCTCTCGGCGCCAGCCGCGCAGCGCGCCCACATCGGCGTTCTCACCCTCGGCAGCGATCTTGTCCAGATCCTCGCTATTGGCGATCACCTTGGGCGCGACGCCGTGCTTTTCCGAGATCAGCTTCAACAGAACCTTCAAGAGCTCGGCTGCGGCCGCGGCTCCCTCCGGCGCCTGGGTCTGTCTGGGCGCATGCGGCATCTCGGCCTTCGGTAGCGCCAGCGCGGTATTCACCGCCTCGACCACGGCGGCACCGGCAGACGACCGTTCCCAACCCTTCGGGATGGTGCGCAGGCGACCGAGCGCTTCGGCATCCTTCGGCTGCTGCTGGGCGATCTCATAGATCGCGTCGTCCTTGATGACGCGCGAACGCGGCACGTTGCGGCTGCGTGCTTCACGCTCGCGCCACGCGGCCACGTATTTCAGCACGGCAAGCTCCTGCGGCTTGCGCAGGCGCATCTTCAGGCGCTGCCAGGCATCGTCGGGATGAATGTCGTAGGTCTCTTTCGCCTCAAGCACATCCATCTCCTCGGAGAGCCACAAGGAGCGGCCTTCGCGTTCCAACTCTGCCTTGAGATAGAGGTAGACGTCGCGCAGATGCGTCACGTCGGCCAGCGCATAGTCGAGCTGCTTTTCGGAAAGCGGACGGCGGCTCCAGTCGGTGAAGCGCGACGACTTGTCGATCTGCACGCCCTTGGTCCGGCTGACCAGCTGGTCGTAGGAGACAGAATCGCCGAAGCCGCAGACCATCGCCGCGACCTGCGTGTCGAAGATCGGATGCGGAATGAGGCCGCCCCGATTGTAGATGATTTCGATATCCTGGCGCGCGGCGTGGAACACCTTCAGCACGCTGGAATTGGCCATCAGCTCGAAGAAGGGTTTCATGTCGAGACCCTTGGCCAGCGGATCGACAAGCACTTCCGTCGTCGGGCTCGCCATCTGGATCAAGCAAAGCTCCGGCCAGAACGTCGTCTCTCGCAGAAACTCGGTGTCGATAGTAATGAATTCTGACTTGGCCAGCTCGATGCAGGCCGCCTCCAAATCGGCGGTTGTTTCAATCATCTCAATTCATTCGCAGGATAGACATAGTTGAACCTTCCTTCTCCTTTCGGCCCAATATGTCAACCGCTACCGGCAAAGAGTGGTCAAACAACCCTGACATAACTCGTCATGCCGGTCTTCTGATGTTCGATGATGTGGCAATGCAACAGCCAATCGCCGAGATTGTCGGCGACGAAGGCAAGCTGCACCTTCTCGTCCGGCTGCACCAGATAGGTGTCGGTGACGAGCGGCATCACATCCCGCGTGGACGATGAGAGCACCGTGAAGCTCATCCCGTGCAGATGGATCGGATGCGTATGGGGCGTCACGTTCTCCAGCTGCAGGATATAGCTTTTGCCGAGCTTCAGTTCCGAAAGCGGCGCAGTCGGGTCACTCGTGTCGCCCGGCCACGGCACCTTGTTGATCGCCCAGAAGCTGTAGCCCAGCGTCCCGCAGATGCTGTCGACCGGCGCATTCTCGGCCGTGGCGCTAAGGACCACCGAGATTTTCTCCGCCGAAGACAGGTCGGCCTTGGCGACGGGGTTCTCCGCGAGTGCTGCGAGGTCGCCGACATTGCGCTTCAGCGAGGTGCCCACCGAACGCAGCTTGGCGATCGTTTTCGGCGTCGTCCCGCGAATGTCCTCCAGCGTCGCAACCGCGCCTTCGGAATCTGGCATGCGAACGGCAAGATCGAGCCGCTGGCCCGGGCCGATCAACAGCAGGTCGAGCGGGAAGCGTTTCGGCACCGGATTGCCGTCGATCGCGATCACGGTCGCCTCCGCTCCCTCCATCTTCAGCGAGAAGATGCGCGTGACATCGGTGACGGCGATGCGCAGGCGGACCAGGCCGCCGGCCGGCGCGTCATATTGCGGCTCCTGGTGCCAGTTGGCGGTACGCACCGTGCCGTAGGTGCCGGTCTTCGCCGCGTCGCGGGGCCGGAACGCCGCAATGAACTGGCCGTCGCCGCCAAGGCGCCAGTCGCGCAGGTTCAGCACAACTTCGGAATCGAATGTCGGGTCGGCCGCGTCCTCGACCACGATGACGCCGGTCATGCCCTGACCCATCTGCGCCAGCGTGTTGCAGTGCGGATGATACCAGAAGGTGCCGGCATCGGGCGGCGTGAAGGCGTAGTCGAAACTGTCGCCGGTATAGACATAGGGCTGCGTCATGAACGGCACGCCGTCCATCTTGTTCGGGATGCGCAGGCCATGCCAATGAATGGTGGTGGGTTCGTCGAGCGTGTTGGTCAGCCGCGCCGCATAGGGCTTGCCCTTGGTCATCCGGAGCACCGGCGGCATTCCCGTATCGCCCCAAGTCATGATGTTCTTGGTCACGCCGGCGTCGGTCAGCGTTGCCTGCGTCTTCAGCGCTTTCAGCACTTGCGGCTCGGGTGCCGCCTCCGCCATGCCGAACTTGCCGGCGATGCCGATGCCGACCCCGTAGGCGCCGGCGACGGCGGAAGCCTTCAGGAGGTTGCGGCGGGTGAGGAGAGGCATGGCGGGACTCCGGAGAAGGATGATACATCCTCTTTAAAGTTGACCGCGACCTTCAGCAATATGCCTCGCGCAACCAAACTGCCGCAGAGCTTGGCATATGATAAGGTTGCAACCGCGTCGAAAACCGCGCGCAAAGCACGCGTGAGCCGTGCCAAGTCTTGACAAATCAGGCCGTCCATGCGCTTTTCCGCCCGATTTTCTTGTCGGCGCGAGAGAGCTTTTGAAGCCCCTGCTGCCGTCTTCAAGCCAAATACTGGAAATTGAGATGATGCATCGTTACCGCAGCCACACATGTGCAGCCCTCCGCAAGTCGGATGTCGGCGCCAATGTCCGGATTTCCGGCTGGGTCCACCGCGTTCGTGACCATGGCGGCGTTCTCTTCATCGACCTTCGCGACCATTACGGCATGACCCAGGTTGTCGCCGACCCGGATAGCCCGGCCTTCAAGATCGCCGAGACCGTTCGCGGCGAGTGGGTCATCCGCATCGACGGCGTCGTCAAGGCGCGCTCGGAAGACACCGTCAATAAGAACATGGCGACCGGCGAGATCGAACTCTACGCCCAGGAGATCGAAGTGCTCTCCGAAGCCAAGGAACTGCCGCTGCCGGTCTTCGGCGAGCCTGATTACCCTGAGGACATCCGCCTCAAGTACCGCTTCCTCGACCTGCGCCGCGAGACGCTGCACAAGAACATCGTCAAGCGCAGCCAGATCATCTCCGACATCCGCAACCGCATGACGTCGGCCGGCTTCGGCGAATATACGACCCCGATCCTGACGGCCTCCTCGCCGGAAGGCGCGCGCGACTTCCTCGTGCCGTCGCGTATCCACCCCGGACAGTTCTTCGCCCTGCCGCAGGCGCCGCAGCAGTACAAGCAGCTCCTGATGGTGGCCGGTTTCGACCGCTACTTCCAGATCGCGCCGTGCTTCCGCGATGAAGACCCGCGCGCCGACCGCCTGCCGGGCGAATTCTACCAGCTCGACCTGGAAATGAGCTTCGTCACCCAGGAAGACGTCTGGGACACGATGGCCCCGATCATGACCTCCGTCTTCGAGCAGTTCGCCGAAGGCAAGCCGGTCACCAAGGAATGGCCGCGTATTCCTTACGACGTCGCGATCCGCAAATACGGCTCCGACAAGCCCGACCTGCGTAACCCGATCGAGATGCAGGCCGTCACCGAGCACTTCGCAGGCTCCGGCTTCAAGGTCTTCGCCGGCATGATCGCGTCGAACCCGAAGGTCGAAGTCTGGGCGATCCCGGCCAAGACCGGCGGCAGCCGCGCGTTCTGCGACCGCATGAACGCCTGGGCCCAGTCCCTTGGCCAGCCGGGCCTCGGCTACATCTTCTGGAAGGAAGAAGACGGCAAGGTCGGCGGCTCCGGTCCGCTCGCCAAGAACATCGGCGAAGAACGCACCGAAGCGCTCCGCGTCCAGCTCGGCCTTGAAGCAGGCGACGCCGCCTTCTTCGTCGCTGGCGAACCGGCGAAGTTCTACAAGTTCGCGGGCGAAGCACGCACCAAGGCGGGTGAAGACCTGAACCTGGTCGATCGCGACCGTTTCGAACTGTGCTGGATCATCGACTTCCCGTTCTACGAATGGAGCGAGGAAGACAAGAAGATCGACTTCGCCCACAACCCCTTCTCGATGCCGCAGGGTGGTCTGGAAGCGCTGCAGACCCAGGATCCGCTGTCGCTCAAGGCCTACCAGTACGACGCCGTTTGCAATGGCTTCGAAATCGCCTCGGGCTCTATCCGTAACCAGTCGCCGGAAGCCATGGTCAAAGCCTTCGAACTTGTCGGCCTCAGCCAGACGGATGTCGAAGAGCGCTTCGGCGGCATGTACCGCGCCTTCCAGTACGGCGCGCCTCCGCACGGCGGCTGCGCCTTCGGTATCGACCGCGTCGTGATGCTGTTGCTCGGCGCCAAGAACCTGCGCGAAATCACGCTGTTCCCGATGAACCAGCAGGCGCAGGACCTCCTGATGAATGCCCCGTCGCCGGCAACCCCGAAGCAGCTGATGGAACTGTCGCTGCGCGTCATGCCGCCGGTCAAGAAGGACTGAGCGAACATCGCTTGAATAAGAAAAGCCCGGCGCAAGTCGGGCTTTTTTCGTTTCTGGCCCCGATCATTCGCGGGCAACAAAAAAGGCCCGGCGAACAATGCGCGCCGGGCCTCTATCATTCATGTCGAGGCGATCAATCGTTCGCCGAAACCTTCACGCCGAGCACCTGCGGCAGCGTGTTCGGGGCTCCCATGGCGGCACCCATGATCATCGGGAACGGCACGGGCTTGGCCGGCGCGGCGTTGACCGTCAGGCTCTTCGGGTCGTCGAGGAAGGTGTTGACGGCGGCCGATAGGGCGTTCTGCAGCTCGGGGATGTTCAACTGCGCCAGCATGATCGGCGCCATCGCTTTCAGCGAGTCCGCCATCTGCTTGCCCGACATGCCCTGCTGGCTGCCGGCGTAATCAAGCGCACGCTTGGTGATCGAGGCGTCGTCGAAGCGGATCTGGGCGCTTTCGAACGACAGCTGCTGCAACAGGCCAAGCATGGCAAGGCCGAAGGCCTGCTGTGCCTGATCCTTGTTCTGGTTGGCTTCCGCCTGCTGGGCGGCTTCCTGCAGCGACTTCACGAAGGCGAGCGTATAGCCGTTGACCTTGAAGGCGAGGTTGAGCTTGCCGACATTGCTGAAGTCGAAGGCGAACTCGGACACGTCGATCGTGCCCGGTGCCAGGTCCCAGGCGCCCTTCATGGTGATGTCGCCATTGACCTGCTGCAGCGCCAGCTTCTCGATCGCTTCCTTGCTCTGCGGATCGGCCGCCTTGCTCAAGTCAGCCTTGAGGCTCTTGAAGGCGCCGTCGAAATCGAAGCCGGACTCGTCTTCTCGCAGCGTCAGGTTCACATCGCTGCCGCCGAGCGAGAACACCTCGGCGCCATCCTTGACGACCTTCAGCGGGCCGCTGTGGGCGCTCTCGTAGAGCAGCATGGAGGAGAGGCCTTCGCCCTTGGCATCGGCAGGTATGGAGATGCCGCCGAGCGTCAGCTCGGTCACAGTCAGCGTCGCGCCGTCATTGGTGGTGTTGATGTCGGGGAATGCTGCTTCCTCGATGTAGTAGCCGCCGTCCTCGTCTTCCTCGACGCCCGAAAGCGTGATTTCGCCGATCGGCAGAGCACTGCCGTTGTTCGGCTTGAAGCTGGCGTTCTTCAGCGTGACGGTCTTGCCGTCGACATCGACGCCATCGGCCGCGAGCGTGCCGCCCTGCAGCGTGTAGGCGGCATTGATCTTCGTCAGCAGGTCCTGGCCATCGAGCGCGAAAGCGGAGCCGGCGAGAGAAAGGAATGCCACGCCCGAAAGCATGAGCCGTGTCGTCCGGTAAAATGTCATGGGTGTTCCTCAGATCCAGGTGGGCGGTTGGCCATAATCTACGATGGATTTGTGCCGGTTTATATTTCGTGTTTTCTAAAATTATGTTGAAGGGATAAGCAAACAAAGTCCAAATTCGGGCAGAAAGGTTTTAGCGGTTGTTTTCTTTCTGTTCGGAGACTTCATCCACAGCCGCAATGCCCGGATTCCTTGCTCACATCAACCATCTCGGTTAGTCAGAAGGTATGGGACAAGAGATTTTGCCGCCGTCGGGCGGAGACGATGACAGCATTCTTCCGATCGACCTGAAGGCGGCGCTCGAAGAGCGTTATCTCGCCTACGCGTTGTCGACCATCATGCATCGCGCGCTGCCCGACGTTCGCGACGGCCTGAAGCCGGTTCATCGCCGCATCATCCACGCGATGAGCGAGATGGGTATCCGCCCGAACTCGGCCTTCAAGAAATGTGCCCGTATCGTCGGTGACGTCATCGGTAAATTCCACCCGCACGGCGACCAGTCGGTCTACGATGCGCTGGTCCGTCTCGCCCAGGATTTCTCGCAGCGTTATCCCGTCGTCGACGGGCAGGGGAACTTCGGCAACATCGATGGCGACAGTGCAGCCGCCTATCGATACACCGAAGCCCGCATGACCGATGTCGCCGGGCTGTTGCTCGAGGGTGTCGACCAGGACGCCGTCGATTTCCGCCTGACCTACAACGAGGAAGACCAGGAACCGACGGTTCTCCCCGGCGCCTTCCCGAACCTTCTCGCCAACGGCTCGTCGGGCATCGCCGTCGGCATGGCGACCTCGATCCCGTCGCACAACGCGCATGAACTGTGCGACGCGGCGCTGCATCTGATCAAGCATCCGGATGCGACGGTCGAGACGCTGGTGGAGCAGTTCATTCCGGGTCCGGATTTCCCGACCGGCGGCATCATCATCGACGACCGCCAGACGATCATCGACGCCTACAAGACCGGCCGCGGCGGTTTCCGCACGCGCGCCAAGTGGGAGACCGAGGATCTCGGCCGCGGCGGTTATCAGATCATCATCACGGAAATTCCGTTCCAGGTGCAGAAGTCGCGCCTGATCGAGAAGATCGCCGAGCTCTTGATCGCCCGCAAGCTGCCGCTGCTCGAAGACATCCGCGACGAGTCGGCTGAAGATGTCCGCGTCGTGCTGGTGCCGAAGAACCGCACCGTCGACCCGACCATCCTCATGGAATCCATGTTCAAGCTGACGGAACTCGAAAGCCGTTTCCCGCTGAACATGAACGTTCTTTCCATGGGCCGCATTCCGCGCGTCATGGCCCTGAACGAGGTCCTGAAGGAATGGCTGGACCATCGTCGCGATGTGCTTCAGCGCCGCTCTCGCTTCCGCCTTGCCGCCATCGAGCGTCGCCTGGAAGTCCTGGGCGGCCTGCTGATCGCTTATCTCAACATCGACGAGGTGATCCGCATCATCCGCGAGGAGGATGAGCCCAAGCCCGTGATGGTCGCGCGCTGGTCGCTGACCGAAATCCAGGTCGAAGCCATCCTCAACATGCGCCTGCGCTCATTGCGCAAGCTGGAAGAATTCGAGATCCGCACCGAGTTCGACGCTCTGAGCAAGGAAAAGGCCGAGATCGAAGCGCTGCTCGCCTCCGAGGACAAGCAGTGGCAGACCGTTGCCTGGGAAATCGGCGAGGTGAAGAAGAAGTTCGCCAAGGCGACCGAGCTTGGCCGCCGCCGCACCCAGTTCGCCGAAGCGCCTGATGCCGACGAGCAGGCGATCCAGCAGGCGATGATCGAGAAAGAGCCGATCACCGTCGTCGTTTCCGAAAAGGGCTGGATCCGCGCGCTGAAGGGGCACATCTCCGACACTACGACGCTGACCTTTAAGGAAGGCGATGCGCTGAGGATCGCATTCCCGGCGCAGACGACGGACAAGATTCTTGTCATCACCACCGGCGGCAAGGCTTTCACGCTCGGCGGCGATAAGCTGCCGGGTGGCCGCGGCCATGGCGAACCGTTGCGCATCATGATCGACATGGACAACGACCAGGACGTGCTGACGGCCTTCGTCCACGATCCGCAGCGCAAGCAGATGATCGTCTCGACAGCCGGCAACGGCTTCGTCGTCGCCGAGACCGACATGGTGGCCAATACCCGTAAGGGCAAGCAGATCATGAACGTCTCGATGCCCGACGAAACCAAGCTGCTCGTGCCCGTCTCCGGCGACCACGTCGCTGTCGTCGGCGAAAACCGCAAGCTTCTCGTCTTCCCGCTGGATCAGGTTCCGGAAATGTCGCGCGGCAAGGGCGTTCGCCTGCAGCGCTACAAGGATGGCGGCATTTCGGATGTTCGGTGCTTCGCGATCGCGGACGGCCTCATTTGGGAAGACAGCGCCGGCCGTACGTTCAGCAAGAACAAGGACGAGCTCGCCGAATGGCTCGCCGACCGCGCTTCCGCCGGCCGCACCGTTCCCAAGGGCTTCCCCCGCAGCGGCAAGTTCGCAGGCTGAAATATATCAGCGCCCCGCTCTTGGCGAGCGGGGTATTTCCTCTAATTCTGTCCTGTAATCACAACATGGACAAACATCATTCCGAAGGCGGACGGAATGATCGTATGTGGCGTCTTCGTGGAAGGCGGCATGTCCGATCATGGAGGTCCGATCACGGAGGAATGTTGATGAGTGCCTGCAAGACCATTACGCTTTCAGTCGGCCACACCTACAATGCCTCGCCCTGCGAGGTTTACGACGCCTGGCTCAACCCCGAAATCGCCAAACGCTTCCTCTTCGCCACCGATGACGGCCGGGTCATCCGCGCCGATATCGAGCCGCGCGTCGGCGGCCATTTTCTCGTCATCGACAGACGGCCGACCGGTGACGCCGTTCATTACGGCGTGTTTCTCGAAATGCGAAGGCCGCGCCTGATGGTGTTCTCGTTTTCGGTCGCCGAACACGATCACAACGCCGATCGCATCCGCGTCGAAATCGAGCCGCTGGGGGAGGGCACGCGCCTGACGCTGTCGCATGAAATGTGCGCGGAATGGTCGGCTTTTGAAGAGCAGACCCATCGGGGCTGGACACACGTGCTGAACGGGCTGGAGCGCGAGCTCGATGCGGCTCACACGGTCAAGCTGCCGGAGCTTGTTGCGTCGCAGGCTGTTTCCGAACCATCCAAAGCGAGTGCGCCATAATCGCGGTGACGAGGATGGAGCCGCCGATCAGCGTCATGACCGGCGGCGTTTCCGCGAAAATCAGCCAGATCCAGATCGGCGCCAGAATGGTTTCAAGCAGGTAGAACATGCCGACCTCCGGTGCCGACAGATAGCGCGGGCCGCTGGCAAGGCACCAGAACGACACCGGCATCAGCACCGCACCGTTGAAGATGATCCAGGCGGGATGCTCGATCACGAGACCTGCTGGCAGGGTGTTGGCGAGGCCAAGCGCGGCGGGAAGGGCCGCACCAAGCAACGGCACGAAGCCCATGGCGCGACGCGACGCGCGCCCCACGGTAATCGCGCCTGCAAGCACCAGCGCCGTCAAGAGCGCCATCGCATCGCCGAAGCTGTGGCCGCCGGCCAGTCCATCGCCGACGATCATGCCGACGCCGACAATCATCACCGCCATCGTCACGAGCGTCGATACTGATGGGCGCTCCTTCAGGAACAGCCATGACAGCAGCGCGCCGAACATCGGATTGAAGGCGACGATGAAGACCACGTTAGCGGTGGTCGTGTTAAACACCGCAAGCAGGAATGTTATAGTCGATAGCCCGTAGAGAAATCCGGCGAGCAGGCCCGGCTTGCCGGGCACCATCGCCGGCCAGCTTCCCTTAATCCACCGCATCGCGCAAAGGATCAGCAAAGTCACGGCAACCGTTGTGATGCTGCGCATGCCGACAATCGACCACATGTCGCCATGGGCGAGACGCACGAGCGGAATGTCCATGGAGAGCGCAAGGCCGCCGATCGCCGTCAGCAGCAGGCCCTTCCGATGATCGGAAAGGATAGGGAGGGGCATTTAGGGCTGGCTACCTTCGGGAAGGGATGTGGGATCGAAGCGCTCCCAGCCGCGCGCGGTCAGGTGTTCCTGCGGCTGGTAGCGGGTCTTGTAGTCCATTTTCCGTGAGCCTTGAACCCAGTAGCCGAGATAGACATGCGGCAGGCCGAGCGCCTTTGTCCGTCTGATGTGATCGAGGATCATGAAGGTGCCGAGCGAGCGCTTGTCGAGATCGGGATTGAAGTAGGAGTAGACCATCGAGAGCCCGTCGCTCATCGTGTCGGTCAAGGCCGCCGCGATCAGCTCGCCACTTGGCCGCGTTTCCAGCCCTGATCCTTCCACACGCCGGCGATACTCGATGATCTTGGTGTTGACGTGAGTGTCCTCGACCATGATCGCATAATCGAGCACCGTCATGTCGGACATGCCGCCCTGCTGGTGGCGATAGTCGAGATAGCGGCGAAACAGCGAATATTGCTCGCTCGATGGCTGCGCCGGAAATTCAGTCGAGATGATATCGGAATTGGTGGCGAGCACCCGCTTCATCGACTTGGTCGGCTCGAACTCGTCGGCGAGGATGCGGACCGAGACGCAGGCCCGGCACGCCTCGCAGGCCGGGCGGTAGGCTATGTTCTGCGAGCGGCGAAATCCGCCTTGCGTCAGGATGTCATTCATCTCGGCAGCGCGCGGTCCGACGAGATGCGTAAAAACCTTTCGTTCCATCTCATGCGCAAGGTAAGGGCAGGCAGCCGGAGCCGTCAGATAAAACTGCGGAGATGGCGTGGTCTGCGTATTCATCTGCTGCTGAGATGTCCTTAGGTTGCATGCTGAAATGACAGCATGACTTAAGAAAAGAAAACGTCAACAGCGCGGCAGTGCGCCGCGCTTTGTGACTGATTATACTTTCGGATATTGGCCAAAAATTTCCCCTCAAAAAGAGGGGAAATCCGCTTATTTCAGAGACTTGATCAATCTCAGGCGGTTCTGACCGTCACCGTGCCGACGAGAAAATCGTGCAGCAGGCGGCTGCGTTCGGTGAACAGGCCGACCAGCAGAATCAGCGGGGTCAGAACCGAGTTCAGGATCCAGAACAGCGCCAGGTGAACGATCGCCGTCAGGAAATCCATCTCCCGCCCGTCGACGCGCACGATCGCAATCCCCATCGCCCGCATGCCAAGCGATGCCTGGCTCGAGCCGCCGACCGTGAAGCCGAAATAGAGGCCCGCGACGATCACGAACAGCGCCGGATAGAGAAAGAAGCCGAGGCCGAGCGTGACGATCGACAGGAAGAACAGGATGACCGCCGCCGGAATGCAGAGCAGCAGGACGATCACATAGTCGAGGATGAACGCAAAAACGCGCCGGCTCAGCGTGCCGCTATAGGCGCGCCAATCGTCAGGTGCGGCATAGAGCGGGTTCGGGTTGAGCGACATCGTTACGGTCTCCTTTCGAGAGTGGCTACCGCTGATATGGTGACGCTCTCCCCGAATGCAATATTAGCGCGAAGCGATCAGCGTTTGGCGAGAATCTTGGCGACCTCGATGGAGAAATAGGTGAGGATGCCGTCGCAGCCCGCCCGCTTGAAGGCAAGCAGCGTCTCGAGCATCGCCTTTTCGCCGTCGATCCAGCCGTTCATCGCCGCCGCCTTGATCTGCGAATATTCGCCGGACACCTGATAGGCGAAGGTCGGAAGGCCGAATGCTTC
Source organism: Rhizobium sp. FG113 (assembly GCF_057809895.1). Taxonomy (NCBI): domain Bacteria; kingdom Pseudomonadati; phylum Pseudomonadota; class Alphaproteobacteria; order Hyphomicrobiales; family Rhizobiaceae; genus Rhizobium; species Rhizobium sp. FG113. The sequence goes on along the minus strand of NZ_JBMDKV010000004.1, from coordinate 152,029 downwards.
CTTCATCCGCCAGCAGATGTCGATATAGGGCAGGCCGGGCTTGACCATCAGCATGTCGGCACCTTCCTCGACGTCGAGTGCGGCGTCGCGGATCGCTTCCGTGCCATTGGCGGGGTCGATATAGTAGCTCTTCTTGTCACCCTTCAGCAGTCCGCCGGTCGAGATCGCCTCGCGGTAGGGACCATAGAAGGCGGAGGCGAACTTCGTCGCATAGCTCATGATCCCGACATCCTGGTGTCCCGCGGCGTCGAGCGCCCGGCGGATGGCGCCGATGCGGCCGTCCATCATTTCGGACGGCGAGATGATGTCGGAGCCGGCGTCGGCCTGCATCACGGCCGCGCGTGCCACCTGCTCGACCGTCTCGTCATTGACGATCTCGTTGCCGCGCAGGATGCCGTCGTGGCCGTGGCTGGTAAACGGATCGAGCGCCACGTCGGTTATGACGCCGATATTCGGCACGGCCTTCTTGATGGCGGCCGTTGCCTGGTTGATCAGGTTGTTCGCTTCCAGGCTGTTGGAGCCGGTCTCGTCGCGCAGCGACATCTCGATATTCGGAAAGGTCGCGATAGCAGGAATGCCGAGATCGGCCGCTTCCTTGGTGGCTTCCACCAGCTTGTCGACGCTCATGCGGTTGACACCCGGCATGGCGGGAATCGGCTCGATGATGCCGGAGCCCGGAACCACGAAGACCGGCCAGATCAGATCGTCGACCGTCAGCCGGTTCTCCTGCACCATCCGGCGCGTCCAGTCGGCCTTGCGGTTGCGCCGCATCCGGCGGTGGCCCGTGATTTCATCGACGAGGTGTGTCTTGTCCTGCATGATCGTTCCAGCTCTTGGCAGTTCCAATTGTTACTGCGCTCACTATCATGCCATCCGACAAATCCAAACCGGGCGAATGGCCGCAACCAATCAACAGCTTGCGATCAACCGCTGGCGAAGACGCCGCAGCACTCCTATTGTCTGACCCATGAACGCTGATTCTCCGACCATACCGAAAAGCACGCTCACCGGCGTTCTCTTTGTCCTGTTCCTGCGCCTGATCGCGATCTCGTGTTTCTGGTTCGGATTGCAGTATTGGGCGATGCTTGTCGGCTACTCGCTGATCGGTGCGGGACGCTTCGATCTTCTGAGCCTGCCGTGGAAGGTGGCGAGCACCAGCCTTGCGGTTCTGTTTCCCGTGGCTGCCCTCGGGCTCTGGCTGGCTGTCTCCTGGGGACCCGTCATCTGGGTGCTCGCGGCCGGTGGCCAGATCATAATGTATGGCTTTCTTCCGGAGATTTTCGGAGCCAACAAACTCATCATTCTCCTGCATGCGGCAGTGGCCATTATCTACGCTGTTTTCCGCTTTTTGCTCTGGCAGGAGAAGCGCCGGCGCCGGCAGCAGGTAAGCGTTGATTTACCCTGATACAACAGCGCGTTTTGGTAAGGCACTGTTAAGCCTGCAGTTTAAGTAGAATTTTATCTGTATTCGATAGGGTCTGTCTCAAGGCGGGAAGACAACCAACACCGCCAAACAAAACAGTGAGGCAGTCATCATGAATACGAAAATCAAGCCGCAGGCGGTATCGAACTTCCGTGAACAGCAGGACCTGGGTATCCGCGATCTTTACATGGAATCCCTTCATCTTGTTGAACGTCTTCACCGTCGTCTTCTGGATGTCATCAAGGACGAATTCGACCGTCAGGGTCGCAGCGACGTCAACGCCATCCAGGCTCTCCTCCTCTTCAACATCGGCAACTCGGAACTGACCGCCGGCGAACTTCGCTCTCGCGGTTACTACCTGGGCTCCAACGTTTCCTACAACGTCAAGAAGCTCGTCGACCTCGGCTTCATCAACCACCAGCGCTCGCGCATCGACCGTCGCTCGGTCCGCATCAGCCTGACGGAAACCGGCCAGGAAATCGCCGAAACGGTTGCCAAGCTCTATGAGCGCCACACGGCATCGATCGACAAGGTCGGCGGCATCGGCACCGACGAGTTCGCGCAGATGAACAAGCTGCTGACCCGTCTCGACCGCTTCTGGAACGACTCGATCATGTATCGTCTCTAAGCAACAAGACCCCTCCAAGGTCAAAGAAAGCCGGATGCGTTTCCCTGCGCGTCCGGCTTTGCCGTTTGCGCCGACGTGGCATCTTTGCAACGCATGGCCGGCCAACCGCGCTTCGAGCCTTAAACCCCTGTATTCAAGCCGCCTTTTAGCCGCTATTAGCCGGCAGAATCCTTGCAATGGTTTGGTTCATTCTTCGCTTCGATCGCTATCGAAAGTTGCACTTTTCGGCGGAGACACGAATTGGCCATATTAGCATGGCAGCGGAAATATACGGCAATCGGCGCTTTTCGAATCCGGGGTTTTGAGAACCTCGCCTTTCCTGCTCGCGATCATGTGATCGCCGGCAGCGAGAATTTGAGGTGCGCCGTGGCAACGGATGGGTAGTGACTGCGTTATCGCGGTGACGAAGGGCAAAGCCACCGGTCTCTCAAGCGGCGGCATTATTGTGGTTGGGATGCATGTCTAAAAAAACAGGTACTGAAGCTCTCTCTCGGCGGGCATTTCTTGCTTCGGCCGCAGCCGTTGGCGCAAGCTCGGTAGCGGCGCCGGCACTGGCGCAATCGGCGATCGATTCGCTCATCAATGCACCGGAGCGCGGTGACTGGGATGACCAGTTCGATGCGAAGGCAGCGTCCCGTACGGCAACCGCCGTGGTGTCGAACACCCCGATCCTCGGACCGCAGTCCGTCCCCAGCATTCAGCAGGCGATTGCCCAGTATCAGCAGATCGCATCCGCAGGCGGTTGGCCGCAGGTCAATCCGGGCCAGCAGCGCCTGCAGATCGGCGTCACCGATCAGTCCGTCCAGGCACTGCGCCAGCGCCTCTTCGTCACCGGCGACCTGCCGCAGGAAGCGGGCATGTCCTCGTCCTTCGATTCCTACGTCGATGGCGCGGTCAAGCGCTTCCAGGCGCGTCACGGCCTCCCGGCCGACGGCGTGCTCGGTGAATTCACGCTGAAGGCGATGAACATCCCGGCCGACGTGCGCCTGCAGCAGCTGAACACCAACCTGATCCGCCTGCAGACCTTCCCGGAGGAGCTCGGCCGTCGCCACGTGATGGTCAACATCCCGGCCGCTTACGTTGAGGGCATCGAGGACGGTAGTGTCGTGACGCGCCACAACGCGGTGGTCGGCCGTCTGAGCCGCCCGACACACTTGGTCAACTCGAAGATCTACGAGGTCATCCTCAATCCTTACTGGACCGCGCCGCGCTCGATCGTCGAAAAGGACATCGTGCCGCTGATGCGCAAGGACCCGACTTATCTGACGAAGAACAACATTCGTCTGATCGACGGCAAGGGTACGGAGGTCGCCCCGGAGACGATCGACTGGAACGCCGAAAAGGCGCCGAACCTGATGTTCCGTCAGGACCCGGGCAAGATCAACGCCATGGCCTCGACGAAAATCAACTTCTACAACAAGAACGGCGAGTACATGCACGACACGCCGCAGCAGGGCCTGTTCAACAAGCTCATGCGCTTCGAATCCTCCGGCTGCGTCCGCGTCCAGAACGTTCGCGACCTGACCACCTGGCTGCTGCGCGACACGCCTCCATGGTCCCGCCAGCAGATGGAGCAGGTGATCACCACCCGCGTCAACACGCCGATCAAGCTGGCCGAGGAAGTGCCTGTTTACTTCGTCTACATCTCCGCCTGGGGCATGCCTGACGGTATCGTGCAGTTCCGCGACGATATCTACCAGATGGACGGCAATGCCGAACTCGCGCTCGACACGACCGCGGGCATGGAGCAGCCGGTTCAGTAAGAGCCGCAAGCTGCCTCAGAGTTATAAAAAACCGCGTCTTTTATGGCGCGGTTTTTTGTTGCGCGTAGATTGCCCAGCAAATGTCGCTCTCCGTATTGCCCTTGGCGGGGCAGGGCGCTAATAGCCTAGCGCATTCCAGTTAAGGAGCCCGCCGATGACCAATGCTTCTACCCAGACCTTCTTCAATCGCTCGCTTGCCGATACCGATCCGGAAATCTTCGGTTCGATCCAAAAGGAACTCGGTCGCCAGCGTCATGAGATCGAGTTGATCGCCTCGGAAAACATCGTTTCCCGCGCGGTTCTGGAAGCCCAGGGCTCCATCATGACCAACAAGTACGCCGAGGGATATCCGGGCAAGCGCTACTACGGTGGCTGCCAGTTTGTCGATATCGCGGAAGAACTTGCGATCGAACGCGCCAAGAAGCTCTTCGGCGTCAACTTCGCCAACGTTCAGCCGAACTCCGGTTCGCAGATGAACCAGGCTGTCTTCCTCGCGCTGCTGCAGCCGGGCGACACCTTCATGGGCCTCGACCTCAACTCTGGCGGTCACCTGACGCACGGTTCGCCGGTCAACATGTCCGGCAAGTGGTTCAACGTTGTCTCCTACGGCGTTCGCGAAGGCGATAACCTGCTCGACATGGATGACGTCGCCGAGAAGGCACGCACCCACAAGCCGAAGCTCATCATCGCCGGCGGCACCGCTTACTCCCGCATCTGGGACTGGAAGCGCTTCCGCGAGATTGCTGATGAAGTCGGCGCCTATCTGATGGTCGACATGGCTCACATCGCCGGTCTCGTTGCCGGTGGCCAGCATCCGTCGCCGTTCCCGCACTGCCACGTTGCGACCACCACGACCCACAAGTCGCTGCGCGGCCCGCGCGGTGGTGTCATCCTGACCAACGACGAAGATCTGGCCAAGAAGTTCAACTCGGCCGTCTTCCCGGGTCTCCAGGGTGGTCCGCTCATGCACATCATCGCCGCCAAGGCCGTTGCCTTCGGCGAAGCGCTGCAGCCTGAGTTCAAGGACTACGCGGCCCAGATCGTCAAGAACGCCAAGGCGCTGTCGGAAACGCTGATCTCAGGTGGCCTCGACGTTGTCTCCGGCGGCACCGACAACCACCTGATGCTGGTCGACCTTCGCAAGAAGAACGCAACGGGCAAGCGCGCCGAAGCAGCGCTCGGCCGCGCCTACATCACCTGCAACAAGAACGGTATTCCGTTCGACCCAGAAAAGCCCTTCGTCACCTCCGGCGTTCGCCTCGGCGCGCCTGCCGGCACGACGCGCGGCTTCAAGGAAGCGGAATTCAAGGAAATCGGCAATCTCATCGTCGAGGTTCTCGATGGCCTGAAGGCGGCCAACTCCGACGAAGGCAATGCCGGCGTTGAAGCAGCCGTACGCGACAAGGTGATGAACCTCACCGGCCGCTTCCCAATGTACGACTACATCGGCTAAGGATAGCGCATGCGCTGCCCATTCTGCGGATCGGAAGACACACAGGTCAAGGATTCACGCCCGGCGGAGGACAATACGTCCATCCGCCGCAGGCGTATCTGTCCTGATTGCGGCGGTCGTTTCACGACCTTCGAGCGCGTGCAGCTGCGCGAGCTCATGGTCTCGAAGAAGACCGGCCGCAAGGTGCCTTTTGATCGCGACAAGCTGGTGCGTTCCTTTGAGATCGCACTGCGCAAGCGCCCCGTCGACCGCGACCGCATAGAGCGCGCGGTCTCGGGCATCGTCCGACGCCTGGAAAGCTCCGGCGAGGTCGAGATCAGCTCCGAGCAGATCGGCTTGCAGGTTCTCGAAGCGCTGAAGAGCCTCGATGACGTCGGCTTCGTGCGCTACGCTTCGGTCTACCGCGATTTCAGCCACGCCGAGGATTTCGAGAAGGTGATCTCGGAGATCAACGCCAAGATCGCTCGCGATCCCTTGGATAGCTGAGCGATGAGCGCTTCGCCAGACGACGCGCAATTCATGCAGGAGGCGATCCGCCTGGGTCTCCTCCATCTCGGCCAGACATCCACAAACCCCTCCGTTGGTTGCGTCGTCGTGCGCGACGGCGAGATCGTCGGCCGTGGCACGACCGCTGTCGGCGGCCGTCCACATGCCGAACCGCAGGCGCTGGCCGAGGCCGGTGAACTGGCCCGCGGCGCCACCGCCTATGTCACGCTCGAGCCATGCTCCCACCACGGCAAGACGCCGCCCTGTGCCGATGCGCTGATCGCATCCGGCGTGTCCCGCGTCGTCATCAGCGTCACCGATCCCGATGAGCGCGTGTCGGGCAGGGGCATCGCCATGCTTCGAGACGCCGGCATCACGGTCGAGACCGGGTTGTTGGAAGAAGAGGGCCGCCACTCGCTCGCCGCCTATCTCACCCGCCAGACGAAGAACCGTCCCTATGTGATTCTGAAGCTTGCCGTTTCTCAAGACGGCATGATCGGCCGCATGGGCGAGGGGCAGATCGCCATTACCGGTCCCGCGGCGCGCGCCGAGGTGCAGCAACTGCGCGCCGAGACGGATGCGATCCTCGTTGGTATCGGGACCGCCGTTGCCGATGATCCGGAACTGACGGTTCGTATCCCGGGGCTTGAGGGGCGCTCGCCGGTGCGGATCGTGCTGGATCCCTTGCTGGAGCTGCCGCTGACGTCGAAGCTGGTGCGGACGGCTCGGCAGGTGCCGGTCATTGTGGTGGGGCGTGAGGAGGTTTCCGGGTCCGAGACGGGGGAGCAAGAGTTACCCCCCTCTGTCCTGCCGGACATCTCCCCCACAAGGGGGGAGATCGACTCGTTGCCAGCGTCTGTCCAAAACGTTGAAGGTGGAACGAGTGGCCGTCCCCAGCCAATCTCCCCACTTGTGGGGGAGATGCCCGGCAGGGCAGAGGGGGGGAACACACCCACCAACGCCAACGAGAATACCGCCCAACTCGAAGCCCGCCGCCAAGCCCTCGAATCCGCTGGCGTCGAGGTCGTCTACTGCCACCCCTACCACCCGGAACAGCTTCTCCCGGCACTCGCCTCCCGCGGCATTTCCTCGCTGCTGGTCGAAGGCGGCGCCAAGACGGCGCGGCTTTTCCTCGAGGCCGGCTATGTCGACCGCATCCTGCTCTACCAGGGGCCGGGCACGATTGGGCAAGGCGGTATTGAAACGCCGGTCCGCAAAACCGATATCCCATCCGATTTCAAACATGTGGGCACGCGCAGAGTTGGCGACGACAGCCTGGACGAATACGAAAGAGAAGTTTGATGTTTACAGGCATTGTCACCGACGTCGGCACGATCGAATCCGTTTCGCCTCTCAAGGAAGGCATCAAGCTTCGCGTGGCGACCAGCTATGATCCGGCGACCATCGACATGGGCGCCTCGATCTCGCATTCCGGCATCTGCCTGACGGTCACCGGCCTGCCCGAAGAGGGCAGCAACGGCCGCTGGTTCGAGGTCGAAGCCTGGGAAGAAGCGCTGCGCCTGACGACGATCGGCACCTGGAAAGAGGGCAGCCCCGTCAATCTCGAGCGTTCGCTGAAGATTGGCGACGAGCTGGGCGGCCACATCGTCTCCGGCCATGTCGACGGCAAGGCCGAGATCCTCTCCGTCACCGAAGAGGGCGATGCCACCCGTTTCCGCATCCGCGCGCCGGAGCATCTGGCGAAGTTCGTCGCCCCCAAGGGCTCGATCGCGCTCGACGGCACATCGCTGACGGTCAATGCCGTCGATGGCACCGACTTCGACGTTCTGCTTATTCGCCACACGCTCGAGGTCACGACCTGGGGCAAGCGCCAGGCTGGCGATTTCGTCAATTTCGAGGTCGACACAATGGCGCGTTACGCCGCTAGGTTGGCCGAGTTCCCGGTCGCGAAAGCAGAATAACCTCGCCATTGTAGTTCGTGCGCCTCGCATCGCCAAAGCCGAGCTTTTCGGCAAGGCGCAGCGAGGCGGCATTGTCGGGATCGATGATGCAGCTCATCGGCCGTGACGGAAAGTGCACCTCCGCCCAGCCGATCAATGCCCGCAGCGCTTCCGTCGCGTAGCCTTTGCCTTGAGCCTCCGGCATCAACGCCCAGCCCGTTTCCAGCGTCCCCTCGGTGCTGACGGGCTGCATGTCCCGCTTCATCTCCAGAAAGCCGGCTTCGCCTACGAACTTCCCGCTCTCTTTTTCTTCGATGGCGAGGAAGCCGAAGCCCATATGGTGCCACATGCCGGCGACGCGCAGCATGCGCCCCCAACTCTGCTCCCGCGTCGATGCCACCCCGCTGATGAAGCGCACGACCGCATCGTTGCTCCAGAGCGCATGATAAGCCTCGAAATCCTCAAGCGCGTGCGGCCGCAGGATCAGCCGCCCGGTCTCGATCGTCGGTATCTCGGTCATTGCGATCGCTTTCCTCGTCAGGCTCCCGGCTCGCCATCCCAGTAGTCGAGATCGTCGCCGGCCCGGCCCATCACGCGAAACGACCGATCGGGCGATCCCTCGCAGCGCGTCTTCGCAAGAAACTTCCCCGAGTCCGGGTATTCGACGATATCGGTCGCAGCCTTTGTCGAAATGCCGAGATAGATCAGCGGGGTCTCGCCGGTGTTGATGATCTGGTGCGCCGTCTCCGGCCCGCCCGCCGGCGCGCCAAGCACATCGCCCTTGCGGATCGGATAGCGCTCCGTTCCGAAGCGATACTCGCCGGTCCCCTCGATCACGAAAAACATCTCGTCCTCGGCATGATGGTTGTGAAAGGGACAGCCCGACTTGCCCGCGGGTACCTCGTTATAGCTGACGCCGAGCCCTTTCAGCCCGAGCATCGCGCCGAAGGATGTATCCGCGCTCTGGTAAAGCTCTCCCTGCCTCCAGCGCTCCAGGCTGAGCGCATCCACGTTGACAACGGGTGTTTGCTGATCGGTCATTCTCGTCTCCCTTTGCCTGAGGGAACTATGAGTTTGCGCGGGAAATCAACCCGTTATCGATCAGGACCCAGCGTTTTCGCTCCGGTGGCTAACCAGCACCTCGGCGTTCGCCGGGACGATTCGCGATTTTGCACCGCAGCCATGAGCCGAATTTGCTTGCCATTCTGCCGAAGGCATGTTTTGACCGCCGCCTGTCGAACGGCAAGTCCTCTAGGAAATGAAGGTGACCCATGGCGCGAGAAACCGCTCCTCATATCTTGATCGTTGAAGCACGTTTCTACGACGACATGGCTGATGCTCTCCTGGAAGGCGCAACCTTCGCATTGACGGAAGCCGGTGCGACCTATGACGTCGTCACCGTTCCTGGCGCGCTGGAAATTCCGGCTGCGATTGCAATGGCTCTCGATGGAGCGGATAATGACGGCACGAACTACGACGGCTACGTCGCGCTCGGCATGGTCATCCGCGGCGAGACCTACCACTTCGATATCGTGTCGAACGAATCCTCGCGCGCTCTGATGGACCTGTCCGTCAGTGAATCCATTGCCATCGGCAATGGTATCCTGACGGTCGAAAACGACGAGCAGGCTTGGTCGCGCGTACGTCGTTCGGATAAGGACAAGGGTGGCTTTGCCGCTCGCGCAGCTCTCACCATGATCGAGCTGAAGAAAAAGCTGGGTGCATAAGGCATGAGCAACGAAAACGTAGAGCGTCCGGTCAAGGCAGCGAACCAGCGTGGCGCCGCGCGTCTCGCCGCCGTTCAGGCGCTCTATCAGATGGATATCGGCGGCACCGGCGTTCTGGAAATCGTCGCCGAATACGAAGCCCATCGTCTCGGCCAGGAACTGGATGGCGAAACCTACCTGAAGGCTGACCCGTCCTGGTTCCGTTCGATCGTCTCCGGCGTCGTGCGCGAACAGAAGCGCCTCGATCCGCTGGTTGCCTCGGCGTTGCAGGACGATTGGGCGTTGTCGCGTCTCGACAGCACCGTTCGAGCCATCCTTCGTGCCGGCGTTTTCGAACTGCTCGACCGCAAGGACGTACCGGTCGCGGTCATCGTCACCGAATATGTCGAGATCGCCCAGGCGTTCTTCAGCGATGATGAGCCCAAGCTCGTCAACGCTGTTCTCGACCGCATCGCCAAGCAAGTTCGCGGCGATCAGAAAAAGTAGCGTTTCGCGCGCAAGAATCGGCTTCTTCCTCCAATCGGCCAATCTCCTCTTTCCCATTGCTCCGTAAGGGTTTTCAGCCCTTGCGGGCTTGACGTCCCGTTTTCCTCCCCGCAATCTCCACTCGGCGTTGCAGCATTTCTGTGGGAGGAAATGAGGACGGCGTGTTCGCAGCCGGAGAGGGAGTGAGCTCCGGCTCTTTTGGAGGAAAGAGCGAAATGACGATTCTTTTATGCGTAATAGCGTGCGGTTTGCTTTCGGTGGTCTATGCCATCTGGGCAATCCGGTCGGTGCTATCAGCCGATCAGGGGAACGCCCGCATGCAGGAAATTGCAGGATATATTCGCGAAGGCGCGCAGGCCTATCTGACGCGCCAGTATACGGCAATCGCCATTGTCGGCGTCGTCGTCTTCATCGCCGCCTGGCTGCTGCTCTCCGCCACGGCCGCGATCGGCTTTCTGGTTGGTGCCGTGCTTTCGGGCGCCGCGGGCTTCATCGGCATGCACGTTTCGGTTCGCGCCAATGTGCGCACCGCGCAGGCTGCCTCGCATAGCCTGGCCGCCGGGCTTGGCATCGCCTTCAAATCGGGCGCCATTACCGGCATGCTGGTCGCCGGCCTGGCGCTGCTTGGCGTCTCCATCTACTATCTGATCCTCACCGGCGTGCTCGGCCACGATCCCGCCTCGCGTGAAGTCATCGATTCCCTGGTCGCGCTCGGCTTCGGCGCATCGCTGATCTCGATCTTCGCCCGTCTCGGCGGCGGTATCTTCACCAAGGGCGCCGATGTCGGCGGCGATCTCGTCGGCAAGGTCGAGGCCGGTATCCCGGAAGATGATCCACGCAACCCCGCGACCATCGCCGACAACGTTGGCGACAATGTCGGCGATTGCGCCGGCATGGCGGCCGACCTCTTCGAAACCTACGCCGTCTCTGTCGTCGCGACGATGGTTCTAGCCGCCATCTTCTTCGGCGGCACGCCCATTCTCGCGTCGGCGATGATCTACCCGTTGGCGATTTGCGGCGCCTGCATCATCACCTCGATCATCGGTACCTTCTTTGTGAAGCTCGGCAGCAATGGCTCAATCATGGGCGCCCTCTACAAGGGGCTCATCGTCACCGGCCTGCTGTCGATCCTGGGTCTTGGTGCTGCAACGTCGCTGACAGTCGGCTGGGGTCCGATCGGCACGGTCGCCGGTCATGACATCACCGGCATGAACCTCTTCATCTGCGGTATCGTCGGCCTCATCGTCACCGCGCTGATCGTCGTCATCACCGAATACTACACCGGCACCAACAAGCGCCCGGTCAATTCGATCGCCCAGGCATCGGTGACGGGACATGGCACCAACGTCATCCAGGGGCTCGCCGTATCGTTGGAATCGACGGCACTACCGGCGATCGTCATCGTCGGCGGCATCCTGGCTACCTTCCAGCTGGGTGGTCTGTTCGGCACCGGCATCGCCGTCACCGCCATGCTCGGCCTTGCCGGCATGATCGTGGCGCTCGACGCCTTCGGTCCGGTTACCGACAACGCGGGCGGCATCGCCGAAATGGCGCATCTGCCACCTGAAGTGCGCAAGTCCACGGATGCGCTCGATGCGGTGGGCAACACCACCAAGGCCGTCACCAAGGGCTACGCGATCGGCTCCGCCGGTCTCGGCGCCCTCGTGCTCTTCGCGGCCTATTCGAACGACCTGCAATATTTCGCCGCGCATGGTGATCAGTACCCGTACTTCGCCAACATCGGCGCGATCTCCTTTGATCTCTCCAATCCCTATGTCGTCGCCGGACTGCTCTTCGGCGGCCTCATACCCTATCTCTTCGGCGGCATCGCCATGACGGCGGTGGGACGTGCGGCTGGATCGATCGTCGAGGAAGTGCGCAAGCAATTTCGCGAAAAGCCCGGCATCATGCAGGGCACCGAGAAGCCGGATTACGGCAAGGCGGTCGATCTTCTGACCAAGGCCGCCATTCGCGAAATGATCATTCCGTCGCTTCTGCCTGTGCTCGCGCCCATCGTCGTCTATTTCGGCGTGCTGTTGATCTCGGGCTCCAAGGCATCGGCATTTGCGGCCCTTGGCGCATCGCTGCTGGGCGTCATCATCAACGGTCTGTTCGTCGCGATCTCGATGACCTCGGGCGGCGGCGCATGGGACAACGCCAAGAAGTCCTTCGAAGACGGCTTCGTCGACAAGGACGGCACGCGCCACATGAAGGGTTCGGAAGCCCATAAGGCATCCGTAACCGGTGACACAGTCGGCGACCCCTACAAGGACACAGCCGGCCCCGCCGTCAATCCGGCGATCAAGATCACCAATATCGTGGCACTGCTGCTGCTTGCCATCCTGGCGGGCTGATCGATCTTAAACCTGTAACCAATGAAAAACCCGCCGGAGCGATCCGGCGGGTTTTGTGTGGGCGAATGACTTGACGCTTAGCGCAAGCTGGCCGGGTTCTGCGGCGAAGGACGATCGCCGGCGCCGAACAGGCCCTTGGCCATGTTCGCGGCGCTGCCGCCGGAAAGCAGCTGCTGCAGGAAGGTGAGATCCTTACCACCAGTCGGCGTAACGCGCGTGATGGTGTCGAACGGCTTGCCGTCCTTGAGCGTGTAGTTGGCGCGGCGGACTACTACGCCGTCCTTGTCGAAGTAGATGGCCAGAACGCTCTGGTCCACGACCTTCAGCTTCTGGAACGCCATGGAGCGCTCGCGGCGCTGCGAGATGTAATAGAAGACTTCGCCATCAAAGGTGGCGGTCGTCGAAGGCGTGCCCAGCGACAGCAGAACCTGCTCGCGGCTCGAACCCTCGGGAACCAGGTTGAGCGACTGCTCGTCGGCGACGTAACCGCCGTTGAGAACCGTACCCGTTTGGCAGCCGGTCAATCCGGCGGAGGCGATCATGATGGCAATGGCGGCATTGCTGAGGAATTTCTTGTCAGACTTGAAATACCGTTTCTTCAACGACATCTACTCCCTTAACGTATCGATACCAGCCATCGGCCATGCAATGTTACGCTGATGCAAAACCATTGTGGCCTTTCCGGGGTCGGACGTGAGCCATCTGCCGAGTGGCCATCGTCGAAGCGCTGTCCCGAAAGTGGCCACCTTCGCCATTGCAATTCGCGCATGCTTCGGTAAACCAGCTTTCGAAATCATGCAACAAGGCCGGACGCAGGTTGGCGCCAAGAACGAGGCCTTTCCGGAAAAAACAATGATATTCGGGCTCTTCGGCAAGAAAAACAACAACCAGGCGATCGTCGACCGGCAATATGAGGCGCTGACATCGGCCGCCCGCATGCCCGCGCTTTACGAGAGACTCGGCGTGCCGGATACGGTCATGGGTCGCTTCGAAATGCTGTCGGCCGTCATGATCCTGTTTTTTCGCCGCACGCGTGCATCCGAGACGAGTGGCCAGGAAATCGCGCAGGAAATCGTGGATGCATTCTTCCAGGATATCGATTATTCGATCCGCGAACTCGGCATCGGCGACAACACCGTGCCGAAGCGCATGAAGAAACTCGCCGGCATGTTCTACGGCCGGCTCGAAGCCTATTCCAAGGCGATGGACGCTGGAGACGCCGAGGCTCTCGCCGTGGCGCTTGGCCGCAACATTCATCCGAAGGAAACAGATCCGGTCGATATGCGCGCGCTTGCCGATTGGATGTTTTCCGCTGAAAGACACTTGTCGGCACAGTCCGAAGACACGATCGCGACCGGCTCGGCAACGCTGCCCGCCGTCGCGTGAGGAGACAATGATGAAGAATTCAAACGAAGACACGCCTTTCTCCTATTTGGTCAAGGTCGGCAACGTCTCGGCCAACCCGGTCGACGTCCATCTGGAGGCCGACAAGGACGAGTTGCGGGCGCTCGCCGAAACCTGGGACGTGATCTCCGTCGATGATTTCCGCGCCGATCTGCAGATCGCGCGATGGAAAAAGGATGGCATCCGCGTGAAGGGCAGGGTGCGGGCGAGCATCGTCCAGAGCTGTGTCGTCACGCTGGAGCCGGTGCCGTCGAAGATCGATGAGCCTTTCGAGCAGATCTTCGTGCCCGAAAACTCCAAGCTTGCGCGTCGTCCGGCCAACGATACCGGCGAAATGATGCTGGATCCCGATGGTCCCGACCTGCCGGAAAGCTTTGTCGGTGACACGATCGATGCCGGCGAAGTCGCCACCGAGTTCGCCGCCATGGCGATCGATCCGTACCCCCGCAAAGAGGGCGTTGCCTTCGATGGTCACATAGAAGACACCGGAGAAAACGATAAGAAGCCTTCCGCCTTTGCTGTTCTGAAAGACTGGAAAAAGGACTGAAAGCCGCTCGCGGTTTGACATAATTCAGTTGTCAGCGACGGTAAAACCGGTATTTTGGCCAAAATTTCGCCCTCCTGGGACGAAAAAAAAGGATCAGGGACGCGTGATCAGAATTTCTCTCGACCTCATGGGTGGCGACTTTGGTCCCCAGGTAGTCATCCCCGGTGCCGCAAAGGCATTGGAACGGCATCCGGACATTTCGTTCGTGATGTATGGCTTGAAGGAACAGTGCGAGCCTATTCTCGCCCAGTTTCCGAAGCTGAAGGAGAAATCCGTTCTCCACGATTGCGAACTTGCCGTGCGCATGGACGAGAAGCCGAGCCAGGCATTGCGCCGCGGCCGCTATGTCTCTTCCATGTGGCGTTCGCTCGAGGCTGTGAAGACCAAGGACGCCGATGTCGCGGTTTCCGCCGGCAACACCGGCGCGCTGATGGCGATGGCCAAGTTCTGTCTGCGCACGATGGCCAATATCGAGCGCCCGGCGATCGCGGCGATCTGGCCGACCATGCGCGGCGAGAGCATCGTGCTCGATGTCGGCGCGACGATCGGCGCCGATAGCCAGCAACTGATGGATTTCGCGCTCATGGGCGGCGCCATGGCGCGCGCGCTGTTCGAAATCGACCGTCCGACGATCGGCCTGCTCAATGTGGGTGTGGAAGAGATCAAGGGCCAGGAAGAGGTGAAGGAAGCCGGACGCCTGCTGCGCGAGGCCAATATCGACTCGCTCGATTATTTCGGCTTCGTCGAGGGCAATGACATCGGCAAGGGAACCGTCGATGTCGTGGTCACCGAAGGCTTCGCCGGCAACATCGCGCTGAAGGCGGCTGAAGGCACCGCTCGCCAGATCGGCGAATATCTCAAAGCCGCGATGTCGCGCACCCTGCTTGCCAAGATCGGCTATATCTTCGCCAAGAGCGCGTTCGACATGTTGCGCGAGAAGATGGACCCGAGCAAGGTCAATGGCGGCGTGTTTCTCGGCCTCAACGGCGTGGTCATCAAGAGCCACGGCGGCGCCAATGCCGAAGGGATCGCATCTGCGATCGAGGTCGGCTACGACATGGCCAAGAATGGCCTCAATCAGAAAATAGAAAACGATTTGCAAAAGTATCATGCCAAGCGGCTGCCCCCAATCGGGCCGGAAGCGGCATGAGCGACGGGATTTGAAGAATATGATCCGTTCAGTGGTTCGCGGTTTCGGATCCGCGCTTCCGAAACGCGCTATGACCAATCGCGACATGGAAGATGTCGTGGACACCTCCGACGAATGGATTGTCCAGCGCACGGGCATTCGCCAGCGTTATCTCGCCGGAGAAGATGAGACGACGTCCTCGCTTGGCGCGGCGGCGGCTCTGGCGGCGCTCGAAAAGGCCGGCATGACGCCCGATGACATCGACATGATCATCTGCGCGACGTCGACGCCGGACAACACCTTCCCGGCGACCGCCGTCAGCATCCAGAACCGTCTCGGCATGAGCCACGGCTTTGCCTTCGACGTGCAAGCAGTCTGCACCGGTTTCGTCTACGCGGTCACCACCGCCGACGCCTATATCCGTGGCGGCCTTGCCAAGCGCGTGCTCGTCATCGGCGCCGAAACCTTCTCGCGCATTCTCGACTGGAACGACCGCACGACCTGCGTGCTCTTCGGCGATGGAGCGGGCGCGATCGTGCTCGAGGCAGCCGAAGGCGAGGGGACCACTGCGGACCGTGGCGTTCTGACCGCGCATCTGCGTTCCGACGGCTCGCACAAGGAAAAGCTCTTCGTCGATGGTGGACCGTCGACCACGGGCACCGTCGGCAAGCTGCGCATGGAAGGCCGCGAAGTCTTCAAATATGCGGTTGGCATGATCACCGACGTCATCCAGGCGGCCTTCGACAGCACCGGCACCACCTCCGACGATCTCGACTGGCTGGTGCCGCATCAGGCAAATCGTCGCATCATCGATGGCTCCGCCAAGAAGCTCAACATCGCGCCCGAAAAGGTTGTCGTCACCGTCGACCTGCACGGCAACACGTCGGCGGCTTCGATCCCGCTCGCGCTCGCGGTTGCAGCCGGTGACGGACGTATCAAGAAGGGCGATCTCGTCATGCTTGAGGCGATGGGCGGCGGCTTCACCTGGGGTGCCGTCCTGCTGCGCTGGTAACAGGCTAAAAACCCAAAAAGCTGACAACGAACAAGGGCTTGACCGTAAGGCGCAAGACAAATACTCTTCGCTCGTCCTCACAAAACAAAACCGATGGGCAGGGAAAAAGATGACCGGCAAAACAGTCACGCGCGCAGACTTGGCGGAATCCGTTTTTCGTAAAGTCGGTCTGTCCCGAACGGAATCGGCGGAGCTCGTGGAGACTGTTATCGACGAGATCTGCAACGCCATCGTTCGTGGTGAAACGGTCAAGCTTTCCTCCTTCGCGACCTTCCAGGTGCGCGACAAGAACGAGCGCATCGGCCGCAACCCGAAGACCGGCGAAGAAGTGCCGATTTCTCCGCGCCGCGTGATGACCTTCAAGGCGTCGAACGTCTTGAAGACCCGCATCCTGAAGGCGCACACCCTGCGCAAGGTCAAGACCAAGCCGGCCAATCCGGCTGCCTGATCGCTTTCCGATCTCGTCGCCCGACGAGGCTGATCGACGCTTCCCGTGAATTTTCCGCAACGTTTTCTGTGCGAATTCGAGACGTGACTTGAATTAACGCAAGCAAACCGTTGAAATATGATGAGTCGCGGCTCGGACATATCAGGTGCGAGCCCCTTCGCCTTGCCGATAAACGGTAAGCGCGACGCGCTGAAGATCGCGTGCTGAAAATCGCGTAGGGAGTGAGAACCTTGGATAAGAGCCCGGATGCTTTTCGCACCATCAGCGAAGTAGCGGATGACCTCGATCTTCCGCAGCACGTGCTGCGCTTCTGGGAGACCCGCTTCCCGCAGATCAAGCCGATGAAACGCGGCGGTGGCAGGCGATATTACCGGCCGGAAGATGTGGACCTGCTGAAGGGCATCCGCCATCTGCTCTATGATCACGGCTACACCATCAAGGGTGTGCAGAAGCTCCTGAAGACCAACGGCAACAAGTTCGTCATCGCCATCGGCCATGGCGATCTCGCAAGCGTCCAGGCGCTGACAGGCCAGAGCGAAAGCGAAGCCGGCGAGCCCAGGGTCGGCATGTCCGAGGAAGATCAGTTGGTCGGACGCGCCAAGGCGCCGGCGTCCCGCCGCTTCTTCAACTTCGGCGGTGGCGACGACGAGGCGGCCGAGGTGTCGCTCGGCAAGTCGAGCGTCGGCAAGGAAGATCGCGCGCTGTTGCAGGAGGCGCTCTATGATCTCCTGGAATGCAAGCGCCTTCTCGACCAGGTCCGCTAAGACCGACGTCAAGCCGCCCGAGATGATCTCATATTGCCAGCCAGGAGCTTCGCGTGCCGCTTCCCACAAAAATGTATGACGCCTTCCTCTTCGACATGGACGGAACGCTGCTCAACTCCATCGCCGTCGTCGAGCGCGTCTGGACCGGCTGGGCGTTGAAGCATGGGTTTGAGCCCGAGGTTTTCCTGAAGACCATCCACGGCGTTCGCGCCAGCGACGTGATCCGCAATCTGGCACTGCCGGGTGTCGATCCCGAGCACGAAGCAAAATTGTTGCTTGAGGAAGAGCTTGAGGACGTAAACGGGATCATCGAGATCCCGGGCGCGGTGAAATTCCTGAACAGCCTGCCGCCCGAGCGCTGGGCGATCGTCACGTCAGCGCCGACAGAGCTTTTCAAGCTCCGAATGGCCGCAGCCGGCATCCCGATGCCGAAAGTGATTGTAACGGGTGAAGAGGTTTCATCCGGAAAGCCAAGCCCTGAGGGCTATCGTCTTGGCGCCGAACGTCTCGGCGTCGATCCGGCCAGGTGCCTCGTGTTCGAGGACGCAGTCGCCGGCATTCTCGCGGGCGAGGCGGCGGGCGCGGATGTGGTTGTTGTGACACAGACCCACGCCACGCCTTTTGATACCCCGCATATGTCGATTGCCGATTATCTCGGTTGCAGTGTTACGATCGCCGAAGACGGGCGTATCGGCTTTACGCGCGGCTAGCGCTTACTGCTTGCGCGGCAGGCCTTGCTTCTGCATCCGCTCGAATGCCGCCATCATCTTCGCCTTGACGGAACCGAGCGTTCCGAGCTCGTGGCCGCAGGTGAAGCACGTCAGCATGTCGCTATCCAGCGGCTGCGGGCGTTCGAACTTCATTCTGGTATTCCTGCACTTCGGGCAGGGGATCTCGATTTCCATGCTATGTCTCCCTGAGCAATCTGACGTCCCAATAGTCAGATGATCGCGGCAGGGCAAGCGCCTTACGGTGGCGGAGAGCTTGGTCGTCCGGGATATGGCGAAAAGAACCGGTGAATTTCTGAACGATGTCGATTTTTCGCTTGCGCCGAGAATCCCAAAAGACTAACAGGATCAGGCCGTAAAGGCAGGTCGGGGCGTAGCGCAGCCCGGTAGCGCACTTGACTGGGGGTCAAGGGGTCGCAGGTTCAAGTCCTGTCGCCCCGACCATTTACTTAGATTTTCGGCAGCCCCCAGGAGCCGAGATCACAATCAAAACTCTGATGAATAACTGGATTTGGCTGCATGTCATCGCGTGCAGCGCTAGCTGATTCGGCAGTTGTCAATAATATTTGACGCCAATATTCAGTATTAAATCAACGCGAGATGTAATTGCTAATAAATATGCTGGTAAACCGCTGGTGATCTCGAATATCGCTCCAATATGTGGCATAGATATACGAGAGATACATGAGGTTTTTCATGATTGATGTCGCTGGCAGCGAATATCTTCGAGATAAAATGTCCGAATCACTGTCGAAGATGGTCGATAATGCTGTTCGATCCGGTTGGTCAGAGCATGATGTCGCGCTCTTGCTGATGGAACTCGCGGAAGCACATCTGATGAAGGTCGCAGCTGGCGTCATCACCGACGGCGCGCTGCATTGCGAGCGCGCCGCCAGCTTCAAGAACTGAGCGCGATCACGTCGCGCCAGTCATCTGAAAACGTCATTTCTGTTCGATGGACACGCCGTTTTGGCCGATGCTCATCTCGACACCCTTAGGCTTTGTCTGTTCGTGATAGATATAGGCGCCAAGCCCGGCGACGACGACAATCAGGGCGCCGATGACTACATAAAGACCGTTCGAGTTTCTCAAGAAACATCCCCCAACATTTTGATAATGCGCGGGAATAACGCGAAACCTCGATTTTGGTTCCAGCGCTCAGTCGTCGTTTGCCGAGTTCAGGTTTTCCGGACGGATACCCTCGTCGCTGCCGGTGCGTGCCTTCAGCCGAACGCCCGGTCCGCCCTCGTCATGATTGCCGCTGGCAATGAACAGCACGCCGCCCGTCTCGAGCGCCTGCTTGACCGCCAGCAGCGCCTGCGGCTCGCCTTGCGTCTCGTCGCGCTCAAGAGTTTCGAGGGTTGCGACGGGCAGGCCGGATGCGGTTGCCAGTTGCTCTATGGAGATGCCCATCATGGCGCGGGCGGCGCGTATCTGCATGGCTGTGATCATAAGGAAAGACTAGCGCGCCGGTGGCGGTTCGCAAGGGCTCAGTAGCGGTCGCGAGCGTTTGGATCGCGCATATGCCTCGCCTCGAGCGCAGCGCAGCCCCATACGACGCCGAAGAGCAGATAGACATGGCGCCAGTGGTCGATGTCGATGACGTTGCCAATCGCGGCGTGGCCGAGCACACCGATCCAGGCGATCATCAGATAGGGCTGCCAGGGGCGGTTCTTCAGCAGGTTCTTGAAGCCGAGATAGAAGGTCCAGAAGAGCATGCCGACATAGCTGACGAAACCGAGCCAGCCATAGGTCGTCAGCGATTTCAGCCAGATATTGTGCTCGTCCTCGGGGAAGATGGTGCCGAACACCATAGGTCCGATCCCGAGCGGTCGCTCCATCATCATCGTGAAGCCGATCCGGTGGCGATCGAAGCGCCCAAGGTGCTCGCCGTCATATTGCTGCACGAGCTGCGCGCGCGTCGAGAAGAGATCGCTGACCTGTGGAAACTGCAAGGCGATGACAAGCGACGCCACCATCATCAGGATCGCGGCCAGCGACAGAACGAGAATGCGCAGCCGGAAGGCGCCGCTGCGTTCTTTCAGCAGCATCACGAAGATCAGGAGGATGATGGTGAGCAGAAACAAACCCCACGCCGCGCGCGAGAATGACAGGAAGACGCCGAGCGCAAGGATCAGAAGCGCCGCCGCCTTGATCGGCGCAGCCCGCAGATTTCCCGTCAGGATGCCGTGCACGAGATAGAGGGAAGGGGGCACGAGGAAAGGTCCGAACACGTTCGGGTCCTGAAATGCACCTTTGGCGCGGTCGTAGAGCGTGAAGACCTCGGAGCCGGGAAATGCGTGGAAGTAGCCGAGAATGCCGAGCATCGAGGTAATGACGGCCGCAAATGTCCAGGCGTTAAAGATGAGCGGCAGCCGGCGATGGCTGTCCTCGATGATCGCGGCGTAGAAGACGGCCGTCAGTGCGAGGAAGGTCGAGACCGCCACATACATCGGACCATCGGCAAGGTCCTTCATCTGCGTCAGCGACAGCATGCCGCCGACGTTGAAAGTGATCAGCAGCGCCAGAAGCGGAACGGTATAGCGCGAGATCCGGAGCCCCAGGATGAACCACAG
The DNA here is from genome assembly GCF_057809895.1 of Rhizobium sp. FG113. Classification (NCBI taxonomy): domain Bacteria; kingdom Pseudomonadati; phylum Pseudomonadota; class Alphaproteobacteria; order Hyphomicrobiales; family Rhizobiaceae; genus Rhizobium; species Rhizobium sp. FG113. The sequence continues at coordinate 131,200 of NZ_JBMDKV010000004.1, read as the reverse complement.
CCCGACCAAACAGGCCATCCAGAGTTCATACGGGGCGGGCTCGCTGATGACGAAACCCGACAGGAACACGCCGATGGTCACGGCCGCCGAGCCGATCAGCCGCAGTGTTGCCCGCTGTGGATGGGCGACGCGTGGATATGTCGCCTCGATCGCGCTCAATAGGCGTTCTCCGTGTTGAACAGGCGAAACGGCGTGAGGAACAGGATCTTCAGGTCGAACCAGAGCGACCAGTTCTCGATGTAATAGAGATCGTAGGCCGTACGGAACTTGATCTTGTCGTCATTGTCGACTTCGCCGCGCCAGCCGTTGATCTGCGCCCAGCCGGTGACGCCGGGCTTGACGCGGTGGCGCGCGAAATACCCTTCGACGACATCGCCGAATGCGCGGTCGCGGGCCTGTGCAAGGACGGCATGCGGACGGGGGCCTACGAGCGACAGATTGCCGAGAAGCACGTTAAACAGCTGCGGCAGTTCGTCGATCGACGTCTTGCGGATGAAGCGGCCGACGGGGGTGACGCGCGGGTCGCCCTTGGTCACCGCCGCCTTTCCGGTCGGATCGCTCATGTTTGTAAACATCGAGCGGAACTTGAAGACGTTGATGACCTCGTTGTTGAAGCCATGCCGCTTCTGCATGAAGAAGACCGGTCCCTGAGACGTCGCCTTGATGGCAATGGCCGTTCCCAGCATGATCGGCCAGAGCACGAGAAGCGCAAGCACGGCGAAGAAGATGTCGAAGCAGCGCTTGGCCACCGAATCCCAATCGCGAATGGGCTTATTGAAGATATCGAGCATCGGCACCGAGCCGACATGCGAATAGGCGCGCGGACGGAAGCGCAGGCGGTTGGAGTGGGCGGCGAGACGGATATCGACAGGCAGCACCCACAGCTTCTTCAACAGTTGCAGGATACGTGCCTCGGCGCTGAGCGGCAGAGCGATGATCAGCATGTCGATGCGCGTCAGGCGCGCGAACTCGACGAGCTCGCCGATGGTCCCGAGCTTCGGATAGCCCGCAACCATCGCCGGCGACCGCTTGTCGCCGCGGTCATCGAAGATCCCGCAGATGCGGATGTCGTTGTCGGGCTGCTGTTCGAGCAGGCGAATGAAGTCCTTGGCCGGCTGGCCGCCACCGACGAGCACCGCGCGGCGCTCCATGATGCCGTTGCGTGCCCAGTTGCGGATGCCGTAGGCGAGCAGGAAGCGCGATGCGAGCAGGAAGACGCCGCCGAGGATGAACCATGAGATATAGGACCGCAGCTGCGCCGCATCGACAGGACTGACGATCGCGACAATGGCGACCATGGCGCCAAAGACCAGCGTCCATGTCAGGAGCACCTTCGGCAGCGGGCGCGTGCGGGCGCGCAGTGCCGGGATCGTGTAGCAGTCGGCCGTCTGTAGGGCGAGCACCAGCGCGGCGCCGACGCATATAGACGCGACAGCGCGCATGGAGATCGTCTCCTCGGTATCCATCCACAGCAGGAAGGAGAGGAGGCCGATGCCGAATTGCGAGAGGAATTCAATCAGGCGGAACTGGCCGATCATGATCGCGGGCGTGCGTGTGCCATCGCTGAACTGCTCGGCGATCTGACGCGCGTAGTCGTTGAGCGGCTCCGAGGTGGTTTTCTCAGTGCCGCCGCCGCTGCGTCGATTGACGTCGGAAACTTGCTTGCGCAGGGTTTCCAGATCAAATTGATCGTTGTTCTCTGCCTTGTTCATGAGGCTACCGCCGCTGTTTCACCAGTCGGCAATAGCAGAAAGCCCCTAAGAAACGTTTTACGAAGTGGCTTTACTTGTCTTTGCGGCCCGGCGCTCAAGCAGTTCGCGATAGAGTTTCAACACATCCTTGGCCATGACCGTGGCCGAAAAGACCGACCGCACCTGATCGATCGGCGGCATGGTTTTCTCATGCCATTCGGGAACGCGAATGGCGTCCGCCATCACCCGGGCGAGGTCGTCGGCATTGTCAGGGGCGACGAGCGCCTCGCTATCCTTGCCGAGCGCTTCCGGAATGCCGCCGACGCGGGTTGCGATGATCGTCTTGCCGGCGCCAAGCCCCTCGAGCACGATATAGGGCATGGCTTCGGCTCGCGACGGAACAACGAGGTTCTGAGACATCGCGAATGCCTGCTGCACGCGCATCGCGGGCAGCATGCCGATCCGCTTGCCGAGGCCGCGCTCGACCATCATCTCGCGGTAGCGATCCCGATCCGGCCCATCGCCGATCATCAGCGCCGACAGCGGCCGGCCGATCAGGCGCTCGGTCTTCGCAAACGCGTCCACAAAAAGGTCGGGACCCTTAAGGTCCCGCAGCATGCCAACATAGATGAAGTGTACGGCATCGGACCGGGTCGGGACGAGCTCGAAGTCCCGCTCGCTGATACCGTTATAGATCAGCCGCGTCTGCGTCCGGGGGCGGCCGACCCGCTTGGTGTAGGTGTCGCGCTCGTATTCGCAGATAAACACCAGGGCGTCCGTCAAATATTCCTGCAGCCGCTCCATGCGAAGCACGAATTGCCCCAAGAGCGACGAGCGGGAATAATGCAGGCTTCCGCCATGGGCAGTGTAGAGGCGGGCTACGCAATACCTGTTCACCCGCAGGGCTGAGCCGGCTAGTCGCGCGAGCACGCCGCCTTTGGCGCCGTGTCCGTGCAGCACATCCGGCCGCAAACTTTTGATCTTCTTGTAGGCGTCCCAAAGCACGCCGATGTCCGAAGGACTGATCGAGCGCCGGATCGGCACGCGCGTCAGCCCCAGCGCTAGATAGGGCCTGATGTCATCGAACAGCGCGTCCTCGTGCTCTCCACCAGTCGAGCTGTCGCAAAGAATGCCTACTTCATGGCCGGCCTTGCTGTGCTCAATCACCAGATCGCGCACGTGGCGGAAGATGCCGCCGACCGGGGACCTGAAGCAGTGAATGATGCGAAGGGGCCGCTGTTCGCTCATCTATGATCAGAACAGCCGTTCGCGGACATAGAGCGTGTCGCCGGCAATGATGGCGGACGAGATGTTGACGCGTCCGGTCATCACCTGGCCGTTGATCTTTCTGGTCACGTCGACGGCGCTCTGGTTGGCGCGCGGCGTGAAGCCGCCGGCAACGGCGATCGCGTTCTGCGCGGTCATGCCGGGAACATAGGCATATTGCCCGGGCTGGCCGACTTCGCCCATGATGAAGATGGAACGATAGCGATCGACATCGATGGTGACGTCGGGGTCGCGGAGGTAGCCCTGCTTCAGCTTCTGCGCGATCTGGCCGGAGAGCTGCTGCAGCGTCCGGCCACGCGCCGGCACCTGGCCGACGAGCGGGAAAGCGATGTAGCCGGCTTGGTCGATCGTGTAGGTGTTCGTCATGCTCGGCTGATCGAATACGGTAATGCGGAGCCTGTCGCCGCTATCCAGTGAATAGGGCTGGATCGTTGCCTGGTTGAATGCGCGCGGCGCGGGCTGATAGCTGTTGCAGCCGCCCAAGACTGCTGTCACGGCGGCGAGGCTCAAGGCCATCAGAAACTTGGGCTGTGCGACGGGCATCTGCTTCTCACAGGAAACGAAACTCTTGCCCCGTTATCGATCCGTTAGGGTTAATGAGCGGTAAAGACCGCCGTCAAATTCGCTCTTTCTTGGGTTGCGGCAGGCAGTCAACCCCGCGCCCATAAGCATTAACCCTTGAGTTACTATAGTCATTTACCCTCGCGGCACCTTTGTTCTTGGAGTACGAGCATGTCCGGCGTGACGGGTAATCAGGATGTCGATATCGATCTTGCCCAGCTGGTTCGCGGCGTCTGGGCCCGTCGGCTCAAGGTCGTGGCGATCACCTTGCTCGGGGCAGGGGTAGCCCTTGCCGGCGCCAAGATGATCTCGCCGAAGTATCGCAGCGAGACCCGCATCCTGATCGAGCCACGCGCACCGGCCTTCGCCACCGCGCAGGCAACGGATGCGAATGCGGGCCAGCTCCTCGACGAACTGAATATCTCCAGCCAGGTGCAGCTCCTGCAATCGGCCGATCTCATCAAGCAGGTCATCAGCAACCAGAAGCTCTATGATCTCCCCGAGTTCGATGCGGCCGCTAATAGCTCCGCGCTCGGCGACATTCTGATCGCGCTGCATTTGAAGAAGAGCCCGCTTGCGAACCCGCCGGAAGAGCGCGTCATCGACGCCTTCGTCGAGCGCCTGCAGGTCTATCAGGTCCCCGGTTCCCGCGTCATCGGCATCACCTTCACCTCCAAGGATCCGGCGCTCGCCGCAACGATCCCGAATGCCATGGCGGCCGCCTATCTCGCCAAGCAAAGCGGCGCCAAGCTTGATTCCAACTCGGAAGCCACGCGTTGGCTGGAGCCGGAAATCGAGAACCTCCGCACCAAGGTCAGCGACGCCGAGCAAAAGGTTGCCGAATACCGCGCCGCTCATGGCCTGCTGCCGACCAATGGCGGCGGCAATTTCCAGACGCAACAGCTGAACGATGTTTCCGCCGAATTGACGCGTGTCCGCGGCGAGAGGGCGAATGCCGAGGCGCGGGCGCAGTCCGTGCGCAATGCGCTGGCGTCGGGCGAAGCATCCGATACGCTGCAGGACATCATGTCGTCTCAGTCGATCCAGCGGCTAAAGGGAACGGAATCCGGCCTGCAGTCGCAGATCTCGGACCTCCAAACCTCGCTCCTCAACAACCACCCGCGGCTGAAGAGCCTCCGCGCTCAGCTCGCCGACATCAAGGCGCAGATCCGTCAGGAGACGCAGAAGATCCTGGCGAGCATCGAAAACGAGGCAAAGGTTGCGACGCTTCGCGAGCAGGAGCTTGAGCAGCAGTCCAACAAGGTCAAGGCCAACAGCGCCCAGGCCGGCGAGGATGAGGTCGGCTTGAACGCGCTTGAGCGCGAGGCAGCCGCCCAGCGCCAGCTGCTCGAAACTTATCTGTCTCGCTTCCGCGAGGCCGCATCGCGCGCCGACAAGAATTCCAGCCCGGCTGACGCCCGCATCGTCTCGACCGCCGTTCAGCCGGTCGATCCCTATTTCCCCAAGGTCGTCCCAATCGTTGTCGTCGCAGCACTTGCGACCTTCATCATGACCTCGATCGCGATCATGCTGGCCGAGCTTTTCAGTGGCCGCGCGCTGCGCCCGACGTCGAACGCCGAGGTCGAAGAACGCATCGAACGGGAAACGGTCGAAGTTGTCGTCGCTGTACCGCCGGCCCGCACACCCGCGTCGAGCATGCTTGCTGTCCAGCAGGAAGTGCACGAAGAACAGCAAGACGAGGTCGCCGAAGAACTCGTCCCGGAACAGCCGGAGGAGGAGAACGAGTTCTCCATCGCGTCCGTCGCGCATTACCTCATCGGCAGCCGCGCGCCGCTGGCGATCGCCATTTCACCGACTGGTGACAATGGTTCGGCCGCGACTGTAGCCCTGACGCGCACGCTGGCGTCCGCAGGCTCGCGCGTCGTGCTCGTCGACATGACGGGCTCCGGACACCCGACGGAACTGATGGCGCAGGGCCGCTCGCTGCCTGGGGTCACCGACCTTCTGTGCGGCGAGGCAGCCTTTGGCGACACCATCCATGGTGACTACCTCTCCGACGCCCACTTCATCCCGCAGGGCACCAGCGACATGCGTCGCGCCATGCGCGGGGCCGATCGCCTCTCGCTGCTGCTCGATGCTCTCTCTTCGGCCTATGACTTGGTGCTGGTCGAATCCGGCGCTGCCGATGTGGCCGGCGTCTCCAAGCTCACGCAGAGCAAAACGGTCGAGATCATCCTCTCCATGCCCGAGATCGTCGAGGAAGAGTTCGTGGCCGCCATGACCAGCTTCGAAGAGGCGGGCTACGAGCGCGTCGTGCTGATGTCCGGCGGCAATACGGATGGCAATGCGACGGTCGCCCAGCAGGCGGCCTGATCAGACGCCGGCGAACCGGCGCAGGCGCTGGGCGGCGCGATAGAGCCGCTGCTGCGATTTGACGTACGCCTTGGCGCGGGTGACGAGCCGGTGCGCCGCGCCGGCGACCATGCCGCGAGCGGTGAGGGGCAGGACCACGTCATAATGATCCGTCTCGACAGGCGCCCAGGAGCGCTTGTAGCCCTGGTCCCCCAGGCCGAAATCGAACATGCTGACGCCCTTGCCGTGCAGGCCCGATATCATCTGCCAGAACAGAAACTCGCCCGGGCTGGCCTCGGCGCCGATGCTCTCGTCGATCGCGCTGAACTGGCAGATCACATGATCACCCTTGCGCGAGATGCCGGCGACCGCCGCCACGTGTCCGGCATGCTCGCCTTTCAGCTGGATCGCATGCATTTCGAGCCCTGACAGTTCGTTCTTGGCGTCGCGGATATCGATCGCGCCGTGCAGGAAGGCCTTCGTCTCGGCATCGGCGAAGACATCGGGCAGTCCCATCGCCTTGAAGCGTTCGCTCTTCAGCAGGAAGAACTGGTCGAGAAGCGCGTGCTGGCTCTTGGCATCCGTACCATGGACATAATCGAAGCCGCCGAGCTCCTCCAGCCGCTTGGACTGCACCCGGAACTTCTTCCGCCGGCTCTTGGCGTTCAATTGCTTCAGCGTCGCTTCCATCGTGTCGAACAGCGGCAACTGGTAGGCGTGGTTCTGGTTCTGCACCATCGGCAGCAGCGCCAGCGGATTGCGACGACCGCGCCATGTCAGGGGAATGTTCTGCAGCAGCAGCAGATCGGCTTTCCCCTTGAGCGCACCCGAGATACGCGCGGCAAGGTCATGCGCATCGAGTGCCTCGAAGGCATCCGCGAAATCTGTGGCGAACAGTCCCGTATTGATATTGCTATGGTCGGCGCCGATGAACTTCGCGACACGCACGCCGCGCGAGCGGACGATCTCGACGGGAAGGATGAAGACGGTTCGCGTCCCCGACCGGCCACGGATGATGGCGGCCGGATTGCCGTAGGCCTTCATCCAGGATGCGCACCAGTCATAGCCCTGGTGCAGGGAGTTCAGATTGTCGCGCTCGAGTGACCGCCATTCCGGCTCCATAGCCTCGATGGAATCGACGATGTCGATGTCGATGTCGATCGCATCGAAGGAGAGCCGCGCATTGATCTCCCTGAGCTTCGCCAATCCGGCATCTGCGTCGGCGGCGATGTCACGCGGCGCGGATTCCAATGGAAGCTTCTGCGTTTGCACGGGCGTTCTCCGGGAAAAGATACTGCCCGGGAAAATAGCGCGGCAGCGCATCCATTTCCTTTACGCGCGCCAAGCCGCCGGCTTTTCCGTCAATCACGGTTAGTCCGTGATTAATGCCTATTGCTGCTTCGGGCCGGCCATCCATTTGATGATGACCATCGCCGGCAACACCCAGAGCAGTCCCGTCAGCGAGAAATAGAGCAGGTGGCCCCACCATGGCGCATTGCCGAGCGTCGCAACCGCGATCGTATTCGCAACCAGCGCATAGACCAGAACGAGGACGACGATGAGGATGGTGCCGATGAACTTGCGAAGGCGGACAGGCATCTGGTGAATTCCGGTATGGGATGTGCAGGCAGGCCACCGCGACGGCATGCCGCAAATGTTCGGACTTGTTTTGCATCAGTGGCTAAGGCAAATCAACTGTCGGAACGAAGGAGTCCGTCCATGGCCGTCGCTGATCTCACGACTGAACAGGAAATTCTGCGCCAGGTGCGCAAGCAGGATGATAACCGCAAGGCCATACGAATTTGGCTCGGCATCGTCCTTCTCGCGCTGTTCTGTCTGGTGATCGTTGGCGGCGCGACGCGACTGACCAATTCCGGCCTGTCGATCACCGAGTGGAAGCCGATCCACGGCGTTATCCCGCCGCTGAACGCGACGGAATGGGAAGAGGAGTTCAAGCTCTACCAGCGCATTCCCGAGTTTCAGCAGATCAACAGCGACATGACCGTCGATGAGTTCAAGGGCATCTTCTGGTGGGAATGGGCGCACCGCCTGATTGCCCGCGGTATCGGCGTGATCTTCGCGCTGCCGCTCCTCTATTTCTGGGCAACCGGCAGGATCGAGCGGCGCCTGCGCTGGCCTCTCGTCGGCATTCTGGCGCTCGGTGGCTTCCAGGGCGCCATCGGCTGGTGGATGGTCTCGTCGGGACTGACCGCGCGCACCGATGTCAGCCAGTACCGCCTGGCGACACACCTGATCACCGCCTGTCTAATCTTCGCATCCTGTATGTGGATCATGCGCGCGCTCTCGCCGCATTCCGAAGACACGGCGCCGACCAAAAGCGCGCGTGTCTGGGCCGGCGTGATTGCTGCGCTGACATTGTTCCAGATTTATCTCGGCGCGCTGGTCGCCGGTCTCGATGCGGGCTTCACCTATAACACATGGCCGCTGATGGACGGCGCCATCGTGCCTTCCGATCTCCTGATCCAGCAGCCCGCCTGGATCAACTTCTTTGAAAATCCTAAGACGGTGCAGTTCATCCACCGCGTCGGCGCCTATACGCTGTTTGCCGTGACACTGATCAACATGATCATGCTGCTGCGCGCAGCACCGGCAACGACCCACGCACGCCGCGCCGTCGTCATGTTCGCCCTTGTCACCGTCCAGGCCTCGATCGGCATCGCCACCTTGCTGCTCGAAGTCCCGCTCCACTGGGGCCTGCTGCACCAGGGCGGCGCGCTCGTCGTCTTCGGCTTCGCGATCGCCAACTGGCGCGGCTTCTACGGCGAATACCCGCACGCGACGGTTATTTCCGAACGCGACTGATTGGGGCCACGACCTGCAGCGCTGATGTGCGGGTCGCGGCCAGCCTTGCGCGGCTGACGCGCCTTACAGCAATCATCAAGTTTGCCTCAGCGAGATCTGGCCGGAAGCCGATCTCGCTGTTTGCTTGTCTGCCTATCGCTAAACCGTTGCAGCTTCTTCTGGCTGGAACCAATTTCGCGCTCATGACAGCCGGCGGCGTCGGTGTGCATGGCCAAGCTAGCGTAAGCGATGGTTGCTGGCAGGGTAGGGATGAGACGCCGCCGCATGTGGAAAGCGTTCAAGCATCTGGAGGCTTGATATAGCGCACCCTGTTTACCGTGGCGGCAAGACTGACATCCAGTCTCCGCCACCGGGCAACCGATGCGTCCAAGATCGAACGACACATAACCCCTGAACGAAAAAATCCGGCTGCGTCGCCACAGCCGAATTTCAATCATTTACGTCCGAAAATCAGTCTCAGAAAAAACCGCGGCGCTGCCACCAGCCGGCCTTCTTCGGCTTGCCGTCGCCATCAGCCGCTTCCGTGGTGGAAGACTTGACGGTCGGTTCGGAGGAGGCAACGTTTGCGCCGCGATTGGCCCGAACGGGCTTTGCTTCTTCTTCAGCGGGCGCTGCCAGATCAGCGGATGCCTCGGCGACTTCCGGCTCGGTGGCCGGGGCTGCTTCGGCAACCGGTGCTGCTTCAGCGGCAGGTGCCACTTCTGCTTCCACGACAGGCTCTTCGACCGGCGAGGCCTTACGGCTGCGGCGAGCGCGCTTCGGCTTCACGTCTTCCGTTACTGTGGCGCCGGCTTCGACGGCGGCCATGGCCGAGGAGGCTTCGACAGCCTCCGCTGCGGCGGCTTCGACGACAACATCTACCGGTGCGCTGTCTTCGGTTGCGACTGCGGCTTCGTCCGTGGTCTCGCCTGCTTCCGCGCTTGCGGCAACATCGCCATCAACTTCGGCAACATCGTCGCCCTCAGCGCCTTCGGCACCTTCCTCGCGGTTGCGGCGACCGCCGCGCTTGCCGCGACGGCGGCGCTTGCGGCGCTGTGCGTCATCGCCTTCGGCGCGTTCTTCGGAGCCGGCAGCGGACGTGGTTTCGGCGTCGTCGCCTTCCTCGTCACCACCATCCTCGTCGCCAGCCTGTTCGGCGCCGTTCTCGTCGGATGCCTGCTGCTCGCCATTGCCGTTGCGGCCGCGACGACGACGGCGACGCTTGCGCTTGCGTCCGTCACCTTCGCCCTCTGCACGGGCAGCGGCAACTGGGCGTTCCGACGCCTGCTTTTCTTCCAGCTCTTCGTCTTCTTCCTCGTCGATCTCGATCACGACGTCATCGTCGTCATCTTCCGGGATAGCCGCGAAGTTGAAGAGGGTTTCGATCTTGACCGGGTTCTCGACGGCTTCGCCGCGATCGATCGCGAAATGCTGAGCGCCAACGGCGCCATCGGCATCGATGATGATCGAAACACCGAAGCGGGCTTCATAGTCAACGATCGTCTGACGCTTGTGGTTGAGGATATAAAGAGCGATCTCCGGCGTCGTGCGAACCGTGATGTCGTGGGTCGTGTTCTTGAGCAGATATTCTTCGATACCGCGCAGCACGTGCAGGGCAACGGAAGACTGCGAGCGAACGTGACCGGTGCCGCCGCAATGCGAGCAGACCTGGGTCGTCGATTCGAGAACCGATGCACGAATGCGCTGGCGCGACATTTCGAGCAGGCCGAAGTGCGAGATGCGGCCGACCTGGATGCGGGCGCGATCGTTTTTCAGGCAATCCTTCAGCTTCTTCTCGACAGCGCGATTGTTGCGCTTTTCTTCCATGTCGATGAAGTCGATGACGACAAGGCCGGCCAAGTCGCGCAGGCGCAGCTGACGAGCGACTTCGTCGGCGGCCTCGAGGTTGGTCTGCAGTGCCGTGTCTTCGATCGAGTGCTCGCGGGTCGAACGACCGGAGTTGACGTCGATCGAAACCAGCGCTTCGGTCTGGTTGATGATCAGGTAGCCACCCGACTTCAGCGTCACCTGCGGCTGCAGCATCCGGTCGAGCTGGGCTTCGATGCCGGAGCGCGAGTAGATCGGGTGAATGTCGCGGTAAGGCTGGACCACCTTGGCGTGGCTCGGCATCAGCATCTTCATGAAGTCTTTCGCTTCACGATAGCCTTCTTCGCCGGAGACGATGATCTCGCCGATATCCTTGTTGTAGAGGTCGCGGATCGAACGCTTGATGAGCGAGCCTTCCTCGTAGACGAGGCAAGGCGCGGTCGATGCGAGCGTCAGCGTACGGACGTTTTCCCAAAGACGCATCAGGTATTCGAAGTCGCGCTTGACCTCGACCTTGGTGCGGTTCGCGCCGGCGGTGCGCAGGATGACGCCCATGCCCTGCGGCACTTCGAGCATCTTGGCAATTTCCTTCAGGCGCTTGCGGTCCTGAGGGCTGGTGATCTTGCGGGAGATGCCACCACCACGTGCGGTGTTCGGCATCAGGACCGAGTAGCGGCCTGCAAGCGACAGATAGGTGGTCAGAGCAGCGCCCTTGTTGCCACGTTCTTCCTTGGCGACCTGAACGAGCAGGATCTGGCGACGCTTGATGACTTCCTGGATGCGGTACTGCTTGCGCGGCTTGCGCTGCACGCGATCGGGAACCTCTTCCATGGCGTCTTCGGCGCCGACGTTCTCGATCACTTCTTCTTCGTGATCATGATCGTCGTCGTCCTCGTCGTCACCGCGGCGGCGCGCATCGACGTCTTCGGAAATCGTGTCGGTCTCGACCATGGCGGCCATCTCGCCGCCGGTGGAACCTTCGTCGTCGGACGATGCCGCAGCATCGGCTTCAACCGTCGCTTCGTCAGCGGCGGGAACGACTTTCTTACGGCTCCGGCGGGGCTTGGCTGCCTTCTTTGCAGGCGCTTCCTCGACGGCTTCGACAACCTCTGCAGCTTCGACGGTCTCTACGACCTCTACAGCGGCTTCGACCGGGGCTTCAGGTTCGTCCTTGGCAACGATGCCGACATCGGGTTGGTCCTGGGTCGCGGGGTCGATCCGTGCCGTATCAACATGCTCGACATCGTCGTCGCGGCGATGCTCTTCGGCTTCGGCGCGCAACAGGGCCTGACGGTCGGCAAGTGGGATCTGGTAATAATCGGGATGGATTTCGGCGAAGGCCAGGAAGCCGTGCCGGTTGCCGCCGTAATCGACGAAAGCAGCCTGCAGCGAAGGCTCGACCCTCGTTACCTTTGCGAGGTAGATGTTGCCGCGAATTTGCTTCTTGTGTTCCGACTCGAAGTCAAATTCTTCTATGCGGTTTCCGCGAACGACAACGACGCGCGTCTCTTCCTCGTGAGACGCGTCGATAAGCATTTTGTCTGCCATGTAAGCTGAGCTCCTCGGCGCGGTCGAGCGTCGTCAGTCTCCGCAGTCGATAAGACAAGGGGAGTGCGGACCGTCATAGCAGCGCCGGATAGTGAAAGTCGCGATTGGTTCGGTGTGGAAGGCAGCAGCCAGACAGCAGCGGGGAAACTCTTTTCCCGGGGTCTGTAGACTTTAGATAAAACCTGCTGCGACACCATAAAAGACCAAGCGAGATCGACAAAACAAAGACCTTATTCAGGCCCGATGAGTTTGCTCTCTCTTTAAAGAGCGGTTGGTGGCAATCCACCGATGAAGTTTCCGCATACTCCGGAAAAATCAGGATCCATTGTCGAGTGGAAGCATGTAAGACGGCGGACGATTGCCGGTTGTGGCGCCAGGTCCTTTGCGGTTGGCTGCCTTGTCGGCGACTCTATCCCGTCAGTGCTTCTACCCTAAAATTGCTTGTATGTTTTCTCCGTCACAATAGCAAGGGAAAAGCCAAATGTGCCATAATATTGATGGATTTGCAGCATCATAAAAAATAGCGGTGGACGAGGTGATTCCGGCGCGGCGACAGTGACAATTGTTCTCGGTCGCAATCGCGTGTATCGCGGGATCCGGCATTGATGACAATTGGGGCATGACAGTCGGTTGTATAGCGAGACGCGGCGCGCAACGGTGAAATCCGGCTTGCGGACGAAAAACTTCAGGGCTTGGCTGGTTGCCGCGGTGATGGCCGTGGCCGTTCCGTTGGTCGGTCATTCGGTGGCGACCGCGGCCGGCGACGAGCGCCTGCTGGCCTATGGCGCGCGCATCGTCGGCGACGACGCCAGGACCCGCATCGTCATCGATTTCGATCGTCCCCCGAGCTTCTCCATCCACTACATAGCCAATCCGGAACGGGTCGTCGTCGATCTTCCGGCGACCGCTTTCGGTTTCCCCGCCAAGGATCTCGAGGCGAGGGGGCTTTTCAAGGATATCCGCTACGGCACGATGGATGGCGACAGCGCCCGTATCGTGTTGACGGCGACAAAGCCCGTTCGCATCGGCATGGCGAGGGTTCAGGCCGATGAAAACGGCAAGGGCCAGCGCCTGGTTCTCGAAGCCGAGATGACCGACAAGGCGACGTTTGCCGAATTGGTGAAGGCTCAATCCTGGAACGAGCCCGAGGCCGCGCAGACAACCAGCGCCATACCCGCGCCCGAAAAGGCTGAGCCCGGCGACTTCATCGTCGCCGTCGATGCCGGTCACGGCGGCATCGATACCGGCGCGATCGGCGTCGACACGAAGACCCAGGAGAAGGATGTCACGCTGGCATTCGCCAAGACGCTCGCGGATCGGCTCAACCGTGAGCCCGGCATCAAGGCCTTCCTGACCCGCAAGGATGATTCGTTCCTGTCGCTGTCCGAACGCGTGCAGATCGCGCGGCAGAACCACGCCGCACTCTTCGTCTCCATGCATGCCGATACGCTGCGCCAGAAGGATATTCGCGGCGCCACCGTCTACACCATCTCCGACAAGGCATCCGACAAGCTCGCCGCCGATCTCGCCGATCGTGAAAACCTGTCCGACCAGATCGCCGGCAAAGCGGCTGCTACCGAGCCGCCCGAAGTGGCCGACATCCTGCTCGATCTGACGCGCCGCGAGACGCAGGCGTTTTCGATCTCGATGGCTGAGAGTGTGCTGGCCTCCTTCAAGGATCAGGTCGGGACCATCAACAACCCGCACCGCCACGCCGGCTTCCGCGTTCTGCAGGCCCCCGATGTTCCCTCCATCCTGCTGGAACTCGGCTTCCTCTCGAACAAGGAAGACGAGAAGTTGCTGCTCGACGACACCTGGCGCGCGAAGATGGGCGACCTGTTGACGGAAGCTGTGAAGCATTACCACGCATCCATGGTCGCCAATGGCGGCTGACAGGCGGCCGTTGCTCAGATGTGACACTTGCGTGGGTAAACATGTATGCGTGTGGAATTGCAGGCAAAAGCCCTACTTTCCTCACATTCAGGCCATTACTCACGGCTATGTTTCCGTGTGCAAAACGGAATTGGCTTGTGGCCGCATCCGGCATGGAGTAATTCGCGCAGCGTGCAAAGTGCCGCGGTTCATGCGATTGTTATGCGCGCGCCGATCGACAATTGAGATACCGGTAGCTTAGATATGATCAGACTTCTTGGATATTTCTTCGGAGCGGCTTGCGTCCTGTTCCTGGGCGTAGCGGCGGCCGTTGCCGTTTATTTGGCGACGGTGACGAAGGATCTTCCTGATTACGCGGTGCTGAGCAGCTACGAGCCGCCGGTGACGACGCGCGTGCATGCCGGCAACGGTGCGCTGATGGCCGAGTACGCCAAGGAGCGTCGCCTGTTCCTGCCGATCCAGGCCGTTCCCGATCGCGTCAAGGCCGCGTTCCTCTCCGCCGAAGACAAGAATTTCTACCAGCACCCTGGTATCGACGTCACCGGCTTCGGCCGCGCCGTGGTCGCTTATCTGACCGGCGGCCCGACGCAGGGTGGTTCCACGATCACGCAGCAGGTCGCCAAGAACTTCCTGCTGTCGAGCGAACAGACCATGGAGCGTAAGGCCAAGGAAGCCATTCTCTCCTTCCGCATCGAGCAGGCCTACAGCAAGGACAAGATCCTCGAGCTCTATCTAAATGAGATCTTCTTCGGCCTGAACTCCTACGGTATCGCCAGCGCCGCACTCACCTATTTCAACAAGTCGGTCAACGAACTGACCATCGCTGATGCCGCCTATCTGGCCTCGCTGCCGAAGGGCCCGGCGAACTATCATCCGTTCCGTCATCCGGAAGCCGCGGTCACCCGCCGCAACTGGGTTATCGACCGCATGGTCGAGAATGGCTATGTCAGCCAGTCGGATGGCGCTGAAGCCAAGAAGCAGCCGCTCGGCGTTACCGGCCGCACCAGCGGTCCGTCGCTCTTCGCATCCGGCTACTTCGCCGAAGCCGTCCGCCGCCAGCTGATCGACCAGTACGGCGAGAAGATGCTCTACGAGGGTGGCCTCTCGGTTCGCACCTCGTTCGACCCGCAATTGCAGGTCTTCGCGCGAAAGGCGCTGCAGGACGGCCTGATCAACTATGACGAACGTCGTGGTTTCCACGGCCCGATCAAGCAGATCGACACGACGTCGGACTGGGGCAAGGCGCTCGCCGATATCCCGTCTCTCTCCGACGTTCCGGAATGGGATCTCGCCGTCGTGCTTGCTGTTGCCAGCGACAGCGTCGACATCGGCCTGCAGCCGCAGAAGGATGGCGCGGGCAAGATCGGCTCTGACCGCCAGCGCGGCACTATTGAAGCCAAGAACATGCAGTGGGCCTTCCGTTCGGCCACCGGCGGCAAGACCTCCAAGTCGCCGCAGGGCGTTCTGCAGCCGGGCGACGTCGTCTTCGTCGAACGCCTTGGCGGCGACAGCTCCACGTCCTACCGTCTACGCCAGCCGCCCAAGGTCGGTGGTGGTTTCGTCGCGATGGACCCGAAGACCGGCCGCGTGCTGGCCATGGTCGGCGGCTTCTCCTATGCCCAGTCGGAATTCAACCGCGCGACGCAGGCGATGCGCCAGCCTGGTTCGTCCTTCAAGCCTTTCGTTTACGCAGCCGCGATGGACAATGGCTACACGCCGGCCTCGGTCGTCAGCGACGATCCGCTCGAAATCCAGGTCGGCAACGGCCAGGTCTGGGCGCCCGACAACTACGAAGGTGAGGGCGGTGGCGCCAACACGCTGCGCTTCGCCATCGAGCATTCGCGCAACCGCATGACGGTTCGTCTGGCCAATGATCTCGGCATGAACGTTGTTGCCGAATATGCCAACCGCTTCGGCATCTACGACAAGATGCTTCCAGTTTTGGCCATGTCGCTCGGCTCCGGCGAAACGACCGTGATGCGCATGGTTTCGGCCTATTCGGTCATCGCCAACGGCGGCAAGCAGATCAAGCCAACCTTGATCGACCGGATCCAGGACCGCTACGGCAAGACCATCTTCAAGCATGAGGAGCGCGTCTGCGAAGCCTGCAACGCCAGCGACTGGCAGAACCAGGAAGAGCCGAACGTGGTGGACAACCGCGAAACCGTTCTCGACCCGATGACCTCCTACCAGATCACCTCGATGATGCAGGGCGTTATCCAGCGCGGTACGGCTGCCGGCAAGGTCCAGCTCGGCGAGCGCGACGTCGCCGGCAAGACCGGCACGACCAACGATGAAAAGGACGCCTGGTTCGTCGGCTTCACGCCTGATCTGGTTGCTGGTCTTTATATTGGCTTCGATTCGCCGACCACGCTCGGCCGTGGCGGTACCGGCAGTGCGCTTTCCGCACCCGTTTTCAACGCGTTCATGCAGAACGCCGTCAAGGACACGCCGGTATCGAAGTTCGTGATCCCTGCCGGCATGAACCTGATCCCGATCGACCGCAAGACCGGCATGGCCGCGACGCAGGGCGACCCGAACACCATCATCGAGGCCTTCAAGCCCGGCACCGGCCCGGCCGACAGCTACTCCGTCATTGGCATGGACAACACCATGGCACCGGAGGAAATCCTGAAGACCTCGCCGCAGGCCAACCAGGCGGTTCAATCCGGCGCCGGCGGTCTCTACTGACATTTTCGACTTATAGCGTGGCGGCTGCGGCTCTTTACATCCGCGGCCGCCACAACTATTTGACGGACGACTTTTGAAGACAACGCAAAGAAGCGGGACAATGCGAGCGGAAATCCAGAACGTAGTCGATGAAACCAAGCAGGCTATCACCCTGCTGAGGAGGCATCTTTGACTGGGACCAGGCGATAAGACGACTGGACTGGTTGAACAACAAGGCAGAGGACCCGAACCTCTGGAACGATGCCACCGAAGCGCAGAAGCTGATGCGCGAGCGCCAGCAGCTCGATGACGGCATCAGCGGCGTACGCCGCTTCGAACAGCAGATCAAAGACAACATCGAGCTCATCGAGATGGGCGAGGACGAGGGCGACGAAGCCATCGTCAAGGAAGCCGAAGACGCGCTGAAGGCACTCAAGGCCGAAGCCGCGCGCCAGCAGGTCGAAGCGATGTTGTCCGGTGAAGCCGACAGCAACGACACCTATCTCGAAGTTCACTCCGGCGCCGGCGGCACGGAAAGCCAGGACTGGGCGAACATGCTTTTGCGCATGTATACCCGCTGGGCCGAACGCTCGAAGTTCAAGGTTGAACTGCTCGAAGTGCACGACGGCGAAGAAGCCGGCATTAAGTCCGCGACGCTGCTCGTCAAGGGCCACAACGCCTATGGCTGGCTGAAGACCGAATCGGGTGTTCACCGCCTGGTCCGCATTTCGCCTTATGATAGCAACGCGCGCCGCCACACCTCGTTCTCGTCCATCTGGGTCTACCCGGTCGTCGACGACTCGATCCAGATCGACATCAACGAAAGCGACTGCCGCATCGACACCTATCGCTCCTCGGGCGCCGGTGGTCAGCACGTCAACACGACCGACTCCGCCGTCCGCATCACCCACATGCCCTCGGGCATCGTGGTTCAGTGCCAGCAGGAACGCTCGCAGCACAAGAACCGCGCCAAGGCGTGGGACATGCTGCGCGCGCGTCTCTACGAAGCGGAACTGAAGAAGCGCGAAGACGCGGCCAACGCCGAAGCGGCCTCCAAGTCCGATATCGGCTGGGGCCACCAGATCCGTTCCTACGTCCTGCAGCCCTACCAGATGGTCAAGGACCTGCGCACCGGCGTTACCAGCACCGCGCCCGACGACGTGCTGGATGGAGAGCTCGACGAGTTCATGGAAGCAGCGCTCGCCCACCGCATCAGCGGCAAGGCGGATGCCGTGGTCGACGACGTCGACTGATCGATCTGGTCAAGATGATATCGAAAAGGCCCCATCCGGGGCCTTTTCTGATTCTGGCTGTGGGTCTTTCGAAGCGCTACGGGCTTTAATGTCCCGACTTCTCGACGCTGATATCGCCGAACTCGTCGATGATGACGGTCCAGCTATCGGCATCGCCATCCGGATCGGTCTTCAGATAGACCATGGCGAACAGCCCAGGCTCGTTCAGTCGGCCGGTCGAATTTTCAGGGCGGATATCCGTCACATAGGGATTGAGGTCGTTCAGCTCCTGAACCTCGACCGTTGAGATGATTTCGGGCCCGGTCTCGGTCTGCGCGATCTGCTGCAGATAGATCTTGGCGGTGCGATCGGCCTGGCGAACCGCAAATAGTTTGTAATAGCCGTGGCGAGGTTGGCTTGGTGCGGCGGGCGTCGCCGTCGCTGGCGCGTTCGGGGTAGTGGCAACCGGCGGGCGCGTCACCGCCGGCGCATTGCCGTCGTCCGCCCAGTAGCCCGTGCTCGTCGCGAATGTGATGCTCGCAGGCAATACAGGATCCGTGGAATCCGACGCACGCGTGGCAAGCGGAACTGCGGCGATCAGCAGCGCGCAGGCTGTCAGTCCGAAACGCTTCATCGCCTCAATCCTCGAATTGCTCGGATAGAATACGGTCGGACCAGGAGCGGTCGGGGTCGGAGAGGATGCGCGCCGTCATGTGCTCGGATTGCGCAATGCGCACATGCAGCACCGATTTGACCTCGGAGTTATCGGCAACCGCATTCACTGGCCGCTTTTCCGATTCGAGAATATGAATGTCCACCGTCACCTTGTTCGGCAACAACGCGCCGCGCCAGCGGCGGGGACGGAACGCGCTCACCGGCGTCATCGCGAGCAGCGGTGCGTCGAGCGGCAGGATCGGACCGTGCGCCGAGAGGTTATATGCCGTCGAACCCGCCGGCGTCGCCACCATCAGGCCGTCGCAGATCAGTTCCTCAAGCCGAACGACGCCATCCACTTCGACTCTGAGCTTGGCGGCCTGATAGGATTGGCGAAAGAGTGAGACCTCGTTGATGGCAAGCGCGGTATCGCTCGTCCCATCCGCATTCGTGGTCGTCATCCTGAGTGGCCGAAACGTGTTCTCGACGGCGGCATTGATCCGCTCGCGCAACGCGTCGGTGCGGTACTCGTTCATGAGAAAGCCAACGGAGCCCCGGTTCATCCCATAGACGAGCCTGCCGGAGTTCATCGTGCTGTGCAGCGTCTGCAGCATGAAGCCGTCGCCGCCGAGCGCCACGATCACATCGGCATCCTTGGCGGGCACATCGCCGTAAAGGCGAATCAGTTCATCGCGCGCCGCCAGCGCCTCAGCGGTAGGGGAAGCCAGAAAACAGAGGGTCTGAAAGGATACGCTCATGCAATGCCCTTTGATAAAGTCCGCCTAGCTAAATGATAATGGGCTGGCACGACAAGGCATTTTAAGGTCGCAGCTGTTCGCCGGGACTACTCTCTGCATAGGTGAGGAGAAGGCAGAAGGGCGCCAATTTCATGGCGCCCCCTGTTTGTGATCGGCTTCGAACGGACCTTGGTCGACTCGCGTCCGTGGCCCGTCGGCTCGGCGACAGCGCCCTACTTGTTCTGAAGCAGCCAGATCTTTCCGCCCATAGTGATGCCATAGGTATCGGTGGTTCCATCGTCGGTGAGATTACGGCGCTCCAGGAAGCCATGCTCGCAGAGATCCACAAGCGTCTTTGCGGTGACCGTCTTGATCTTCTGCGGGCGCTCTTTCCAGCGGTCCGTTTTCGCATAGGTCACGGTTGCGTTCTCATGCGTCCACTTGCCGGCCGCCTGCGGATAGAGATCGCCATCACGGGCGAGTTTAAGTCCCGCGATCTGCGCCGGGGTGAGTTCAGCCATTTCAATAACCTCTTGGCATGTTGCACGGATCAGCCGTGAATGCAGGGGAACCCTGGGAAACCAAGGGCAATAGGAACCAAATGTTGCAACGCGAGCATCTCGTTTACCGAGGCCCGTCGGTGTGGCAACAATCGATTCCTTCGAAGAATTGTGGTGCCCCCGGCAGGGTTCGAACCCGCGACCCCCTGATTACAAATCAGGTGCTCTACCAACTGAGCTACAAGGGCAACGCCCGCCAATTAGCAGATTTTGCTGCTCTGTAAAGAAAAATCGGCCACGATTTGATTTCGCTTAGTGATTTCAACAGGCCGTACGCAGGCTAGTTTGGAGTGGTCTGCCGAACGGTCGATTGCAGGTGGCCGCCATTCTCGCCCATGCCGTCGCCGGAAGACGGCATGGCAGCGATGCTGAGAACCGAAACAACCATGAGAGCGATGACAGCGATCATTATTCGCACGCGATTTCTCCTTTTGAACGAGGAAGAAACGCAAATAAGGCAATTGGGTTCCGGAGCGGGCGTCGCGGCTATTGCGCTGGCGGCGGCGCTGTCGTGGTGGGATTGGCGCCTGGGGCTGCCGGGGCGAGAGGATCGGGCTGATGCACGGGTTGGGTCTTGTCGATCCAGCCGATGCTGAGAATGATGGCGACGAGGATGCCGATGAAGAGAATGCCGATGATGAGGGGACGAACTGCCATGTCGGATGCTTCTCCTTGTTGGTCGGAGCATTGCTGGATGATAACCGCTGCTGACGTCAAAACCGAGGCGGTCGAGCATCAGCAGCGGCATCTTTCGGCATGGTGGCCCGTTCGTGAGTCGGTCAGCCCTTCAGATGAATGCGCGCCGCGTAGAGCGCGATCGCGGCTGCGTTGGACACGTTAAGCGATTTGATCTCGCCGGGCATATCGAGCCGCGCCAGCGCATTCACCGTCTCGCGCGTCTTCTGGCGCAATCCCTTGCCCTCGGCGCCAAGCACCAGCGCGACCTTGTCGCCGGAGAAGGTACCCTCGAGCGGAGCCGGGCCTTCCGAATCAAGGCCGATGGTGACGAAGCCGAGCTTGTGCAGTTCGCCGAGCGCATCGGCGAGATTGGTGATCTGTATATAAGGGATGAGTTCCAGTGCGCCGGAGGCGGATTTGGCGAGCACGCCCGATTCGGTCGGGCTGTGGCGCTGCGTCGTGATCAGCGCGCCGGCATTGAAGGCGACGGCCGAGCGCATGATGGCGCCGACATTGTGCGGATCGGTCACCTGGTCGAGCACCAGGATCAGTGGGCTGTCTTTCAGCGCTTCGAGGCGGCGCACGGGCAGGGGACGCGTTTCCAGCATCACGCCCTGGTGGATGGCGTCTGGACCAAGCACCTTGTCGAGATCCTGCGGCGAAACCATCTCGTACGGTATGCCGAGTTTCTCGACATCGATCTCAAGGCGCGCAAGCGCGTTCGGGGTCACCGACAGCTTTATCTTCTTGCGCTCTTTATTCTCGAGCGCGGCGCGCACCGTGTGCAGACCATAGAGATGGACCTGGTCTGGCGCCAGCGCCGGCGGCTTCCAGTCATCGCCGCCACGTTTGCGCTTCTGGAAGCCGGGAGTTGGAATTTCGCCGCGTTCGCGCTTGTTGTCGCGATGCGCACGACGCAGGTTAGCGTAGTGCGTATCCTTGGCGGATTTTTCGTCGGAGGGCGTGCCCCCGGTTTTGTTGTCTTTGCTCATGCCGCTTTATAGCGGTGGCATTTCTTTCCGCATAGGATTTCTTTGTCCACAGGGGCTTTCCATCGCCGATGACATTTTTCGCATATTTTCCATCGTCATCGTGTTGACATAGGCAATCGGGCCCGTCATATACGCGGCGCAGACCGAGGGCGGCAACGCTTCGAAAGTCTAGCAGACTTGGTCTAACGATCCGGACGAAAAACTGGAGAGATGCCCGAGTGGTTAAAGGGGACGGACTGTAAATCCGTTGGCTCAGCCTACGTTGGTTCAAATCCAACTCTCTCCACCATTCGTCCTCGGATCGGACCAAACCCCGCGGGTATAGCTCAATGGTAGAGCAGCAGCCTTCCAAGCTGAATACGCGGGTTCGATTCCCGCTACCCGCTCCACTTTTCAAAACGAAGCCTGGCATTATCCACAGCGCGCAAGCGCTTGTTTACGTTTCCCTATCGCACTGAAGCGCCGCTCCTGATCTCAGCCCCACAGCAGGACGAAGGGGGAGGCGAGCGCGATGATGCCGGCCGCCATCCAGCGTGTGCGTCCATCCATCGTGAATTCGTCCCGCGACAGCCATTTGCGCACGGCGACATAACCGATAGCAATGACGGCGCTATAGATGAGTGCGCGCAACAGGATCGACCAGCCACCGCCGAAGAGCCCGATCGCAATGCCGAATCCTGTCAGCGCGCCGAGGATGCCGTAGCCGACATCGAACATCAGCGTCGTCGTGGTCGACAGCGGCCTGAGAACTCTCGGAAACGCGATGGCGACAGCCGCCGTCAGCAGCCAAATGGCGACGATCGCCTGCAGCGTCGACGAGCTGACGATGGAGGCTGCCAGCGCCGGCAGCCGCTCGGGCGTCGAGAGCCGCACCACCTGCGCGATCCAGTCGATCGCGGCCGCCAATATCCACAATATGAATGCGCAGCCGGCAAAGATCAGAAAATTGCCGGCCGATCGTTTCGCGATGTCCTTCGGTTCCATGCCGTGCTCTCCCCGGGCGATCGCCGGCGTGGTTCCGGCAAGGCAAGTAATATCACAGCATCAATCGGTTGTGACGGTTTATGGTGAAAGCGAGCACGTGCCGCTTTACGCAATTCCGCCGAACGCTCGGCCCCGCTTAGGATCAAGCCTTAGAGCTTCGATCTCCTGCCAAGCCTTGTCCACATACGTTGCGGCATCCACTCCGCGGTAGATGAGTGACACTTCATGGCGCTGGTAGTCGCTCTCGCGGTCGCGAAGAGCGGACAGCCAGTTGAACGACCCTTCCGCGATCCAGCTTTGATCCACGGCGAGCGTTTTATTATGGGCTCCGTTGAGCGGCCAAAGTTCAACGCCGGCGGCCGTCAGAGTTTGGATAGCCGAAGCCGCACCTGGCTGCAGGCGGCGATCCCGTCCCGTGTTCAGAAATTGATCGTAGGCGATGACGACCTTGAGATCGTTGCGCCGCTGGTTGAGCAGCGGAGCGAGGCCGTCGGCCTCGATGGCGTTCCCTGTGAGATAAGGGGATACGATCAGCAATCGCTCACTTGCGTCCTCGATGGATCTACGCAGTGTTTCCCGATGCCCTTCGAGGCTGCTGATTCTCTCAACATCCGACGGCACCTCCAGGGCGATCCGGCTGATTGGGTCGATGTCGGTGATTTCGTTTTCCGGCTTCGAGAAAAGGTAGACTCCGAGCAGTCCCGACGGCAGTGACGGTTGCTCCGGTCGAAACAAGCCAATGTCGCCGAAGACTAGAAAGCTCTCCCGTGCACGCGATACCGCCACGTTGAGCATGGATACACCCCGGTCGACAAACAGCCCGGTGGATTGCCCTGAGGGTATTGACTGACGAAAACATCACGATGGCTTTCTCCGCGCCCTGCAACGTATGAACGGTGCCTACGGTTATGTTTTCTCCGTCTAGCCCCGCATTTTGCAGTGCGGCGTTCAGCACCCCGATCTGCGCTCGGAAAGGCGTGACGATTGCCACGATCTCGCCCAACGTTCTGGCGCCATGATGCTCGATGAGTTGCCGCTTTCGGCGACCCAGCCATTTTGCCATCACTGCCGCTTCCTCGACATTCGTCCAGCTTGTTCCCGTGCGAACTGCGCGACCCGGTACATGGGCATACCCCAAGGGCGGCAACGGGTGCCCACTATCCGGGCGCATTGGCTTGAGGGCGCCGCCGTAGGCCAGTTCGTTGCTATAGGCGATGACAGGCGCGCGGCACCGCCAGTGCTCCTCGAGAAACAATCCGCGATGCGGTGGCATGGCAAACGCCGTCGCGGCCTGAGCCATCGCCATTACCGATCCCTCGGATGCCATCATCCCATTGACTTGAAGCAGCTTCAGTTGGTCGGCCATCTGGAAATGATCCAGATTGGCGAGATCGGTGCCGGTGTCGATGCCCCATACAGGTTCCAGCTGTTGCGTATCTCCGACGATCAGTGCTTTACGCGCCAGCGCAAAGAGCGCGCCGCCGACTTGGGGCGGGACCTGGCCGGCTTCGTCGACGATCAACAGATCGATGAAATCGGCCAGCAGTTCCGTGGAGCCCTTGTAGTAATCAAACAAGCGAGGGGCAGTATAGGCTGTCGATACCATGCAAGGCGTCAGCTTCGCGAAGCGCCGCCACCGGCGTTCGCACGCGTCACGATCGCGGCCAGTGAACGTCTTGTCCTTGCCGCGCGCTGCCGCATCAACCTCGATCAGCCAGCGGCCTTCCCAATACCGCGCCGCGAGATGGAAGAGTTCGGGGCGAACCAAGGTGTCCAGTCGCTCATCCAGAATGTCGGGTTTCGCCGCGATCTCCTTCTGGACGTCCTCAGCCAGAATTGGTTGCAAAGCGTGTAGCCAGTTGCTCCAGTTTGCTACCGCCTCTTTTTTCCGATCAAGCGCGCGCTCATGCTTGGCGATGAGGTCATCCAGCCAAGCCCGAAGTGTCGCCGATCCGAGGAAGGTCTTCCACGTCCAGGCGGGATCGGCCAGGTTCTGAGCATCCAGGTAGGAATGCACGCGTGACCAGAGGCGTCGTTTGACCGCGGGTACCCACGAGAAGATGGCTTCGAGCAGCGATCCGTGGGAAAGTTCAAGAGCAGTACGAGCGCATTCGCGCAGTGTTTGCGATCGGCTCTCGTCCTGGTCGATCACTGCGCGCAGACGCGCGATGTCCGAGGCGGTTGGAAAGCGACCGTCGAATAAAAGCGCGGTCGTGTCCTTGAGGGTAAGAGCCGCCTTCATGGCAGAGGCTTTCAACTGCAGCAGTTCCCGCAGTGTTTCGGTCGCTTCCTTGAGGTCGGTCGCGTCTTGCCCCGCCCAGTCTCGAAAACGACTGATCCAAAAGTCCTTCGCGCCTTGAAGGTAGCTGTCGTTCTCCATGCTGCCTGGCAGGCCGCCCCATGGCTGGCCATACTGATGGCACCACGCGGCGGCGTGCTCCGGTCTTATGCCTTTCTCGACCTCTCGTTTCGAGGGAAGATACAATCCGTATTGCGTAACTTCGGGCAGCCAGCGCTCGATCAGTGGAGAGGCTGAAAGCGGGTGCTGCGTCGGTAATGATGCGCGCGCAAAGGTGTCGAGGATATTGGTTATGGCTTTGTTGTTCGTGGAGCTCGCCAGAATAACCGGTGGTTCTCCGCCTTCTATCAATGCGCGTTCAACCCATAGCGACGCGACCACGCTTTGAATGAATGTCGTCTTGCCGGTCCCGGGTGGCCCGTTGACCGCGACGATCTCGCCGTCGGCCACTGCCGTCACGGCATTCAGGGATTGGCGTTGGCTTCGATTGAGTGGAAAGTCGCCGCTCATCTGTCCGAGATGACGACCCTTCAGAGCCGCATTCTCGGCTATTCCAGTCACATCCTTGGCTTCTTGCGGATTGATGAGGCGCTGCAGAAGCGGTGCTGGAACATCATCTTGGTCGATCAAGGTGTCGTACACCTTGCGAATTGCCTTGCTTGCGTCGGCGGGGCGCGTGCCGCAGGCAATATAGGCACCTAGATTGACATGATGTTTGGGTGCGAACCGGTCAGCAGCCTCTCCGAACAGGCTGGTGAACATTTGGTCGGCGTAGCGCCAAAATGTAGGCCAGTCGGAACCGTCTGCGGGCGGCGGATTGCTTCCGCTGTAGTCATCCACTTCGGTGATCTGCGAAAACGTCTGCACCCCGGAAGCGGGTGCGAGGACTGCGCGATCGACAATGACCTGATCGCCGGGATTGCCGCTGACGAGCAATTTGCCCTCCCGTGTCACCTGAAGGCAGAGCCACATCGGTACTCGCATCCGATCCATGGTCGCGGAGATTGCCGAGTGACGATATTCGGGCTGCAGAAGCTGAAACGCGACGATCAGATTTATGGCGCTCATGCGCTCGCGTTCTCGACGAGAGAGGCCCGTTTCGGCCTCCGCCCACAAGGTTGCGGTTAGTCGACGTTCAAGTTGACCGTTTCTCAAATTGCCAAAGGCGAGCGGGTGAAGTGACAGCGAGTCGGGATCAATATGCCGGTTGCTATCGAGGAGCGCTGCGCGCCAATAGTTGAGCAAGGCAGATAGGGAGAGGGTCATGACCAATTCATCCGGTTAATCAATCGGCTTCATCAGTCGCCGCCGATCGGATACTACTCAGGCGCGCATTAACGAAATGTATCTCCACCCCGCCGCACGCTGGGTGTCCGCAGGTTCTCTAATGCGAACTTCCATTGCAAATTCATGCGCTTGTATTCTGCCGCCGACGATGTAGCTGTGCCATCTGCCGCAACGGAGGTTGCCGATCGAATGCTTCGTTCCCATATGCGGCGGCAGCGCGGAATAGCGTCCGCAATTAAGTCTTGCGCAATTCCGCCGAAAGCCTTAAACGGCGGCACTAAACCGGTTCGCCGGGGTCATCCATTTCGTTCACAGGAAGCATTCAAATGGCAAAGAGTAAGTTTGAGCGCAACAAGCCGCACGTTAACATCGGCACGATCGGCCACGTTGACCACGGCAAGACGTCTCTGACGGCAGCGATCACGAAGTACTTCGGCGAGTTCAAGGCGTACGACCAGATCGACGCTGCTCCGGAAGAAAAGGCACGCGGCATCACCATCTCGACGGCACACGTCGAGTACGAGACGGCCAACCGTCACTATGCCCACGTTGATTGCCCCGGCCACGCCGACTACGTCAAGAACATGATCACCGGTGCCGCACAGATGGACGGCGCGATCCTGGTTTGCTCGGCTGCTGACGGCCCGATGCCGCAGACCCGCGAGCACATCCTGCTTGCTCGTCAGGTTGGCGTTCCGGCTCTGGTCGTGTTCCTCAACAAGGTCGACCAGGTCGACGACGCGGAACTGCTCGAACTCGTCGAGATGGAAGTTCGCGAACTTCTGTCGTCCTACGACTTCCCGGGCGACGACGTTCCTGTCGTCAAGGGTTCGGCTCTTGCCGCTCTCAACGATTCGGACAAGAAGATCGGCGAAGACGCCGTTCGCGAACTGATGGCCGCTGTCGACGCCTACATCCCGACGCCTGAGCGTCCGATCGACCAGCCGTTCCTGATGCCGATCGAAGACGTGTTCTCGATCTCGGGCCGTGGTACGGTTGTGACCGGTCGCGTCGAGCGCGGCATCGTCAAGGTTGGTGAAGAAGTCGAAATCGTCGGCATCCGCGCTACCTCGAAGACGACGGTTACCGGCGTTGAAATGTTCCGCAAGCTGCTCGATCAGGGCCAGGCTGGCGACAACATCGGTGCTCTGGTTCGCGGTGTTAACCGTGACGGCGTTGAGCGTGGTCAGATCCTGTGCAAGCCGGGCTCTGTCAAGCCGCACAAGAAGTTCATGGCTGAAGCCTACATCCTGACGAAGGAAGAAGGCGGCCGTCATACGCCGTTCTTCACGAACTACCGTCCGCAGTTCTACTTCCGGACGACGGACGTGACCGGTATCGTTTCGCTGCCGGAAGGCACGGAAATGGTTATGCCTGGCGACAACGTCACGGTTGCTGTTGAACTGATCGTTCCGATCGCGATGGAAGAAAAGCTGCGCTTCGCTATCCGCGAAGGCGGCCGTACCGTCGGCGCTGGCATCGTTGCCTCGATCATCGAGTAATCCTTAGGATTGCTTTGAGTTAGAAAAGGCCTCGCTGGAAACAGCGGGGCCTTTTCTTTTGGCCGATCGAGGTCTTGTCACCGCAGACGTATCATCGTATGATACGTCTGCATCGGAGGCACGCTTGATCAGGTCGTTCAAGGATAAGCTCACGCAGTCGGTGGCCGACGGCTCGGTGCGGAAGGGATTCCCTTCAGAGTTGGTGCGGCGCGCGCAGTTGCTCTTAACGGTCTTGGATGCTGCAGCCAGCATAGGCGATCTCCGCTCACCGCCCGGCAATCGGCTGGAGAGATTGTCCGGCGACCGGAATGGCCAGCATTCGATCCGCATCAACAAGCAATGGCGGATTTGCTTCGTCTGGACGGATGCCGGCCCCGAACAGGTCGAAATCACCGATTATCATTGATTGCAGGCATGGAGTTTCTGATCATGAGCACAAACAAGCTGCCAGCCATCCACCCGGGAGAAGTCCTGCGAGAACTCTATCTCGCGCCGCTTGATTTGAAGCCTTATTCATTGGCCAAGAAGCTGGGCATTCCGAGAACACGGATAGAGCGGATCGTCGCCGAGAAGGTGGGCATCACGACCGACACGGCGC
Source organism: Rhizobium sp. FG113 (assembly GCF_057809895.1). NCBI lineage: Bacteria > Pseudomonadati > Pseudomonadota > Alphaproteobacteria > Hyphomicrobiales > Rhizobiaceae > Rhizobium > Rhizobium sp. FG113. The sequence goes on along the minus strand of NZ_JBMDKV010000004.1, from coordinate 103,085 downwards.
TGCGCCTTGCCAAGTTCTTTAACACCACGCCTGAGTTTTGGATGAACCTGCAGGTCGCTTACGAGATCAAGGTTCAGAGCGCGGCTATTGAGACTGCGTTGGCGGCCATCCCGGAACTCGACGCGGCGTAGCCGAACCGGCATCGGGCAGCGTGGCCTTGCGTTGCCGGTGCGACACTTTATCTATGCCTTCCATGGTGAGGAATGGGAGGACATTTCATGAAGAAGCGCATTTTGTTTACGGGCGGCTCCGGCAAGGCGGGGCGTCATGCCGTGCCGTGGTTGGTCAATGCCGGCTACGAGGTTCACAATATCGATCTCGTGCCGCTCGACAGTCCTGGTGTCACCAATCTGATCGTCGACATCACCGATAGCGGCCAGGTCTATAATGCGCTCTCGATGCACCGCGACTTTCCGGATCTCGAAGCGGGCAGGGGTGTTCTACCCTATGATGCCGTGGTGCACTTCGCCGCCATCCCGCGCATCCTGATCAAACCCGACAACGAAACCTTCCGCATCAACACGATGGGCACCTATAATGTCATCGAGGCGGCGGTGAAGCTCGGTGTGCGCAAGATCATCGTTGCCTCCAGCGAAACCACCTACGGCGCCTGCTTTGCCGAAGGGCATCGGGATTTCCATCAGTTCCCGCTGGATGAGGACTACGACGTCAACCCGATGGATTCGTATGGGCTGTCGAAGGTATTGAACGAGAAGACGGCGCGAGCGTTTGCCGAGCGCTCCGGCGCCGATATCTATGCGCTGCGAATCGGCAATGTCATCGAGCCGCACGAATACGAGAATTTCCCGACCTATTTCGCCAATCCCGAAATGCGCAAGCGGATCGCCTGGAGCTATATCGACGCGCGCGATCTCGGCCAGATCTGCCATCTATGCATCGAGAAAGACGGACTCGGCTTCCAGGTGTTCAACGCCGCCAACGATACCGTCTCTGCCAATACGCCCACACGGGAGCTCGCCGCGCGCTACTATCCGAACGTCAGCTTCACCCGCGAGATCGGCGAATTCGAGGGGTTGTTGTCGAACCACAAGATCAGGGAAGTGCTGGGCTTTCGCGAGGAGCACGACTGGCGCCGATACGTGAAGCTGTGAACGCGTTTCGGTCCGCACGCGAGGAATGGGAAAAAGTGAAAAACGCACTTGCCAATCGCCTCTCGGCGTCTTAAAGGGTGCGCCATGCTTCTCGACAATGCGTCGCGGCTTTCGCCAACAGGCTGATCGGGAAGCGTAAAGGGGTATAGCTCAGTTGGTAGAGCGGCGGTCTCCAAAACCGCAGGCCGTGGGTTCGAGCCCCTCTGCCCCTGCCATTTCCTTGAACGAACAGCGCGGACAACCTGCAGCATTTCGCAAGAGGCTTGTACATGGCTAATTTCGTTAAACTTTGGTTCCCCTCTTGTCTAATGGGGAATCGGTGTTTATGTAGGGGTTCAACAGACACGCGGTGCGTGGGGCTGATCTGATCAGCTTTACGCGCCGTAATTGCGTGGGCAGTCGATGGCATCCAAATCAAATCCGCTTACGTTTCTGCAGCAGGTTCGCACGGAAACGTTGAAAGTTACTTGGCCGTCGCGCCGTGAAACGATGATCTCGACGATCATGGTACTTGTGATGGTTGTCTTTGCCGCGCTGTTCTTTTTTGCCGCGGACCAGTTGATCGGCTGGTTGCTGGGCTTCGTGCTCAATATCGGCAACTGATCGGGCGGAGATATAAGATGGCGGCACGTTGGTATATCGTCCACGCGTATTCGAATTTTGAAAAGAAGGTCGCGGAAGACATCGAGAACAAGGCTCGTCAGAAGGGTCTTGAGCATCTCTTCGAGAAGATTCTCGTCCCGACTGAAAAGGTGGTTGAAGTGCGTCGCGGCCGCAAGGTCGATAGCGAGCGCAAGTTCTTCCCCGGTTATGTGATGGTTCGCGCCAACCTGACCGATGAAGCCTACCACCTGATCAAGAACACGCCGAAGGTGACCGGCTTCCTGGGCTCCGACAATCGGCCCGTGCCGATCCCTGACTCCGAAGCCGATCGTATTCTCGGTCAGGTTCAGGAAGGTGTCGAGCGTCCGAAGTCTTCGGTCAGCTTCGAGATCGGCGAGCAGGTCCGCGTTTCCGACGGTCCGTTCGCATCGTTCAACGGCACGGTTCAGGATGTGGACGAAGAGCGTTCGCGCCTGAAGGTGGAAGTGTCGATCTTCGGTCGCGCGACGCCGGTTGAACTGGAATACGCTCAGGTCGAGAAGGTCTGAGCTCGGATGTAAGCCGGCAACGGCTTATGTCCCCGCGGCGAAAGCCGCAAAGCGCGTGGAAGGTGAGGGCACCTTAGCCGGGTCCTAAAATCCGAACCACGCAACCGCAGCCGCCGGAGCGATCCGGCATTATTGGTCGGGCAACCGGCCGTCAGTGAAAGGCAGAGAGTTATGGCTAAGAAAGTTGCAGGCCAGCTCAAGCTTCAGGTCAAGGCAGGATCGGCTAACCCGTCCCCGCCAATCGGCCCGGCGCTTGGTCAGCGTGGCATTAACATCATGGAATTCTGCAAGGCGTTCAACGCCGCTACGCAGGAAATGGAAAAGGGTATGCCGATCCCGGTCGTCATCACCTACTACCAGGACAAGTCCTTCACCTTCGTCATGAAGCAGCCTCCGGTCAGCTACTGGCTGAAGAAGGAAGCGAAGATCACGTCCGGTTCCAAGACGCCTGGTAAGGGCGCCACCGCAGGCAAGCTCACCAAGGCTCAGATCAAGACGATCGCTGAAGCCAAGATGAAGGACCTGAACGCAGCTGATATCGAAGGTGCAATGGCGATGATTGAGGGCTCTGCCCGCGCCATGGGCCTGGAAGTGGTAGGATAAGACCATGGCAGGCAAGCGCACCAAGAAGATCAACGAAGGTGTTGATCCCACGAAGCTCTACGCTCTCGACCTCGCTATCAGCATGGTCAAGGAACGGGCTGTCGCCAAGTTCGACGAAACCGTCGAAGTATCGATGAACCTCGGTGTTGACCCGCGCCACGCTGACCAGATGGTCCGCGGCGTTGTCAACCTGCCGAACGGCACGGGCCGTGACGTTCGCGTCGCCGTCTTCGCACGTGGCGCCAAGGCTGACGAAGCCAAGGCTGCTGGTGCTGACGTTGTCGGCGCTGAAGATCTCGTCGAGATCGTTCAGGGCGGCAAGATCGACTTCGATCGCTGCATCGCGACCCCGGACATGATGCCGCTCGTCGGTCGCCTCGGTAAGGTTCTCGGCCCGCGTGGCATGATGCCGAACCCGAAGGTTGGCACCGTCACCATGGACGTCGCTGGCGCCGTCAAGGCTTCCAAGGGCGGCGCTGTCGAGTTCCGCGTCGAAAAGGCTGGTATCGTCCACGCCGGCATCGGCAAGGCTTCGTTCGACGCCAAGGCTCTTGAAGAAAACATCAAGGCTTTCGCTGACGCCGTCATCAAGGCAAAGCCGGCTGGCGCAAAGGGTAACTACGTCAAGCGCGTAGCGATCTCTTCGACCATGGGCCCGGGCGTCAAGATCGAAGTCGCTTCGGTCACGGCCGCTTAATAAAGTTTCGCTGGGCGTCAGTCCGGCTCATCAGATTCCGGCCTCGCAAGGGGCCGGGATATTCCGGAGAAATCCGGAATCCTGTCCGAGATTGCAGGTGGTTTTCCCTTAATCACTTGGCCTGCATGAGACGGGTAAGGCCCGAATTTTTGAAGCTTCGCTTCATCGATTTGGTTCGAACCTTGGATGCCTTGTGCCTCTTAGCCTTTCTGGCGCGGAGCGCGAGGGGACAGGATCCTCAAGCGTCGCTTGGGATCATTCGTGATCTCAGGAGGCAAAGGCAACCCGATGGGGCCGGTCACGGTCTCATCTACTGGAGATAGGCAGTGGAAAGAGCGGAAAAACGCGAATTCGTCACGGAACTGAACGAAGTCTTCAAGGCTTCGGGCTCGGTTGTCGTGGCCCACTATGCTGGTGCTACAGTCGCGCAGATGAACGACTTCCGTTCCAAGATGCGCGCAGCTGGCGGTACCGTCAAAGTCGCGAAGAACCGCCTGGCCAAAATCGCCCTTCAGGGTACGGAAGCGGAAGGGATCTCTGGTCTCTTCAACGGTCAGACGCTCATTGCGTACAGCAATGACCCGATCACCGCTCCGAAAGTCGTCGTGGATTTCGCCAAGACCAACGATAAGATCGTTGTTTTGGGCGGCGCCATGGGGACAACGACGCTCAACGCAGAAGCAGTCAAGTCGCTCGCGACCCTGCCTTCGTTGGACGAACTGCGCGCGAAGCTGCTGGGCATGATCCAGACTCCGGCTACCCGCATCGCAGGCGTTGTTCAGGCACCGGCAAGCCAGCTTGCTCGCGTGTTCTCGGCTTACGCCAAGAAGGACGAAGCCGCATAAGGCGGTTTTTTGCTGTTTATAAACAACCGGTTCGAACCGAACATAAGGAATTGATACAATGGCTGATCTCGCAAAGATCGTAGACGACCTCTCCTCGCTGACCGTTCTGGAAGCTGCAGAACTGTCCAAGCTTCTCGAAGAAAAGTGGGGCGTTTCCGCTGCTGCTCCGGTAGCAGTTGCTGCTGCTGGCGGTGGCGCTGCTCCGGCTGCTGCTGAAGAAGAAAAGACCGAGTTCGACGTTATCCTGGCTGACGCCGGCGCTAACAAGATCAACGTCATCAAGGAAGTTCGCGCTATCACGGGCCTCGGCCTGAAGGAAGCTAAGGACCTCGTTGAAGCCGCTCCGAAGGCTGTCAAGGAAGCTGTTTCCAAGGCTGAAGCTGCCGACATCAAGAAGAAGCTTGAAGACGCCGGCGCTAAGGTCGACGTTAAGTAATCTTGAACTGCATCTGGGAGGCTGGATTTCCGGCCTCCCATTTGCCGTTTCCCGGAACGAATTACCCAAAAGCCGCGTGAAAACGGCTTTTGGGTAATGGGTTCTTCAAGAGGATGGTCTCGAACCGAGACGCGCAGGCAATCCGGCCTCGTGATTTCGGGAAGTGAGACGAGTTTGAAGCGCACATTGCTTGACGGGGTCGACTGGCCATCGGTTCCCGTCCGTTGCAGGCCCGGATGCAATTTTGAAGGAGCGACGATGGCTCAGACCCTTTCGTTCAATGGTCGTAGGCGCGTACGCAAGTTTTTCGGTAAGATCCCAGAAGTCACGGAAATGCCGAACCTCATCGAGGTTCAGAAGGCGTCCTATGACCAATTTTTGATGGTTGAAGAGCCCAAGGGCGGTCGCCCTGACGAGGGCCTTCAGTCGGTTTTCAAGTCCGTATTCCCGATCACGGATTTCTCCGGCGCTTCCATGCTGGAGTTCGTGTCCTACGAGTTCGAGCCGCCGAAGTTCGACGTCGATGAATGCCGCCAGCGCGACCTGACCTACGCCGCGCCGCTGAAGGTTACTCTCCGTCTGATCGTGTTCGATATCGATGAAGATACGGGCGCGAAGTCGATCAAGGACATCAAGGAACAGTCGGTTTACATGGGCGACATGCCGCTCATGACAAACAACGGTACGTTCATCGTGAACGGCACCGAGCGCGTTATCGTGTCTCAGATGCACCGTTCGCCGGGCGTGTTCTTCGACCACGACAAGGGCAAGAGCCACTCGTCCGGCAAGCTGCTGTTCGCCGCTCGCGTCATCCCGTATCGCGGTTCCTGGCTCGATATCGAATTCGACGCCAAGGACATCGTCTACGCCCGTATCGACCGTCGCCGCAAGCTGCCGGTAACGTCGCTGCTGATGGCGCTCGGCATGGACGGCGAAGAAATCCTGTCGACCTTCTATACCAAGTCCGACTATGTTCGTGACGGCAAGGGCTGGCGCATTCCGTTTACGCCTGAGACCCTCAAGGGTGCGAAGACGATCAGCGACATGATCGACGCCGACACCGGCGAAGTCGTCGTCGAAGGCGGCAAAAAGCTGACCCCGCGTCTGCTCCGTCAGCTGTCCGAGAAGGGCCTCAAGGCTCTGCAGGCGACCGACGAAGACCTGTACGGCAACTTCCTCGCTGAAGACATCGTCAACTACTCCACGGGTGAAATCTACCTCGAGGCAGGCGACGAAATCGACGAGAAGTCGCTCGCCGTCATCCTGTCGCATGGCTTCGAAGAGATCCCGGTTCTCGGCATCGACCACATCAATGTCGGCGCCTACATCCGCAACACGCTGAACGCCGACAAGAACGAGAACCGTCAGGACGCTCTGTTCGACATCTACCGCGTCATGCGTCCGGGTGAACCGCCGACCATGGAATCGGCCGAAGCGATGTTCAACTCGCTGTTCTTCGACGCCGAGCGCTACGACCTGTCGGCCGTTGGTCGCGTCAAGATGAACATGCGTCTCGACCTCGAAGTCGAAGACACCGTCCGTGTCCTGCGCAAGGACGACATCCTGGCCGTGGTCAAGATGCTGGTCGAACTGCGTGACGGCAAGGGCGAGATCGACGACATCGACAACCTCGGCAACCGTCGTGTTCGCTCCGTCGGCGAACTGATGGAAAACCAGTACCGTCTCGGCCTGCTCCGCATGGAGCGCGCGATCAAGGAACGCATGTCCTCGATCGAAATCGACACGGTCATGCCGCAGGACCTGATCAACGCCAAGCCGGCAGCAGCTGCCGTCCGCGAATTCTTCGGCTCCTCGCAGCTGTCGCAGTTCATGGACCAGGTGAACCCGCTTTCGGAAATCACCCACAAGCGTCGTCTCTCGGCTCTTGGCCCGGGTGGTCTGACCCGCGAGCGCGCAGGCTTCGAAGTCCGCGACGTTCACCCGACCCACTACGGCCGTATTTGCCCGATCGAAACGCCGGAAGGTCCGAACATCGGTCTGATCAACTCGCTGGCTACCTTCGCACGCGTCAACAAGTACGGCTTCATTGAATCGCCGTACCGCCGCATCGTTGACGGCAAGGTCACGAACGACGTTCTTTACCTCTCCGCAATGGAAGAGGCGAAGTACTACGTCGCTCAGGCCAACGCCGAACTCGGTTCCGATGGTTCGTTCGTTGACGAATTCGTTGTTTGCCGTCACGCCGGCGAAGTTATGCTTGCTCCGCGCGATAGCATGAACCTGATGGACGTTTCGCCGAAGCAGGTCGTTTCGGTCGCAGCCGCTCTCATCCCGTTCCTGGAAAACGACGACGCCAACCGCGCTCTCATGGGCTCGAACATGCAGCGTCAGGCCGTGCCTCTGCTGCGCGCTGAAGCTCCGTTCGTCGGCACCGGCATGGAGCCGATCGTTGCTCGCGACTCCGGCGCTGCCATCGGCGCTCGCCGTGGCGGTGTGGTCGACCAGGTTGACGCGACGCGTATCGTTATCCGCGCGACGGAAGACCTCGATGCCGGCAAGTCCGGTGTTGATATCTACCGTCTGCAGAAGTTCCAGCGTTCGAACCAGAACACCTGCGTCAACCAGCGTCCGCTGGTCACCGTCGGTGACGTCATCAACCGCGGCGACATTCTCGCCGACGGCCCGTCGACGGACCTGGGCGACCTGGCACTCGGCCGCAACGCGCTCGTCGCGTTCATGCCGTGGAATGGTTACAACTACGAAGACTCGATCCTGATGTCGGAACGCATCGTCGCTGACGACGTGTTCACCTCCATCCACATCGAAGAATTCGAAGTGATGGCCCGCGACACCAAGCTTGGTCCGGAAGAAATCACGCGCGACATTCCGAACGTTTCGGAAGAAGCGCTGAAGAACCTCGACGAAGCCGGTATCGTCTACATCGGTGCTGAAGTTCAGCCGGGCGACATCCTCGTCGGCAAGATCACGCCGAAGGGCGAAAGCCCGATGACGCCGGAAGAAAAGCTTCTGCGCGCCATCTTCGGTGAAAAGGCGTCCGACGTTCGCGACACCTCCATGCGCATGCCTCCGGGCACCTACGGCACGATCGTCGAAGTTCGCGTTTTCAACCGCCACGGCGTTGAAAAGGACGAGCGCGCGATGGCCATCGAGCGCGAAGAGATCGAGCGTCTTGCAAAGGACCGCGACGACGAGCAGGCGATCCTCGACCGTAACGTCTACGGCCGTCTGATCGACATGCTGCGTGGCCAGGTTGCCATCGCAGGCCCGAAGGGCTTCAAGAAGGGCACCGAGCTCGCCAACGCCGTCGTCTCCGAATATCCCCGCTCGCAGTGGTGGATGTTCGCCGTCGAAGACGAGAAGGTTCAGTCCGAGCTCGAAGCTCTGCGTGGCCAGTACGACGAATCCAAGTCGCGCCTTGAACAGCGCTTCATGGACAAGGTCGAGAAGGTCCAGCGCGGCGACGAAATGCCTCCTGGCGTCATGAAGATGGTCAAGGTCTTCGTCGCTGTGAAGCGCAAGATCCAGCCGGGCGACAAGATGGCCGGCCGTCACGGTAACAAGGGCGTTGTCTCGCGTATCGTGCCTGTCGAAGACATGCCGTTCCTCGAAGACGGCACGCATGTCGACATCTGCTTGAACCCGCTGGGCGTGCCTTCGCGCATGAACGTCGGCCAGATCCTCGAAACCCACCTTGCCTGGGCTTGCGCCGGCATGGGTAAGAAGATCGGCGAGCTGCTCGACGAATACCGCAAGACGATGGACATCACCGACCTGAAGACGGAGCTGACGGATGTCTACGCTTCGCAGGCCAAGGATGAAGTCGCCCACTTCGATGACGACGCGCTGGTCAAGCTGGCCGAGCAGTCCCGCCGTGGTGTCTCCATCGCAACGCCGGTCTTCGACGGTGCGCATGAGCCTGACGTTGCCTCGATGTTGAAGAAGGCAGGTCTGCACGAAAGTGGTCAGTCGGTTCTGTACGACGGCCGCACGGGCGAGCCCTTCGACCGCAAGGTCACCGTCGGCTACATGTACATGATCAAGCTCAACCACTTGGTTGACGACAAGATCCACGCTCGTTCGATCGGTCCTTACTCGCTCGTTACCCAGCAGCCGCTGGGTGGTAAGGCGCAGTTCGGCGGTCAGCGCTTCGGGGAAATGGAAGTCTGGGCTCTGGAAGCATACGGTGCGGCTTACACGCTGCAGGAAATGCTCACGGTCAAGTCCGACGACGTCGCCGGCCGTACCAAGGTCTACGAAGCCATCGTCCGTGGCGACGATACGTTCGAAGCGGGTATTCCCGAAAGCTTCAACGTTCTCGTCAAGGAAATGCGCTCTCTGGGTCTTTCCGTCGAGCTCGAGAACTCGAAGGTTGACGAGCAGCAGACCGGCCAGTTGCCGGACGCCGCCGAGTAACCACCTGATAGGGTGCGCGCTGTTATGCAGCGCGCACCGTCCCAGCTCTGGCCCCGTAACGTGTTGGCCGGGAAGGGACGATTTCGCCGCATTCTGCGGTTATTGTCGTTTTTTCGCGATGGTGCGGCGCCCGGGATTTGCCGCTGATCATCGCAGTTTGAGGGCTTTCAGCCCATGAAGGAGACAGGCATGAACCAAGAGGTCATGAATCTTTTCAATCCGCAGGTGCCTGCGCAGAATTTCGATTCCATCCGGATCTCGATTGCGTCTCCGGAGAAGATTCTCTCCTGGTCTTATGGTGAGATCAAGAAGCCGGAAACGATCAACTATCGTACGTTCAAGCCTGAACGCGATGGTCTGTTCTGCGCCCGCATCTTCGGACCGATCAAGGACTACGAATGCTTGTGCGGCAAGTACAAGCGCATGAAGTACAAGGGCATCATCTGCGAAAAGTGCGGCGTCGAAGTTACGCTGTCGCGCGTTCGCCGTGAGCGCATGGGCCACATCGAGCTCGCCGCTCCCGTTGCCCACATCTGGTTCCTGAAGTCGCTCCCTTCGCGCATCTCGACGTTGCTCGACATGACGCTGAAGGATGTGGAGCGCGTTCTCTACTTCGAACATTACATCGTCACTGAGCCGGGCCTCACCGCGCTCAAGGAGCACCAGCTCCTGACGGAAGAAGAATACATGCTTGCTGTCGATGAGTACGGCGAAGATCAGTTCACCGCCATGATCGGCGCTGAAGCCATCTTCGAAATGCTGGCATCGATGAACCTTGAGAAGATCGCGGGCGACCTGCGCTCGGATCTGGCCGACACCACGTCGGATCTCAAGCAGAAGAAGCTGATGAAGCGCCTGAAGATCGTCGAGAACTTCATGGAGTCGGGCAACCGTCCGGAATGGATGATCATGAAGGTCGTCCCGGTTATCCCGCCGGACCTGCGCCCGCTGGTTCCGCTCGATGGCGGCCGTTTCGCGACGTCCGACCTGAACGACCTGTACCGCCGCGTCATCAACCGTAACAACCGTCTGAAGCGCCTGATCGAACTGCGCGCTCCGGGCATCATCATCCGCAACGAAAAGCGCATGCTGCAGGAATCTGTGGACGCGCTGTTCGACAACGGCCGCCGTGGCCGCGTCATCACCGGCGCCAACAAGCGTCCGCTGAAGTCGCTGTCCGACATGCTCAAGGGCAAGCAGGGCCGCTTCCGTCAGAACCTGCTCGGCAAGCGCGTCGACTATTCCGGCCGTTCGGTCATCGTGACCGGTCCGGAACTGAAGCTGCACCAGTGCGGCCTGCCGAAGAAGATGGCGCTCGAACTGTTCAAGCCGTTCATCTACGCCCGCCTCGACGCCAAGGGTTATTCCTCGACCGTCAAGCAGGCCAAGAAGTTGGTTGAAAAGGAAAAGCCGGAAGTCTGGGATATCCTCGACGAGGTTATCCGCGAGCATCCGGTTCTCCTGAACCGCGCACCGACGCTGCACCGCCTGGGCATCCAGGCCTTCGAACCGATCCTGGTCGAAGGCAAGGCCATCCAGCTGCACCCGCTCGTCTGCACGGCCTTCAACGCCGACTTCGACGGCGACCAGATGGCCGTTCACGTGCCGCTGTCGCTCGAAGCCCAGCTCGAAGCCCGCGTCCTGATGATGTCGACGAACAACATCCTGCACCCTGCAAACGGTGCACCGATCATCGTTCCGTCCCAGGACATGGTTCTCGGCCTGTACTACCTCGCGATCATGAACCAGAACGAGCCGGGCGAAGGCATGGCCTTCTCCGATCTGGGCGAACTGCATCACGCGCTTGAAAACAAGGTCGTGACGCTGCACTCGAAGATCCGCGGCCGCTTCAAGTCGATCGACGAGGATGGCAAGCCCTACTCGAAGATCTATGAAACGACCCCTGGCCGTCTGCTCATCGGCGAACTTCTGCCGAAGAACGGCAAGGTGACCTTCGACATCTGCAACCAGGAAATGACCAAGAAGAACATCTCCAAGATGATCGACACGGTCTACCGTCATTGCGGCCAGAAGGACACGGTCATTTTCTGCGACCGCATCATGCAGCTCGGCTTCACCCACGCCTGCCGCGCCGGCATTTCGTTCGGCAAGGACGACATGGTTATCCCGGACTCGAAGGCGAAGATCGTCGGCGACACCGAAAACCTGGTCAAGGAATACGAGCAGCAGTACAACGACGGCCTGATCACTCAGGGCGAGAAGTACAACAAGGTCGTTGACGCTTGGGGCAAGGCAACCGAAAAGGTCGCCGAGGACATGATGGCCCGCATTAAGGCCGTCGAGTTCGATCCGGAAACGGGTCGTCAGAAGCAGATGAACGCCATCTACATGATGTCGCACTCGGGTGCCCGTGGTTCTCCGAACCAGATGCGCCAGCTGGGCGGCATGCGCGGCCTGATGGCCAAGCCGTCGGGTGAAATCATCGAGACCCCGATCACGTCGAACTTCAAGGAAGGTCTGACCGTTAACGAGTACTTCAACTCGACCCACGGTGCCCGTAAGGGTCTCGCAGACACCGCTCTGAAGACGGCAAACTCGGGTTACCTGACCCGTCGTCTCGTCGACGTCGCGCAGGATTGCATCGTCAACCTCGTGGATTGCGGCACCGACAAGGGCCTCACCATGACCGCCATCGTCGATGCCGGTCAGGTCGTTGCTTCGCTCGGCGTTCGTATCCTCGGCCGTACGGCTCTTGACGATATCGATCATCCGGTTACCGGCGAGCGTCTCGTCGACGCCGGCAAGATGATCCTCGAGCCCGATGTCATCGAGATCGAAAAGGCTGGTATCCAGTCGATCCGTATCCGCTCCGCACTGACCTGCGAAGTCCAGACGGGCGTCTGCTCGGTCTGCTACGGTCGTGACCTTGCCCGCGGTACCCCTGTAAACATGGGTGAAGCGGTCGGCGTCATCGCCGCTCAGTCGATCGGCGAGCCGGGCACGCAGCTCACCATGCGTACGTTCCACCTTGGTGGCACGGCAAACGTGGTCGACCAGTCGTTCCTGGAAGCATCGTATGAAGGTACGATCCAGATCAAGAACCGCAACGTTCTGCGCAACTCGGAGAACGTCCTCGTCGCCATGGGCCGCAACATGGCGGTCACCATTCTCGACGAGCGTGGCGTCGAGCGCTCTTCGCAGCGCGTCGCTTACGGTTCGAAGCTGCACGTCGATGACGGCGACAAGGTCAAGCGCGGCCAGCGTCTGGCCGAGTGGGATCCGTACACCCGTCCGATGATGACGGAAGTCTCGGGTACCGTTCAGTTCGAAGACGTCGTCGATGGTCTCTCCGTTCTCGAAGCGACCGACGAATCCACGGGTATCACCAAGCGTCAGGTTATCGACTGGCGTTCGACCCCGCGCGGTTCTGACCTCAAGCCGTCGATCGTCATCATGGATGCCAGCGGCAACGTCATGAAGCTGCCGCGCGGTGCTGATGCCCGCTTCCAGCTGTCGGTTGACGCGATCCTGTCGGTCGAGCCTGGTCAGAAGGTTTCCCAGGGTGACGTGCTTGCACGTTCGCCGCTGGAAAGCGCCAAGACCAAGGACATCACCGGTGGTCTGCCGCGTGTTGCCGAACTGTTCGAAGCTCGTCGTCCGAAGGACCACGCCATCATCGCTGAGATCGATGGTACGATCCGCCTCGGCCGCGACTACAAGAACAAGCGTCGCGTCATCATCGAGCCGGCGGAAGACGGTGTCGAGCCGGTCGAGTACCTGATCCCGAAGGGCAAGCCGTTCCATCTGATGGAAGGTGACTATATCGAAAAGGGTGACTACATCCTCGACGGTAACCCCGCGCCGCACGACATCCTGGCGATCAAGGGCGTCGAAGCTCTGGCTTCGTACCTGGTCAACGAAATCCAGGAAGTCTATCGTCTGCAGGGCGTTGTCATCAACGACAAGCACATCGAAGTGATTGTCCGTCAGATGCTGCAGAAGGTGGAAATCACCGATGCAGGCGACTCGACCTATATCGTCGGCGACAACGTCGACCGTATCGAGCTCGAAGACGTCAACGACAGCCTGATCGAACAGGGCAAGAAGCCTGCCTATGGCGAGCCGGTTCTGCTCGGTATCACCAAGGCATCGCTGCAGACGCCGTCCTTCATCTCCGCCGCGTCCTTCCAGGAAACGACGAAGGTGCTGACGGAAGCTGCGATCGCCGGCAAGACCGACGGCCTGCAGGGTCTGAAGGAAAACGTCATCGTCGGCCGCCTCATCCCGGCCGGTACCGGTGGCACCATGACCCAGATCCGCCGTATCGCGACCTCGCGCGACGAGCTGATCCTCGAAGAACGCCGCAAGGGCACGGGCGCCGATGTCGCGACCCCGATGCTTCAGGATCTGGCTGGCGAAAGCGCACCGGCCGCCGAGTAATCGGCGCCCGGGTCGCAAGACTGGATATCAAGAATTGAAAACCGCCCGGAGCGATCCGGGCGGTTTTTTCGTTTCAGGATATAAAAGTGAGGGGCGGGGAGGGCGCGGCGGTCAGCCGATCATCGGCAGGCAGTGTTCCATGCCATAGCCCAGCCGGGCTTTCGCTTGCGCAAGATCGGTCCAGAAGAAGCGAAACTGGATCGGGTCGCCGCCGCCGAATGGCGTGAGCTCATGGTGTAGCCATGTCTCCGGGTGGTGATCGTTCAGTTCGACATGAAAATAGTGCCGGCGGTGCCAGGCGATACCGCCGATCTTCAGCGCAAACCGGTAGTCGTGGACGGCAAGCGGGGTGAGGGGAGCTGATGGCGCCAGGCCGGTTTCCTCGGAGAATTCCCGCAACGCCGCTTCGGCGATATCTTCACCGGTCTCGACGGTTCCGCCCGGCACCTGCCAGAGCACGTCGGGAAAGTCCGGCTCATCGAAAACGAGAAGCCGGTCGCGCCAAGTGGCATAGATGAGCACTTTCAGCGCATCCGGCTCCATCATCTCGGCTCAGCTGAAGCGGATGATCGCGACTTCGCCTTCGACCGCGCCCTTGTAGGCGGATGCGTGCGGCTCTTCTTCCGGAATGTCGGTCAGCATGCCGATCTGGTCGAGGTCGGCCTCGATGAAACCTTCCTCGGACAACGCGTTCAGCGCCTCGCGAACCGCGCTGTCGTCGTCGGCCGCCTTCAGCATGATGTGCAGATCGACACCTTCGCTGCCATCGGTCTCATAACCCTTGCCGATGATGATGAAGACCATCGGGCCTTCGTTGTTGTTGTCGTTGTCCGGGCTGGTAATCATTCTTTGTCCTTCGATTCGAGATTTGAATCTCATTTCAGGCACTTGGCCTCTGCAATCTCTGATTCCTTAGCCGCTTTCGCTGCAATGCCCAAGTTTATCTTGGCCACCGCACGCGATTTTGTCTAAAAGGTCCAAGCGAGGGCCAAAAGGCCGCGTTTCAAGGCCTTCTCGGGAAGATTATTTGTTAACAGCCTTGACGAGACGACGGGAAACCAGTAGTACCCGCGCCATCGGAACCCATGTGAGGCATGGCCATCTGGGGCGACACGCCCTCGATATCACCTCAAACAAGGTTCGAAACGCACGTTGAAGATATGTTGCCTGCACGCATGACGCATTTCTTTTGCGTCCTCTGCTCTTTGTGGTCCATCTGCGAAAACAGATCGGGCCACGTTTTGCGCATTGAGACAGGCGTGTGATCTTGCCGGAGACGGCGTGAGTTACGCCCGCAAGGGTTTGAGATTTAAACGTAAGGGATGGTTGAATGCCTACCGTAAACCAGCTGATCCGCAAGCCGCGCCAGCCAAACGTAAAGCGTAACAAGGTTCCTGCTCTGCAGGAAAACCCGCAGAAGCGTGGTGTTTGCACCCGCGTCTACACCACGACCCCGAAGAAGCCGAACTCGGCTCTCCGTAAGGTTGCCAAGATCCGTCTGACCAATGGCTTCGAAGTCATCGGCTACATTCCTGGCGAAGGTCACAACCTGCAGGAACACTCTGTCGTCATGATCCGTGGCGGCCGCGTGAAGGACTTGCCAGGTGTTCGTTACCACATCATCCGCGGCGTTCTCGATACCCAGGGTGTCAAGAACCGCAAGCAGCGCCGCTCCAAGTACGGTGCGAAGCGTCCGAAGTAATTCGGACTTTTTGTAAATTCGGCGCTGCGTGAGGTCCTCCGCGTGATAAAGCGCCTTAACGGTTAAGAGACGAGAAGTATGTCCAGACGTCACAGAGCAGAAAAGCGCGAGATCAACCCGGACCCCAAGTTCGGCGATCTCATCGTCACCAAGTTCATGAATGCAATCATGCTTGACGGCAAGAAGTCCGTCGCTGAAAGCATTGTTTACGGCGCATTTGACTCCGTGCAGAACAAGTCGAAGCAGGAGCCGCTGGTTGTTTTCCACGCCGCCCTCGACAACATTGCTCCGCACGTAGAAGTCCGTTCGCGCCGCGTTGGTGGTGCTACGTACCAGGTTCCGGTCGATGTTCGCCCTGAGCGTCGCCAGGCCCTCGCAATTCGCTGGCTGATCACTGCCGCTCGCAAGCGCAATGAGACGACGATGGTCGATCGCCTTTCCGGCGAACTTCTCGATGCATCCAACAACCGTGGTAGCGCCGTCAAGAAGCGCGAAGACACGCACAAGATGGCTGATGCCAACCGTGCGTTCTCGCATTATCGCTGGTAATCCCGAACGGTTCCCGAAAGGCAGTCCATTATGGCTCGCGAATATAAAATCGAAGACTACCGTAATTTCGGTATCATGGCGCACATCGACGCCGGCAAGACGACGACGACCGAGCGTATCCTTTACTACACCGGCAAGTCGCACAAGATCGGCGAAGTGCACGATGGCGCCGCCACGATGGACTGGATGGAGCAGGAGCAGGAGCGTGGCATCACGATCACGTCCGCTGCGACCACGACCTTCTGGAAGGGTCGCGACGGCAAGATGCGTCGCTTCAACATCATCGACACTCCCGGCCACGTCGACTTCACCATCGAAGTCGAACGTTCGCTGCGCGTTCTCGACGGTGCTGTTGCCCTTCTCGATGCCAACGCAGGCGTAGAGCCGCAGACAGAAACCGTCTGGCGTCAGGCTGAGAAGTACAACGTTCCGCGTATGATCTTCTGCAACAAGATGGACAAGACCGGTGCTGACTTCTACCGCTCGGTAGAAATGATCAAGACCCGTCTCGGCGCCACCGCAGTCGTCATGCAGCTCCCGATCGGCGCAGAGTCCGACTTCAAGGGCGTTGTCGACCTGATCGAGATGAACGCACTCATCTGGCGCGACGAATCGCTCGGCGCTCAGTGGGACGTCGTCGAAATCCCTGATGACCTGAAGGAAAAGGCTGCTGAATATCGCGAAAAGCTGATCGAGACCGTTGTCGAGATCGACGAAGCCGCGATGGAAGCCTACCTCGAAGGCACCATGCCCGACAACGACCAGATCCGCGCGCTCGTTCGTCGCGGCACGATCGACGTCAAGTTCCACCCGATGTTCTGCGGCACCGCCTTCAAGAACAAGGGCGTTCAGCCGCTGCTCGACGCCGTTGTCGACTACCTGCCGTCGCCGCTCGACATTCCGGCGATCAAGGGCATCGACTTCAAGACCGAAGCCGAAATCGAACGTCATGCTGACGACGCCGAGCCGCTTTCCATGCTCGCGTTCAAGATCATGAACGACCCCTTCGTCGGGTCGCTGACCTTCGCTCGCATCTACTCCGGCAAGCTCGAAAAGGGCGCGTCGGTCATGAACACGGTCAAGGACAAGCGCGAGCGCGTCGGCCGCATGCTGCAGATGCACTCGAACTCGCGTGAAGACATCGAAGAAGCCTTCGCAGGCGACATCGTTGCTCTCGCCGGTCTCAAGGAAACCACCACTGGCGATACGCTCTGCGATCCGCTGAAGCCGGTTATCCTCGAGCGCATGGAATTCCCCGAGCCGGTCATTCAGATCGCGATCGAGCCGAAGACCAAGGGCGACCAGGAAAAGATGGGCCTCGCGCTCAACCGTCTGGCTGCTGAAGACCCGTCCTTCCGCGTGAAGACTGACCAGGAATCCGGTCAGACGATCATCGCCGGCATGGGCGAACTTCACCTCGACATTCTCGTTGACCGTATGCGTCGCGAATTCAAGGTTGAAGCAACCGTCGGTGCTCCGCAGGTTGCCTACCGCGAAACCATCACGCGTCAGCACGAAGAAGACTACACGCACAAGAAGCAGTCCGGTGGTACCGGTCAGTTCGCGCGCGTCAAGATCATCTTCGAACCGAACCCAGAAGGCGACGACTTCAAGTTCGAATCCAAGATCGTCGGCGGTGCTGTTCCGAAGGAATACATCCCGGGCGTTCAGAAGGGTATCGAAAGCGTTCTGTCTTCCGGTCCGCTGGCTGGCTTCCCAATGCTCGGCGTCAAGGCGACGCTCGTTGACGGTGCCTTCCACGACGTTGACTCGTCCGTCTTGGCGTTCGAAATCGCTTCGCGTGCTTGCTTCCGTGAAGCAGCCAAGAAGGCCGGCGCTCAGCTCCTCGAGCCGATGATGAAGGTCGAAGTCGTAACGCCGGAAGATTACGTCGGCGACGTCATCGGTGACCTGAACTCCCGCCGTGGTCAGATCCAGGGTCAGGAACAGCGCGGCATCGCGATCGTCATCAACGCCAACGTTCCGCTGGCGAACATGTTCAAGTACGTCGACAACCTGCGCTCCATGTCGCAGGGCCGCGCACAGTACACGATGACCTTCGATCACTACTCGCCGGTCCCGTCGAACGTCGCAACCGAGATCCAGGCAAAGTATTCCGGTCAGAAGTGACCGGAATACCAATTGACCGATAACAAGAATTAAGTCCCTCGCGGACTTGCAAGAATGGAGAGCCTAAATGGCAAAGAGCAAATTTGAGCGCAACAAGCCGCACGTTAACATCGGCACGATCGGCCACGTTGACCACGGCAAGACGTCTCTGACGGCAGCGATCACCAAGTATTTCGGCGAGTTCAAGGCGTACGACCAGATCGACGCTGCTCCGGAAGAAAAGGCACGCGGCATCACCATCTCGACGGCCCACGTCGAGTACGAGACGGCCAACCGTCACTATGCCCACGTTGATTGCCCCGGCCACGCCGACTACGTCAAGAACATGATCACCGGTGCCGCACAGATGGACGGCGCGATCCTGGTTTGCTCGGCTGCTGACGGCCCGATGCCGCAGACCCGCGAGCACATCCTGCTTGCTCGTCAGGTTGGCGTTCCGGCTCTGGTCGTGTTCCTCAACAAGGTCGACCAGGTCGACGACGCGGAACTGCTCGAGCTCGTCGAGATGGAAGTTCGCGAACTTCTGTCGTCCTACGACTTCCCGGGCGACGACGTTCCTGTCGTCAAGGGTTCGGCTCTGGCCGCTCTCAACGATTCGGACAAGAAGATCGGCGAAGACGCCGTTCGCGAACTGATGGCCGCTGTCGACGCCTACATCCCGACGCCTGAGCGTCCGATCGACCAGCCGTTCCTGATGCCGATCGAAGACGTGTTCTCGATCTCGGGTCGTGGTACGGTTGTGACCGGTCGCGTCGAGCGCGGCATCGTCAAGGTTGGTGAAGAAGTCGAAATCGTCGGCATCCGCGCCACCTCGAAGACGACGGTTACCGGCGTTGAAATGTTCCGCAAGCTGCTCGATCAGGGCCAGGCTGGCGACAACATCGGCGCGCTGGTTCGCGGTGTTAACCGTGACGGTGTTGAGCGTGGTCAGATCCTGTGCAAGCCGGGCTCTGTCAAGCCGCACAAGAAGTTCATGGCTGAAGCCTACATCCTGACGAAGGAAGAAGGCGGCCGTCATACGCCGTTCTTCACCAACTACCGTCCGCAGTTCTACTTCCGCACGACGGATGTGACCGGCATCGTTTCTCTGCCGGAAGGCACGGAAATGGTTATGCCTGGCGACAACGTCACCGTTGCTGTTGAGCTGATCGTTCCGATCGCGATGGAAGAAAAGCTGCGCTTCGCTATCCGCGAAGGCGGCCGTACCGTCGGCGCAGGCATCGTTGCCTCGATCATCGAGTAATCATTGAGATCGGCCGTCTCGAAAGAGACGGCCGCTTCGATGACATTATTATGAAGCAAGTGGCTTTAGCCGCTTGCTTATTACAAAGAAATACGGCACATGGCGCGCAAGCGCTGTTTGCGCGCTGCTTCGTTTTTTCGAGGCGGCAGACTGAAGCTAACATAAAGGTGGCCGAAAGGCCTGAAGACTGGATAGGGATGCCGGTTTCCGACGTCCCTCTCGATCTTTGAAACCGGTGGTCCGCCTTTAGGGAAGAAAACAACCCGTGCCTTGAACAAGGGCGCGTAAGTAACAAACACAAGGATAACGTCGAATGAACGGCCAAAATATCCGCATTCGCCTGAAGGCGTTCGATCACCGCATTCTCGACGCTTCGACGCGCGAGATCGTGTCGACGGCGAAGCGCACCGGCGCAAGCGTCCGGGGCCCCGTTCCGCTTCCGACTCGCATCGAGAAGTTTACGGTAAACCGGTCCCCACACATCGACAAGAAGAGCCGCGAGCAGTTCGAGATGCGCACGCATAAGCGCCTCCTCGACATCGTTGACCCGACACCGCAGACGGTAGACGCGCTGATGAAGCTCGATCTCGCCGCTGGTGTCGATGTTGAGATCAAGCTCTGAGCCTAGCTCGAGCTGAGTTGGAAGGATTGAACCGATGCGTTCAGGTGTGATTGCACAGAAGATCGGCATGACCCGCGTCTATAACGACGCCGGCGAACATGTTCCGGTAACAGTATTGCGTATGGAAGGCTGCCAGGTCGTAGCCCAGCGCACAGTAGAAAAGAACGGCTACGCCGCAGTTCAGCTCGGTGCTGGTACGGCGAAGGTCAAGAACACGTCCAAGGCGATGCGCGGCAATTTCGCTATTGCCAACGTCGAGCCGAAGGCCAAGCTCGCTGAATTCCGTGTCACGGAAGACAACCTGCTTGACGTCGGCACCGAGCTCAAGGCTGGCCACTTCGCCACCGGTCAGCTCGTCGATGTCACCGGCACGACGATTGGTAAGGGCTTTGCCGGCGCCATGAAGCGTCACGGCTTCGGCGGTCTGCGCGCCACGCACGGTGTGTCGGTTTCGCACCGCTCGCACGGTTCGACCGGCTCGCGCCAGGACCCGGGCAAGGTTTTCAAGAACAAGAAGATGGCTGGTCACATGGGCCAGACGCGCGTAACGACTCAGAACCTTGAAGTGGTTTCGACCGACGAAGATCGTGGTCTGATCCTGATCAAGGGTGCAGTACCCGGTTCCAAGGGTGCCTGGATCATCGTGCGCGACGCCGTCAAGTCGGCCGCGAAGTAAGGGAGCCAGACCAATGGAATTCAACGTCAAGACCCTCGAGGGAAAAGACGCAGGGAAGGTTTCTCTTTCTGACGCGATTTTCGGTCTCGAGCCCCGCGAAGACATTCTCGCCCGCGTAATCCGCTGGCAGCTTGCCAAGAAGCAGCAGGGCACTCACCAGGCTAAGGGCCGCGCCGACGTATGGCGCACCGGCGCCAAGATGTACAAGCAGAAGGGTACGGGCCGCGCTCGTCACCATTCGGCTCGTGCTCCGCAGTTCCGCGGCGGTGGTAAGGCTCACGGCCCGGTTGCTCGCAGCCACGAACACGACCTTCCGAAGAAGGTTCGCGCTCTCGGCCTGCGTCTGGCTCTGTCGGCAAAGCTGAAGTCCGATGATGTCATCATCATCGACAACCTGGTTGCTGCTGAAGCAAAGACCAAGGCACTGGCTTCGACCTTTGCAACGCTCGGCCTGACCAACGCTCTCTTCATCGGCGGCGCCGAACTTGATGGCAACTTCAAGCTCGCAGCCAAGAACATCCCGAACATCGATGTTCTGCCGATCCAGGGCATCAACGTTTATGACATCGTGCGCCGTGGCAAGCTCGTGCTTTCCAAGGCTGCCGTTGAAGCTCTAGAGGAGCGTTTCAAGTGACCGATCTTCGCCACTATGATGTGATCGTCTCGCCGTCGATCACCGAAAAGTCCACTCTGGTATCGGAAAACAACCAGGTTGTTTTCAACGTCGCTAAGACGGCGTCGAAGCCGGAAATCAAGGCTGCAGTCGAGGCGCTCTTCGGCGTCAAGGTCACGGCCGTCAACACTCTGCTCCGCAAGGGCAAGACCCGTCGTTTCCGCGGTTTTGTCGGCAAGCAGAAGGACGTGAAGAAGGCAATCGTGACTTTGGCTGAAGGCCAGACGATCGACGTCTCCACCGGTCTCTGAGGAATAAAAACATGGCATTGAAAACATTCAATCCTACGACCCCGAGCCAGCGTCAGCTGGTCATCGTCGACCGCTCTTCGCTCTACAAGGGCAAGCCGGTCAAGGCGCTGACGCAGGGTCTGACCAAGAGCGGCGGTCGTAACAACCTCGGTCGCATCACGGCTCGCTTCATCGGCGGCGGTCACAAGCGTACGTATCGTCTGATCGACTTCAAGCGTCGCAAGTTCGAAGTTGAAGGCACGGTAGAGCGTATCGAATACGACCCGAACCGTACCGCGTTCATCGCGCTCATCTCCTACGCCGACGGCGAACAGGCCTACATCATCGCTCCGCAGCGCCTTGCTGCCGGCGACAAGGTCATCGCCTCTGAAAAGGCTGTGGACGTAAAGCCGGGCAACACCATGCCCCTGCAGTACATCCCGGTTGGCTCCATCATCCACAACGTGGAAATGAAGCCGGGCAAGGGCGGTCAGATCGCTCGCTCCGCTGGTTCCTACGCACAGCTCGTAGGCCGCGACGCGGGTCTCGCGATCCTTCGTCTGAACTCTGGCGAACAGCGCCTCGTGCCGGGCTCCTGCCTTGCTTCGATCGGTGCGGTTTCGAACCCTGACCACGCCAACATCAACGACGGCAAGGCCGGTCGTACCGTATGGCGCGGCAAGCGTCCGCATAACCGCGGTGTTGTCATGAACCCTGTCGACCACCCGCACGGTGGTGGTGAAGGCCGCACTTCTGGTGGTCGTCATCCGGTTACCCCTTGGGGTAAGCCGACCAAGGGCAAGCGCACCCGGTCGAACAAGTCGACCGACAAGATGATCATGCGCTCGCGTCATCAGCGTAAGAAGTAAGAGAGGAAGTCTCCAATGGCTCGTTCAGTATGGAAAGGTCCGTTCGTTGACGGCTATCTTCTCAAGAAGGCTGAGAAGGTTCGTGAAGGCGGACGTGCAGAAGTAATCAAGATCTGGAGCCGTCGCTCCACGATCCTGCCCCAGTTCGTCGGTCTCACCTTCGGCGTCTACAACGGCAGCAAGCATATTCCGGTCAACGTCAATGAAGACATGGTCGGTCACAAATTCGGTGAATTCTCTCCGACCCGGACCTACTACGGTCACGGTGCGGACAAGAAGGCAAAGAGGAAGTAACGATGGGCAAGGCAAAAGCCGAACGCCGGCTGAAGGACAACGAGGCGCAAGCAGTCGCCCGCACGCTCCGCGTCAGCCCACAGAAGCTCAACCTGGTTGCCGCGGCTATCCGCGGCAAGAAGGTCGAGCGCGCACTCGCTGAGCTGGAATTCTCCCGCAAGCGCATCGCAGGCGCCGTCAAGAAGACGCTCGAATCTGCGATCGCAAACGCCGAGAACAACCATGATCTCGACGTTGACTCGCTGGTCGTAGCGGAAGCTTACGTCGGCAAGTCGATCGTCATGAAGCGTTTCCACGCTCGTGGCCGTGGTCGTGCATCGCGCATCGAAAAGCCCTTTGCGCACCTCACGATCGTTGTTCGCGAAGTTGAAGCCGCCACCGAGGAGGCCGCATAATGGGTCAGAAAATCAATCCAATTGGTTTCCGTCTTGGCATCAACCGTACCTGGGATAGCCGCTGGTTCGCGGACAATGCCGAATACGGTCAGCTGCTGCACGAAGACCTGAAGATGCGCAAGTTCGTCATGAGCGAACTGAAGCAGGCTGGTATCTCCAAGGTGGTTATCGAGCGTCCGCACAAGAAGTGCCGCGTCACGATCCACTCGGCTCGTCCGGGCCTGATCATCGGCAAGAAGGGCGCAGACATCGACAAGCTCCGCAAGAAGCTGTCGGACATGACGAACTCCGAAACGCACCTCAACATCGTTGAAGTTCGCAAGCCGGAAGTCGACGCTGTTCTGGTCGCTCAGTCGATCGCTCAGCAGCTCGAACGTCGTGTTGCTTTCCGTCGCGCCATGAAGCGCGCCGTTCAGTCCGCAATGCGTCTTGGCGCCGAAGGCATCAAGATCACCTGCGCGGGCCGTCTCGGCGGTGCTGAAATCGCTCGTACGGAATGGTACCGCGAAGGTCGCGTGCCGCTGCATACGCTGCGCGCTGACATCGACTACGGCACAGCCGAAGCGGAAACCGCTTTCGGTATCTGCGGCATCAAGGTTTGGATCTTCAAGGGCGAAATCCTTGAGCACGATCCGATGGCCTCCGAGCGCCGCGCACTCGAGGGTGATGCTCAGGGTCCGGCTAGCCGTGACCGCGATCGTCGCCGCGACAACGCTTAATAGCGTTGGTGGCAGATAAGTTCGGAGAATAAGAAAATGTTGCAGCCAAAGCGTACCAAGTACCGCAAGCAATTTAAGGGCCGCATCAAGGGCGTCGCCAAGGGTGGTTCCGACCTCGCCTTCGGTGAATTCGGCCTTAAGGCTCAGGAGCCAAACCGCGTAAATGCACGCGAGATCGAAGCGGCCCGCCGCGCGATCACGCGCTACATGAAACGTGCTGGCCGTGTATGGATCCGCGTGTTCCCGGATGTTCCGGTAACCGCAAAGCCGACCGAAGTCCGTATGGGTAAGGGTAAGGGCTCTGTTGAATATTGGGCATGCAAGGTCAAGCCAGGCCGCATGATGTTCGAGATCGACGGCGTCAGCGAAGAAATCGCTCGCGAAGCGCTTCGCCTCGGCTCTGCCAAGCTCTCGGTCAAGACGCGCTTCGTACAGCGCATTGCAGAGTAAGGAGCAAGGCACATGAAAGCCGAAGAAGTTCGCGGCCTGACGGCCGATCAGCTCAAGGACAAGCTCGCCGACCTGAAGAAGGAGCAGTTCAACCTGCGCTTCCAGAAGGCCACCGGTCAGCTCGAAAAGTCCTCCCGCGTCAACGAAGTTCGCAAGGACATCGCCCGCGTGAAAACCATTGCCCGCCAGAAGGCGGCAGAAGCAAAGGCCTAAGAATATGCCGAAGCGCATCCTGCAGGGCGTCGTCGTTGGCGACAAGAACGAGAAGACTGTAGTTGTCCGCGTTGAGCGTCGTTTCGCTCATCCGCTGATGCAGAAGACCGTTCGTCGTTCCAAGAAGTACAAGGCCCACGACGAAAACAATCAGTACAAGATTGGCGATACCGTATCCATCGAGGAATGCGCGCCGATCTCCAAGGACAAGTGCTGGACGGTCATTTCCGGCCAGGCAAAGTAAGAATTTCTCGCGAGGCCTTGCGTCTCGCGGAAATTTCTGTATGAAGCAGCGTCAGAACGCTCGTTCGTCGAGCGTTCTTTTGCTTTGAGCGCACGGAAGGTCCCGTTTGGGAAACCACCCTGGCACGATCGATCCCGCGCTAGTCAAGCTATTGCCGTGTTTTCGCCTGCTCTCGTGGCAAGCGGCCGGCTGACAATTTTCATATGCCGGGGTAGGGGGCGACAGCCCAACCATTCCGGTAAACACAAGAAGGCGACCTGATATGATTCAGATGCAAACAAACCTCGACGTGGCGGATAATTCCGGCGCACGTCGTGTCATGTGCATCAAGGTGCTGGGCGGTTCTAAGCGCAAGTATGCCTCGATCGGCGACGTTATCGTCGTTTCGATCAAGGAAGCTATTCCGCGCGGCCGCGTGAAGAAGGGTGACGTGATGAAGGCGGTTGTCGTTCGCACCGCCAAGGAAATCCGTCGCGTAGATGGTTCCATCATCCGCTTCGACACCAATGCAGCAGTCCTCATCGACAACAAGAAAGAGCCGATCGGCACCCGTATCTTCGGACCGGTTCCGCGCGAACTTCGCGCCAAGAACCACATGAAGATCATCTCGCTCGCTCCAGAAGTTCTGTAAGGAGCACGAACGATGCAAAAGATTCGTAAGGGCGACACGGTCGTCATGCTCGCAGGCAAGGACAAGGGCCGCACTGGCGAAGTCCTTCAGGTTCTGCCCAAGGAAGATCGCGCCGTAGTCCGTGGCGTCAACGTCGTGAAGCGCCACCAGCGCCAGACGCAGACCCAGGAAGCCGGCATCATCAGCAAGGAAGCCTCGGTTCACTTGTCCAACGTCTCGATCATCGACAAGGACGGCAAGCCGACCCGCGTTGGTTTCAAGGTTGTTGACGGCAAGAAGGTCCGTGTGGCCAAGCGTTCCGGTGAGGTGATCTGATGGCTCAGGCAAAGTACGAGCCGCGGCTCAAGAAGGAATATGTCGAGCGCATCCGTGCGGCGATGCAGGAGAAGTTCTCCTACGCCAACGAGATGATGATTCCGAAGCTCGACAAGATCGTAATCAACATGGGTGTTGGTGAAGCAACGGCTGATTCGAAGAAGCCGACTGTTGCTGCAGCTGACCTGGCCGCTATCGCTGGTCAGAAGCCGGTCATCACCCGTGCACGCAACTCCATCGCTGGCTTCAAGGTCCGCGAAGATATGCCGATCGGCGCAAAGGTTACCCTGCGCGGCGCTCGCATGTACGAGTTCCTGGACCGTCTCGTGAACATCGCGCTTCCGCGCGTTCGCGACTTCCGCGGCCTGAACCCGAAGAGCTTTGACGGCCGTGGCAACTTCGCCATGGGCATCAAGGAGCACATTGTGTTCCCTGAGATCAACTACGATAAGGTTGATCAGATGTGGGGCATGGACATCATCGTTTGCACGACGGCCACCAAGGACGACGAAGCACGGGCTCTGCTCACAGAGTTCAACTTCCCGTTCCGTCAGTAACCGTAACGACGAGCGTAGAAAAGGAACCACACATGGCGAAGACCAGCGCAGTTGAAAAGAACAAGCGCCGCCGTATTACGGTCGCCAACCAGGCCGCTAAGCGCGCCGAGTTGAAGGCGATCATCATGAACCAGGCTCTTCCGATCGAAGACCGGTTCAAGGCCTCGATCAAGCTGGCATCCCTGCCGCGCGATGGATCGAAGACCCGTATTCGCAACCGTTGTGAAGTATCGGGCCGTCCGCGCGCATACTACCGCAAACTGCGCATGTCGCGTATCGCGCTGCGTGAACTCGGCAATCTCGGCAAGGTGCCGGGCATCGTCAAGTCCAGCTGGTAAGGAGCAGGTTAGATGACAATGACTGATCCGTTGGGCGATATGCTCACCCGCATCCGTAACGGCGCTTCCCGCCGCAAGTCGTCGGTCTCGACGCCTGCTTCGAAGCTCCGTGCACGTGTTCTCGATGTTCTCCAGGCTGAAGGCTACATCCGTGGCTACGCTCTTGTCGATTTCGGCAATGGCAAGTCTGAAATCAACATCGAGCTGAAGTACTACGAAGGCGCATCGGTGATCCGTGAGATCGGCCGTGTGTCCAAGCCGGGCCGCCGGGTTTATGTCTCGGTCAAGTCCATTCCGCAGGTCGCGAACGGTCTCGGCATCACCATCCTTTCGACTCCGAAGGGTGTGATGGCTGATCACCAGGCTCGCGAACAGAACGTTGGTGGCGAGGTTCTTTGCTCGGTATTCTAATACCGAGCATCGATCTCCATAGCGAACAGACAGGATATAAAAATGTCTCGTATCGGTAAGAAGCCCGTTCAGATTCCTGCTGGGATTACGGCTACGGTCGAAGGCCAGAAGGTTACTGCAAAGGGCCCGAAGGGCGAGCTGTTCTTCGTCGCAAACGACGAAGTCGGCGTTAAGCTCGAAAACAATGCGGTTGTCGTGACGCCGCTCACGCAGTCGAAGGATGCTCGTTCGAAGTGGGGCATGTCCCGCACGATGATCGAGAACATCTTCACGGGTGTTAAGGACGGCTACGAGCGCAAGCTCGAAATCAACGGCGTCGGTTACCGCGCGTCGCTTCAGGGTAAGAACCTGCAGCTCGCTCTCGGTTTCAGCCACGACGTGGTTTATGAGCCGCCGGTCGGCATCACGATCGCTGTGCCGAAGCCTACTGAAATTGTTGTCACTGGCATCAATAAGCAGCAGGTCGGCCAGGTTGCCGCTGAAATCCGCGAATACCGCGGTCCTGAGCCTTACAAGGGCAAGGGCGTCAAGTATGCCGGCGAACGTATCGTTCGCAAAGAAGGCAAGAAGAAGTAAGGATCACGCGAAATGGCTAGCAGGAAAGAAGCACTTGCACGTCGTGCCAACCGCGTGCGCCGTCATCTCAAGTCGGTGGCCAATGGCCGTCCGCGCCTGTCGGTTCATCGCTCCTCGAAGAACATCTACGTTCAGGTTATCGACGATGTTGCCGGCAAGACCCTCGCGGCTGCCTCGACGCTCGATAAGGACCTGCGCGGTTCTCTGAAGACCGGTGCTGACACCGCGGCAGCTGCCGCCGTTGGCAAGCTCGTCGCCGAGCGCGCCTCCAAGGCTGGTGTCAAGGAAGTCGTATTCGACCGTGGCGCCTTCATCTATCACGGCCGTATCAAGGCCCTAGCAGATGCAGCCCGCGAAGGCGGTCTGACCTTCTAATGAATTTCCGGCCGAAGCTCTAAGCTCCGGCCGGATTTTAACCGGACCGCAAACGCTCCTCGATAGGGGAGGCTGCTGCGGTCCTCGTGTTGTCTGCCGTTCCACCCGCAAAAGAAAAAGGAAAAGGACAATGGCACAGGAAAGAAAAGGTTCGCGCGACGATCGCCAGAACCGCGAAGAGCGCGATAGCGAATTCGTCGACAAGCTGGTCGCGATCAACCGCGTCGCCAAGGTCGTCAAGGGCGGCCGTCGTTTCGGTTTCGCAGCCCTCGTCGTCGTCGGTGACCAGAAGGGCCGCGTTGGCTTTGGTCACGGCAAGGCACGTGAAGTGCCGGAAGCAATCCGCAAGGCAACTGAAGCTGCCAAGCGCGAACTGATCTTCGTACCGCTGCGTGACGGCCGTACGCTGCATCACGACGTTCACGGCCGCCACGGCGCCGGCAAGGTTCTGCTTCGTTCGGCCAAGGTCGGTACCGGTATCATCGCCGGTGGTCCGATGCGCGCTGTTTTCGAAACGCTCGGCGTTCACGACGTCGTCGCCAAGTCGACCGGTTCCTCGAACCCATACAACATGGTTCGCGCTACCTTCGACGCTCTGAAGCACCAGGTTCACCCGAAGGACATCGCAGCACAGCGCGGCATCAAGTATGCAACGCTCCAGGCTCGCCGTGCCGCTTCCGGTAACGCTTCTGAAGAATAAGAGGAGCTGATCCATGGCCAAGGCTACAAAGAAGACCGAAGCAAAGACGGTTACCGTCGAGCAGATCGGCAGCCCGATTCGCCGTCCGGATGTCCAGCAGCGCACGCTGATCGGTCTCGGGCTGAACAAGATGCACCGTCGTCGCACGCTGGAAGATACCCCTTCCGTTCGTGGCATGATCCGTGCTGTCCAGCATCTCGTTCGCATCGTCGACGAGAAGTAAGCAGGGAGTATTCGCTATGAAACTCAATGAAATCAAAGACAACGAAGGTTCGACCCATAGCCGCAAGCGCCTCGGCCGCGGTATCGGTTCGGGCTCCGGCAAGACCGGTGGTCGCGGTGTCAAGGGTCAGAAGTCCCGTTCGGGCGTAGCCATCAACGGCTTCGAAGGCGGTCAGATGCCAATCTACCGTCGCCTGCCGAAGCGCGGCTTCAACAACATCTTCAAGGCCGACTTCGTTGTCGTGTCCCTGGAGCGTGTTCAGGCTGCTATCGACGCTGGCAAGCTCGACGCCAAGTCCACGGTTGATGCAGCAGCTCTCAAGGCTGCCGGCGTTATCCGTCGCGTCAAGGACGGCGTTCGCGTTCTCGCCGACGGCGAGCTGAAGGCAAAGGTCAAGTTCGAAGTTGCTAGCGCTTCCAAGCCGGCAGTCGAAAAGATCGAAAAGGCTGGCGGTTCCGTCACGCTTCTTTCTGCCGCAGCTGCAGAATAATTTAATCTATGATAAACCGCCCGGGGTGCTTCACACCGGGCGGTTTTGCTCCCATATGTGAGCCTCACAAAAACCGGTCGGATGCACGTGCGTCAAGACAGGTTAGACGAACAACAGGGTGAGGCATAGGTTGCGCCCGCAATCCGTCCGAAGCCCGCTTTTGAATAATTCAGAAATGCCGATCCGGCGTTCTGCCTTTCGCTTGGTCAGAGCCCGAAACCGGTAGCGCGGAGATACGCATGGCGTCTGCAGCGGAACAGTTGGCTTCCAACCTCAATTTCTCGACCTTCGCCAAAGCCGAGGATCTCAAGAAGCGCCTGTGGTTTACACTGGCAGCTCTCCTCGTCTATCGGTTGGGAACGCACATTCCGCTTCCCGGCCTCAACCCGCAGGCCTATGCACAGGCCTTCCAGGGTCAGGCAGGCGGCATTCTCGGCCTCTTCAACATGTTCTCGGGTGGCGCCGTACAGCGCATGGCGATCTTCGCGCTCGGCATCATGCCCTACATTTCCGCTTCGATTATCGTGCAGCTGATGACCTCGGTCGTGCCTGCGCTCGAAAACCTGAAGAAGGAAGGCGAGCAGGGTCGCAAGATCATCAACCAGTACACCCGCTACGGCACGGTCCTTCTCGGCACGCTGCAGGCTTATGGCATTGCCATTGGTCTTGAGAGCGGGCAGGGGCTCGTTGTCGATCCGGGCATCTTCTTCCGCGTCTCCACCGTCATCACGCTGCTCGGCGGCACGATGTTCCTGATGTGGCTCGGCGAGCAGATCACCTCGCGCGGTATCGGTAACGGCATCTCGCTCATCATCTTCGCCGGCATCGCAGCTGGCCTGCCTTCGGCTCTCGCCGGTACGCTCGAACTCGGCCGCACAGGCGCGCTGTCGACGAGCCTTATCCTGCTGGTCATCGTCGTTGCGATCGCCGTCATCGCGATCATCGTCTTCGTTGAACGCGCCCAGCGCCGCCTTCTGATCCAGTATCCGAAGCGCCAGGTGGGCAACCGCATGTTCCAGGGCGATACCTCGCACCTGCCGCTGAAGCTCAACACCTCGGGCGTTATCCCGGCGATCTTTTCGTCCTCGCTGCTGCTCCTGCCGGCAACGATTGCGGGCTTCGCCAGCACCACCAACATGCCGACTTGGGTGACCTCCATCGTCGCGGCTCTTGGCCATGGCCAGCCGCTCTACATGCTCCTCTACGGTCTGCTGATCGCCTTCTTTGCCTTCTTCTATACGGCCATCGTCTTCAATCCGAAGGACACGGCCGACAATCTGAAGAAGCACGGCGGCTTCATCCCGGGCATCCGTCCCGGTGAGCGCACCGCCGAGTACATCGATTACGTGCTGACCCGCATCACGGTCATCGGCGCGATCTACCTCGTATTCGTCTGCATTCTTCCAGAAATCCTCGTGTCGCAGACAGGGATTCCATTATCCCTTGGTGGCACTTCGCTTTTGATTGTCGTTAGCGTAACTCTTGATACGGTCGCGCAGATTCAGGGTCACCTGATCGCGCAGCAGTACGAAGGCCTGATCAAGAAATCGAAGTTGCGTGGAGGAAAGAGGGGTCGATGAGACTTATACTTTTGGGGCCGCCGGGCGCGGGTAAGGGGACTCAAGCTCAGCGGATCGTGGAAAAGTACGGCATTCCGCAACTTTCCACGGGTGACATGCTTCGCGCCGCCGTTCAGGCCAGTACCGAAGTTGGCAAGCGCGCCAAGGCCGTCATGGATGCTGGCAAGCTGGTCTCTGACGACATCGTCATCGCAATCGTGTCGGAGCGTATCGACCAGCCCGATTGCGAGAATGGCTTCATCCTCGATGGTTTCCCGCGTACGCTGGTTCAGGCCGATGCAACGGAAGCCATGCTCAAGGGCAAGGGTCTCGAACTGTCGAAGGTCGTCGAGATCCAGGTGGACGACAAGATTCTGGCGGACCGCGTTTCGGGCCGCTACACCTGCGCGAATTGTGGTGCCGGCTATCACGACACCAATGTCAAGCCGAAGGTGGAAGGGGTCTGCGACCGCTGTGGTTCGACTCACTTCAAGCGTCGTCCAGATGACAACCGCGAAACCGTCGTGACGCGTCTCGGCGCTTACTACAAGGAAACATCGCCGCTGATCGGCTACTACTATGCCAAGGGCAAGTTGCAGTCGGTGGATGGCATGGCAGACATCGATCACGTCACCGGCGAGATCGAGGGCATACTTTCGAAGCTGTAAGGCTTTGGAAATAAAACTTGGCGGGAGCGGTTGCTTTTCAGCACTGATTCCGTTAAACACCGCGCCAACTCGCGATATCTGATGCGATCGGCGCGGACTTCCGATAGGAATTCCGGGTTCGATCGTTTTGACTTGTTGAGAACCTGAATTGTAATTGCGGCCTTTCAGGGCCGTGTAACGAGACACCACTTGCCGGATGGCAACTGGAACGCAAGGAGAATAGGCGTGGCACGTATCGCTGGCGTCAACATCCCGACCGCAAAGCGCGTTGTAATCGCGCTGACGTACATTCACGGGATCGGTCCGAAATTCGCACAGGAAATCATCGAGAAGGTCGGTATTCCTGCTGATCGTCGCGTGAATCAGCTCACCGACGCTGAAGTCCTGCAGATCCGCGAAACCATCGACCGCGATTACCAGGTCGAAGGTGACCTGCGTCGCGAGACGTCGATGAACATCAAGCGTCTGATGGACCTCGGCTGCTACCGCGGCCTGCGTCATCGCCGTGGCCTTCCGGTCCGCGGTCAGCGCACGCACACCAATGCTCGTACCCGCAAGGGCCCGGCAAAGGCGATCGCTGGTAAGAAGAAGTAATTTCCGGGAAACCGGAGGTGAGGGGGCTGGCGGTCTGCGCCGGCCTCTTTTGAGTTTGGGGCAGGGCCGCAAGGTCTCGTTCCGGTGTAGCCGCTGGTATTACGGCGGTGCAGAGATCCAAGAAAGGGATTAAAATGGCCAAGGAAGCCGTACGCGTTCGCCGTCGCGAACGTAAAAACATTTCGTCGGGCGTCGCTCACGTCAACTCGACCTTCAACAACACGATGATCACGATCACCGACGCACAGGGCAACGCCATTGCCTGGTCGTCTGCTGGCGCCAAGGGCTTCAAGGGCTCGCGCAAGTCGACCCCGTTCGCTGCTCAGATCGCTGCTGAAGACTGCGCCAAGAAGGCTCAGGAACACGGCATGAAGTCGCTGGAAGTTGAAGTTTGCGGTCCGGGTTCGGGTCGTGAATCCGCTCTGCGCGCCCTCCAGGCTGCTGGTTTCATGATCACGTCCATCCGCGACGTGACCCCGATCCCGCACAATGGTTGCCGCCCGCGCAAGAAGCGTCGCGTCTGATCATCGCCATTCACAACATTGGTGAGCGGATCCTCGCTCCCGATGCTTCTCAAGCTCGGTTGTCACGATTGGATGGTGGCAACGAACGGAAGGCAAAAATATGATTCAGAAAAACTGGCAGGAATTGATCAAGCCGAACAAGGTCGAGTTCTCTTCGAGCTCGCGCACCAAGGCGACGCTCGTAGCAGAGCCGCTGGAGCGCGGTTTCGGCCTCACCCTCGGCAACGCGCTTCGCCGCGTTCTGCTGTCCTCGCTGCGCGGTGCCGCAGTGACGGCCGTGCAGATCGATGGCGTGCTGCATGAATTCTCGTCGATCCCTGGCGTTCGTGAAGATGTCACCGACATCGTCCTGAACATCAAGGAAATCGCCATCAAGATGGATGGCGACGACGCAAAGCGCATGGTCGTGCGTAAGCAGGGTCCGGGCGTTGTAACGGCTGGCGACATCCAGACGGTCGGCGATATCGAAATCCTCAACCCCGAGCATGTGATCTGCACGCTCGACGAGGGCGCCGAAATCCGTATGGAATTCACCGTCAACAACGGCAAGGGCTACGTTCCGGCCGACCGTAATCGTGCGGAAGATGCTCCGATCGGTCTCATCCCGGTCGACAGCCTTTATTCGCCGGTCAAGAAGGTGTCCTACAAGGTTGAAAATACCCGCGAAGGACAGGTTCTCGACTACGACAAGCTGAACATGACCATCGAAACCGATGGTTCGATCTCCGGCGAAGATGCCGTCGCTTTCGCGGCTCGCATCCTGCAGGATCAGCTTGGCGTGTTCGTCAACTTCGACGAGCCGCAGAAGGAAACCGAAGAAGAAGCAGTCACCGAACTCGCTTTCAACCCGGCGCTCCTCAAGAAGGTGGACGAACTCGAACTGTCTGTTCGCTCGGCAAACTGCCTGAAGAACGACAACATCGTCTACATCGGCGACCTCATTCAGAAGACCGAAGCAGAAATGCTCCGCACGCCGAATTTTGGTCGCAAGTCGCTGAACGAAATCAAGGAAGTTCTCGCTTCCATGGGCCTGCACCTCGGCATGGAAGTGCCGGCATGGCCGCCTGAGAACATCGAAGATCTCGCCAAGCGTTACGAAGACCAATACTAACCATCAAACGGCGGGCGAGATGCCTGCATGTGAAGGAGAATAGCAATGCGCCACGGTAAAGCCGGCCGCAAGCTGAATAGAACCGCTAGCCACCGCAAGGCAATGTTTGCCAACATGGCGGCTTCGCTCATCACCCATGAGCAGATCGTGACCACCCTGCCGAAGGCAAAGGAAATCCGTCCGATCGTTGAAAAGCTCGTAACCCTCGGCAAGCGCGGCGACCTGCACGCTCGTCGTCAGGCGATCTCGCAGATCCGCGACGCCGCTGTCGTTTCGAAGCTCTTCGACACGATCGCTTCGCGCTACGCAACCCGCAACGGCGGTTACCTGCGTATCATGAAGGCTGGCTTCCGCCAGGGCGACAACGCCGCTCTCGCGGTCATCGAATTCGTTGACCGCGACACCTTCGCCAAGGGCGCAGCCGACAAGGCTCGCGTTGAAGCCGAAGCAGCTGCTGCTGAAGCCGCTTAATATTTTCCGGTTCGCCGGAAGCAGAACAGCCGGGCTGAAAAGCCCGGCTGTTTTCGTTTGTGGTATTGATTTGTCACCGGGTGCGCTTCGGCCGCTCGCCAGTCTTGCTGAAATGCTGAAGCCGCGCCGCTGGTGCGCCGTCTATGACCTCAACATCACCCTGCGCCTCTAGCGCCGCCTTGAAACGCGCGGCATTGCGCTTTCCCCATACTCCGAGAAAACGGGCCCCGGTGATGTCGTCCTTGAGGACGATCGCGCTGCCAAAGACCGCGCTTAGGCCAGCCTCACCAACGAGCCCGCCGCCGCCGTAGGCGTCTACGACGACGTCAAGCGGCGCTGCGGCAACGACTGTGTCCCCTGCCGGGGCGAAATGTGGGTCACGGTAGATGTATAGTGGCGACGCGGCTTCCATGCGGGCAGTCTGTCAGCCCTCACGGTTTCTAACAAGAGCTCAGCCTGCAGCTTGGGCAGGACGCGTTCTGCCGCCTTGCCCGTTTCGGCTACGCTTCCTGCTCCGCGCGATCGGTCGCCATGACCGGTAGAGGATCATCAGGATAATCAGGCCGACATAGATATACTGCTCGAGATCCAGAAGCTTCGTCGACAGCGCGAAGTGCACCGCGCCACAGGCTGCGATGATGTAGATCAGCTTGTGCAGCCAGATCCACTTCGATCCGAGCTTTCGGATCGACAGGTTGTTGGAAGTGACAGCCAGCGGCACGAGCAGCACAAGGCCAGCCATGCCGAACATGATGAAGGGCCGCTTCATCACATCGTCGAGGACAGCAGACACGTCGAGCGCCTGATCGAGCAGCATGTAGACGGCGAAGTGCATGGCCACGTAGTAAAAAGCGAGAAGTCCCAGCGCGCGGCGATAGCGCAGATAGTTCCAGCCGAGCAGATCGCGGGCAGGGGAGACGGCGAGCGTCAGCACCAGGAAGCGGATGGCCCACAGCCCGAGGAACAGCTCGAACGTCTTGACCGGATCGGCGCCCAGCTGGTCGGTGGCGCCGAGATAGAAGGTCCAGGCGGCCGGCAGCAGTCCGACGACGTAGAGCAGCCAGACGGAGGCCGAATGCCATCGCTTCGGCAGGCTGAACGAGAGCGTTGCCATCAGAAGTTCGCCTTCAGGTCCATGCCCGCATAGAGGCTCGCCACCTCATCGCCATAGCCGTTGAACGGCAGCGTCGGATGGCGGCTGGCGCCGAAGAAGCCGCTCTCGCCGATCCGCCGCTCGGTCGCCTGGCTCCAGCGCGGATGATCGACGGCTGGATTGACGTTGGCATAGAAGCCGTACTCCTGCGAATTGGTGACCTGCCAGGTGTTCTTGGGCTCCTTGTCCGTCAGCGTGATCCGCACGATCGACTTGATGCCCTTGAAGCCATATTTCCAGGGAACGACCAGCCGGATCGGCGCGCCGTTCTGGTTGGGCAGCGTCTCGCCATAAAGCCCGACGGCAAGCAGCGTCAGCGGGTGGTTGGCCTCGTCGAGCCGCAAACCTTCCACATAGGGCCAGTCAAGCGATTGGAAGATCCCCTTCTGCCCCGGCATCTCTTCCGGGCGCACGACGGTCTCGAAGGCGACATACTTGGCGCTCCCGAGCGGCTCGACCTTGCTGAGCAGCGAGGCCAGCGGAAAGCCATCCCAAGGAATCACCATCGACCAGGCCTCGACGCACCGCATGCGATAGGTGCGGCTCTCGATCGGGAATTCCTTCATCAGCGCGTCGAGATCGAAGGTGCCCGGCTTGTTGACCATGCCGTCGACCTTGATCGTCCAAGGCATGGGCTTGAAATCGCCGGACAGCGCCGCGGGATCACCCTTGTCGAGGCCGAACTCGTAGAAGTTATTGTAGGTGGTCACATCCTTGATCGGCGTCAGCTTCTCGTCGACCTTGTACTTGCTGTCGACCGCCGAGAGCGCGGCCGCACTGGCCGTGCCGGCACCCAATAGGCCGACGGCGCCGATGGCGGCGGCCCCAAGAAACTGGCGGCGATCGAGATAGGTCTGGCGCGGCGTGATCTCCGAAGAGGCGATCCTGGGTGGACGATAGACGGGCATGGTATCCTCCTGAGCAACCTAGCTCGGCATTGAACCTTCAACGCATTCAGGTTCGTTTCGGATCACTGTTTACGCCTTGAAGCGGCCGGCCGGGAAGCCAACTTATCGTGTAGCGAAAACATAGGTTCCGCCTGTAACAAACAGCGTTCTGCCCACGTATATGGTCGATGGGCGCCTGAGGCGTACCGAGGAGTACCGCTTTTGCCTTTCCCGGTAGTGACAGCATATACTCTTTGGATTAGGACAATTCCAAAAAGCAGCGATAGTAGGAGCGTGTCGTCAAGATCCGCCCGGTATCGCGCAAGACTTCCGATGTTGTGAGGAAACACCAATGCCAGCTTATCGTTCGAGAACCACGACCCACGGCCGCAACATGGCGGGTGCGCGCGGCCTTTGGCGCGCCACGGGCATGAAGGATTCGGATTTCGGCAAGCCGATTATCGCGGTGGTCAACTCCTTCACCCAGTTCGTGCCGGGTCACGTCCACCTGAAGGACCTCGGGCAGCTCGTTGCGCGCGAGATCGAAGCGGCCGGCGGTGTCGCCAAGGAGTTCAACACGATCGCTGTCGACGACGGTATCGCGATGGGCCATGACGGCATGCTCTATTCGCTGCCTTCGCGCGAACTGATCGCCGACAGCGTCGAATACATGGTCAACGCCCACTGCGCCGACGCCATGGTCTGCATCTCCAACTGCGACAAGATCACCCCCGGCATGCTGATGGCCTCGCTGCGCCTCAACATTCCCACGGTCTTCGTCTCCGGCGGCCCGATGGAAGCCGGCAAGGTGGTGCTGAACGGCAAGAAGGTCGCGCTCGACCTCGTCGATGCCATGGTCGCAGCCGCCGACGACAAGATCAGCGATGAAGACGTCGCCGTCATCGAGCGCTCCGCTTGCCCGACTTGCGGTTCCTGCTCCGGCATGTTCACGGCAAACTCGATGAACTGTCTGACGGAAGCCCTAGGCCTGTCATTACCCGGAAACGGCTCGACACTCGCAACCCATTCCGACCGCAAGGAACTCTTCCTTGAAGCTGGTCGTCGCGTCGTCGAGCTTGCCCGTCGTTATTACGAACAGGACGATCTGACCGCTCTGCCGCGCACGATCGCCAGCAAGGGCGCGTTCGAAAATGCCATGGCGCTCGACATTGCCATGGGCGGCTCGACCAATACCGTCCTGCACATCCTGGCGGCAGCCCACGAGGGCGAGATCGACTTCACCATGGACGATATCGATCGCCTGTCGCGTCGCGTTCCCTGCCTGTCGAAGGTCGCGCCCGCCAAGGCCGACGTTCACATGGAAGACGTTCACCGCGCTGGCGGCATCATGGCCATTCTCGGCGAACTCGACCGTGCCGGCCTCTTGAACGTCGATCTTCCGACGGTCCACTCTCCGACCATGCGTGAAGCGCTGGCGCAGTGGGATGTGGCCGTCACCGACAACAAGGCCGCCTTCGATCTCTTCAGCGCCGCTCCCGGCGGTGTTCCGACACAGGTCGCCTTCAGCCAGAGCTCGCGTTGGGAAGAACTCGACCTCGACCGCGAAACCGGCGTCATCCGCGATGCCCAGCATCCGTTCTCCAAGGATGGCGGTCTGGCCGTCCTGAAGGGCAACCTGGCGCTCGACGGCTGCATCGTGAAGACGGCGGGTGTCGACGAATCGATCCTGAAGTTCTCCGGCCCGGCCAAGGTCTATGAAAGCCAGGATGCAGCGGTGAAGGCGATCTTGTCCAACGAAGTCGTCGCCGGCGACGTGGTGGTCATCCGCTACGAAGGCCCGAAGGGCGGCCCGGGCATGCAGGAAATGCTCTATCCGACGAGCTACCTGAAGTCGAAGGGCCTCGGAAAGGCCTGCGCGCTGATCACCGACGGCCGCTTCTCCGGCGGCACCTCGGGCCTGTCGATCGGCCATGCCTCTCCGGAAGCGGCCAATGGCGGCACCATCGGCCTCGTGCGCGAAGGCGACATGATCGATATCGACATCCCGAACCGCACGATCAGCCTGCGCGTCGACGACAAGGAACTGGCAACCCGCCGCGCCGAACAGGATGCCAAGGGCTGGCAGCCGGCCGAAAAGCGCAAGCGCAACGTCACGACCGCGCTAAAGGCCTACGCCGCCTTCGCAACCAGCGCCGACCGCGGCGCCGTTCGCGATCTCGGCGATCGCTGAGACTGTTTGAAGCTGATGGCTTGACGTTTTGGCAGAAAATGGCGGACTCGATAGCGAGTTCGCCAACTTCCGGAGGATGCCGGCGTGAATAGACTCCAGGCCGGCAGAACCGATATCCACAATCGGTTTCACAGTTCATCGGCTGGACCGCAGTATTTCTTTAAGCCAGAAAACGCGAATGCGTACGGCGCCTACTATACCGCCATGTATCTGATACAAGACACCGCTGAGGCGGTGCATACGCACATGGCTCGTGGATTCTCATCAGATGCAATGTTCGCTTACATCGAATTCTGGGGAGTGATGCAAGCGATCCAAATTCAGCAGGACGCGATCGCTGAACTTCACGTTGCCGTTGTTGGCAACGCCTATCCTTCACCGACCAAAGCGTCCGCCTGGAGCCGTCTCCGCGACAAAAGGCACCTCTTAGCAGGCCATCCTGCGAAGCTAAAGTTTGGTTTGCCAGCTCCGAAGCGAACATTCATGAGTCGCAGATTCGGCACATACAATTCCATTAAATACGAAATGTACGACGCACAAAGTAGGGAGAGGACACATCCCACCTTCGATCTAAAGCAGATGATTGACGAGTATGAGGCCGAGGCGGCGCAGGTTCTCGACGAGATTCTTGCTGCGATGAAATCGCGTTGGCCATCGTAAAAAACAGTAAACCTACTTTGGGAGCCGATCATCACGCTGCCCCCGCAAGATTTGGGTGTCCAAATCTTGCGGGGGTAGAAGTCAGTCGCTCTATTAAACCGGTCGCCTCAAAGCGGCCGGTTTATGTTTTTGTAGGTTTCTGCCAGCTGCTTCAGCCGCTCGTCATAGGCGGCCTGGATGCAGGCAACGTCGGCGGTGCACTCCTGGCGCTTCTTCAGCCACGCCGTCTGCTCGTCCTGCATCGTGCCGCGCGAGCCCATGGCAAGCAGGCCGGACAACAGGTCGAAGGTGGTCACCATCTTGACGTCGGCGTCGTTGAGCGCGCGGTTGTCGCAGATCGCCTTCTCGTCCGGCTTCAGCTCCTTTGCCTCGCAATCGAAGCTCGCCGCGTGGCTAATCCCGCCGGATGAAAGCAGCAGCGCGGCGGCGGTGAAGAGAAGGGGCTGGCGATATCGCGTCATGCAGTGGTTCCTGTCTGGTCTAGCTGGCTCTCAAGAATGCCATGCCGACGAAGATGATGCAGCAAAGCCAGATGGCAAGGATGACGATCAGCCCGGCGCGACTTGTGGGCCGCTCCAGACGCGCGGCGGCGTCGGCACGCAGCTCCGCCATGACATCGGAAGGAATGAGCCTCACGGCGAGCATGATGCCCAAGGGCACGATGAGGAGATCGTCGAGATAACCAAGCACGGGGATGAAATCGGGGATCAGGTCGATTGGCGACAACGCGTAGGCGGCAACTCCTCCCGCGGCCGCCTTGGCGTACCAGGGCACGCGCGTGTCGCGTGCGGCGAGCCACAGGGCTACGACGTCACGCTTCAGTGACTTTGCCCAGAGTTTGGCCTTTGATATCAGTTGCATGCCTGTCGTTCCTGATTCAGTTTGGTAAGTCTGTCGCGCATCGGTTCACCCGTCCTGTTCTTCCATGCTTCCGCCCTCTTTCCTTTCTAGCGTCCGGCACTACAACGTTCTCTCAAGACGATTTCAAGAAGGGATTATTATGCACGACCTGTTGAAGCGCGCCTCTCTGCCGCTGCTTGCTCTGGTGCTTGCACTGCCGATCAATGCTCATGCCCAAACGGCAAATAGCGAGACGGGCAAGACCGTGCCGCAGAGCCAGATGGAGATGCAGCTGTCCTTCGCGCCGCTCGTCAAGCAGACGGCGGGTGCGGTGGTGAACGTTTACGCCGAAAAGACCGTCCGCCGCCAGTCGCCGTTTGCCGGCGATCCCTTCTTCGAGCAATTCTTCGGCCAGCAGATGCCGAACCGC
Source organism: Rhizobium sp. FG113 (assembly GCF_057809895.1). Lineage (NCBI taxonomy): Bacteria > Pseudomonadati > Pseudomonadota > Alphaproteobacteria > Hyphomicrobiales > Rhizobiaceae > Rhizobium > Rhizobium sp. FG113. The sequence goes on along the minus strand of NZ_JBMDKV010000004.1, from coordinate 62,732 downwards.
ACGCAGAAGCAGTCCTCGCTCGGCTCCGGCGTCATCGTCGAGGCGAACGGCACGATCGTGACCAACAACCACGTCATCGAAGGCGCCGACGAAATCAAGATCGCGCTCTCGGATGGTCGCGAGTTTCCCTGCAAGGTCATTCTGAAGGACGATCGCCTGGATCTCGCCGTGCTCAAGGTCGATACCAAGGCGACATTCCCGGCGCTTCCGATCGGCAATTCCGACGCTGTTGAAGTCGGCGATCTCGTACTTGCCATCGGTAACCCGTTCGGTGTCGGCCAGACCGTCACGTCGGGCATCGTCTCGGCGCTGGCGCGTAACCAGGTCGTCAAGGATGAGTTCGGCTTCTTCATCCAGACCGACGCATCGATCAACCCCGGCAATTCCGGCGGCGCGCTGATGAACATGAAGGGCGAGCTGATTGGTATCAACACAGCCATCTTCTCGCGCGGCGGCGGCTCCAACGGCATCGGCTTCGCCATCCCCGCCAATCTCGTGAAAGTCTTCGTCGCTTCCGCCGACGCGGGCGTGAAGACCTTCGAGCGTCCTTATGTGGGCGCGACCTTCGATGCGGTCACCTCCGACGTTGCCGATGCACTCGGCCTCGAGAAAGCGCGCGGCGCCATCGTCGTCAAGGTCACGGAAGGCGGCCCGGCCGCGAAGGCCGGCCTGAAGGCGGGTGAAGTTATCACCGCCGTCGATGGCATCTCGGTGGAGCATCCCGACGCACTGTATTACCGCCTGACCACGGCCGGTCTCGGCAAGCCTGTCGATCTCGCCATCATCGACAACGGCAAGGAAGAGCACGTGAAGATGACGCTCGGCCAAGCGCCCGAGACGACGCCGCGCGACCAGCGCACGATCGGCGGCCGCTCGCCGTTCACAGGCACCGTCGTCGAAAACCTGTCGCCGCGCGTGGCCGATGAGCTGCGCATGGCAAGCGAGAGCACCGGTGTCGTCGTTTCGGAAGTGAAGGATGGCTCCGTTGCCCAGCAACTCGGCTTCGAGCCGAAGGACATCATCGTCTCCGTCAACAGCGCCGATGTGAAGACCACCAAGGATCTGGCCACGCTGGCTGCGCAGAACCCGAGCTTCTGGCGCGTCGAGATTGAGCGCAACGGTCAGCGCATCCGGCAGTTCTTCCGATGAGCAATGATCTCTTCGCGCCGCGCATTCCGCCGGAGGTCGCTAACAGGCGGCCGCTCGCGGATCGGCTTCGCCCGCAGACCATCGCCGACGTCACTGGTCAGGATCACCTGACCGGCGAGGACGGTGTTCTGAGGCGGATGATCGAAAGCGGCTCGTTGGGATCGATGATCTTCTGGGGACCACCCGGAACCGGCAAGACCACCGTCGCGCGCCTGCTGTCGGGCGAGGCGGGTCTTGCCTTCGAACAGATTTCGGCGATCTTCTCAGGCGTCGCCGATCTCAAGAAAGTCTTCGAGGCCGCCCGCCTGCGCCGCATGGACGGGCGCCAGACGCTGCTCTTCGTCGATGAGATCCATCGCTTCAACCGCGCCCAGCAGGATAGCTTCCTGCCCGTGATGGAAGACGGCACCGTCATCCTCGTCGGCGCCACCACCGAGAACCCGTCCTTCGAGCTCAACGCCGCTCTTTTGTCGCGCGCCCGCGTGCTGACCTTCAAGTCGCATGACGATCAGAGCCTGGCCGAGCTTCTGAACCGCGCTGAGGCGATCGAGGGCAGGGAGTTGCCGCTCACGCCGGAAGCCCGCGTCAGCCTGTTGCGCATGGCTGATGGCGATGGCCGCGCCGTGCTGACGCTCGCCGAGGAAGTCTGGCGCGCCGCCCGCCGCGACGAAATCTTCGATACCGAGGGACTGACCAAGATCGTCCAGCGCCGCGCGCCCGTCTACGACAAGGCCCAGGACGGTCACTACAATCTGATCTCAGCCCTGCACAAGTCCGTGCGCGGCTCCGATCCCGATGCAGCGCTCTATTATCTAGCGCGCATGTTCGATGCCGGAGAGGACCCGCTCTATCTCGGCCGCCGGCTGGTGCGCATGGCGGTTGAGGATATCGGCCTTGCCGATCCCCAGGCGCTTGTCATCTGCAACGCCGCCAAGGACGCCTACGACTATCTCGGCTCGCCGGAGGGTGAGCTGGCGCTGGCGCAGGCCTGCGTCTATCTCGCCACCGCGCCGAAATCCAACGCCGTCTACACCGCCTTCAAGGCCGCCACCGTGGCCGCCAAGCAGAACGGCTCGCTGCTGCCGCCCAAGCACATCCTGAACGCGCCGACCAAGCTGATGAAGGATGAGGGCTACAATGAAGGCTATCGCTACGACCACGACGAGCCGGATGCCTTTTCCGGCCAGGATTATTTCCCGGAGAAGATGGGTCGCCAGACCTTCTACGATCCGCCCGAGCGCGGCTTCGAGCGCGACATCCGCAAGCGGCTTGAATGGTGGTCGAAACTCAGGAAAGAGCGCAATCCGCGCTGATCAAGACGCCCGCTTCTGGCCGGATGGAGCGGTGATGATCTTGACGGATGATTCCGCAAGGCCGTGATGGCCTTCCATGTCGACCACGAGATGCCAGTGGCCGCTGTCGGGGATCGGCACCCGGATCGGAGATTTGCGCGCAACGCCGCCTACATATTTGAAGTCGAGCACTTCGGTAAAGCGCTGGTAGTTCGGCGATGTCATCAGTCGAACATTGGCGACCGCGTTCAAGGTCACCTCGATCACCGTTCCGGCGCGCTGCTCCTTGAGATCATAATGAGTGAAGCGGAAATTCGGCTTGTTCGACATCGTGTCTGCTCGGCGTGGGGTAGGGGCAGATGATACGAAACGGCGGTTAAGGAAGCGTTCGCCAACGCCTGCGGGAACGCCGTTGCGCGCTCCCGCGGAGGTGGACCATGTCCCGTCAGTGCACATGTCCGCGGCTATCGGGCCGATTGAACGGCAGCAGCGTGCGGGTGCGGATGATTGCGATCTGCGTGGCATCGTGATCGCACTCGTCGGAGGCGAAGTGCAACGCGGCGCTCTCGCTGATAAACAGACCGCCGACGCGCCCCTCGCGATCCTGAACCACCCATCCGCCGCCCTTGCTCCGGCCGATGGTGAAGCGCGGCAGTGGGTTAGGCTGGATGGTCGCGGCGAGGGCGCGCGCGTTGGAGGAGGGCATGATCTTTCCTTTCAGGTTGGATGATCGAGGCTGTGATTGGAATTGTCAGGCTCAGACCGCGCGCGCTTGGCGACGGCTCTCGGCAAGCCCCGTCAGCGCGGCGAAAACCGCAGCCTTCTCGGCGGCATCGAGTCCGACCATAGGCAGGCGGACATCAGGGAGAGTGCCAAGCAGCACATGCAACGCGTATTTGACGGGAGCCGGCGAGCCATCTTCCGCAAGCGCCCTTATGAGCGGTTGCAGACGGTCCTGCAGCGCCATGGCCGCCGCCACGTTGCCCGCTTTCGCTGAGCGATGAAGCGAAGCAAACAGGCGCGGCTCGACATTTGCACCAGACGACAGCATGCCATCGCCGCCGCAAGCGAGAAACGAAAGTGCGCTGCCGTCGTCGGATGACAGGGAGACGAAGCGTCGGCGCAGACGCGGCGAGAGCCGGGTCGCCGCACCGCTCGAATGGACGACGCCGAGGATGCTCTCGATAGGCGCCAACGCCTTGAGGCTTTCCGGCGCCAGGCTGCTGGCGCAACGCGAGGGGTTGTCATCGATGATGACCGGCAGATCGCTCGCCGCCGCCACCTGTTCGAAATGGTGGACGATACCCTTCAGCCCCGGTTTCGAATAATAGGGCACCGTGACGAGCGCTGCGTCGGCGCCGAGCTTTCCCGCCTCCAGCGTCAGCGCGATCGTGGTCGATGTGGCATTGGTACCGGTCGCGGCGATGATGGGCACCCGCCCGGCGGCGACCCTGACGCAGGTGCGGATGACGGCCGCTCGCTCGGTGGGCGACAATGTCGGCCCTTCGCCGGTGACGGTGCAGACGGCCAGTCCGTCGATGCCGGAATTGATCTGCCGCTCCGCCAGCCGCTCGAGCATCGCAAGGTCGAGCCGGTCGTTCCTGAATGGCGTGACCAGCGCCGTGATCACCGTTCCCAGTCGTAGTCGCGTGTCGATCCGCATGGCCGTGTCAGATACTGCCCCAGATGACGCAGATCTCGACGGCGGCCAGCACGAGGCCGAAGATGATCAGCAGGTGCGCCGTGCGCTTCTCGCGCATCTGTCGCTTGACCATCGGCTGTCGGGGCCGGTCGGTTGAAGGGTGGGGAAATAGGAAGTCTCGCATGACGTCTACCTCTGAATTTCGACCAAAGGCTAACGCCGCGCGGCGTATGAAATCCATTCGCGGGTCTTCGATGGGAAATAGAAATCTCATAAAGGTGGCGTTGGCTGGCGGCGGACAGCGATCGCTAAATCGAATCCGAAATCATGGACTTGCGGCGCGTTTCGGACTCGACTTGCGAAGCACTTGAATCAGAATGGCAAGGCGCGGGAAGAGATTGTGCAAGGGCATGTCGGGAGCGCGTCATGCCGTTCGTCCTTGCATCATAAGGTGGCGCAATCGCGCTGCGGAGCGTTCACGTATCAGGCCGCTATCGGCACAGGGAGAGAGATATGGGTAGGACAATCGCAATTCTGATCGCAAGACTGATCTTCGCCGGCGTGTTCATCATGGCGTTGAGCTTCAAGTTCATGGATATCACGGCCACGGCCGGCTACATCGCTGCCGCGGGCTTTCCGTTCCCGCTCTTTCTCGCCTGGGTCGCGGCCTTCTTCGAACTGGGGCTGGCGCTTGCCTTCCTGACCGGCATCTTCTTTTCACCCGCAGCCCTGCTGGCGGGGATCTATGTGATTTTCCTTGCCGTGGCATTCCACGGACCCGGGCGCTGGGCCGGCAATCAGGCGGAGTTCGGCTTCTTCATCGATCACTTCACCTTCCTGGCTGGTCTGCTCTTCGCGGCGGTCCACGGCCCAGGTGAGGCGCTGGTCGTCAAGGCCGGCCAAGCCCGCCCGCCGTCTGCCCTAGCGCAGTAGGCCGTCGAGAGCCGGCATGCCGAGGAAGGCCGAGGCGCCGATCAGCCCGTAGCAGATGATCCGGAAGGTGCTTTCCTTGGCGAAGCCAAAAAGCTTGGAGCCGAGAAACAGGCCGATCGTATAGCTCGGCAGGATGACCAGTGTCAGCGCGAAGACGGTATCGATGAACAGCCCGCCGGCATAATAGCTGGCGACGCTGAAGCAGGTGGAGATCGCGAAATAGATGATGATGTTGGAGCGGACCTTGGTGAACTCCGTCTTGCCGCCCAGCCAGTAGGCAACAACGGGCGGCCCGCCGAGTTGGGCAGCACCGCTGAACAATCCCGCCACCAGCCCGACCGCAGCACTCAGATAGGAATGCGGCTCGCCATGATAGCGCCAGCCGGAGACCAGCAGCGCAAGCAGCAGCAGCGCGATGACGGTGATCGACCAGCGCAGAAGCAGCGGGTCCATCAGCGTCAGCACCGCGGTTCCAGCGGGAACGCCGAGCATCGCACCGGCGGCCATGGTGAACACCTCGCGCCGGTTCGCCCGCTTCCAAGCAGGCGGGATCATCCCCAGCGTCGCCAGCCCGTCGATGACCAGCAGCACCGGCGAAATCAGCTTCGGCCCGATGATGGCGCCGCCAAGCGGAATGAAGATCAGCGCCGCGCCGAAGCCGGAAAAGCCGCGAGCCATCCCGGCAATGCAGGCGATGGCGATCAGCGTATACAGCCCATGATCCGGCAGCGCGGCGGAAAGCCACGCACCGATATCGGCCATGCTACCGGAAAACGACATGGAACCCCGGCCTCGCTCAGGAGGCCAGCATCAGGTCCATGTTCTGCACGGCGGCACCCGAGGCGCCCTTGCCGAGATTGTCGAGCAGGGCGACGAGATTGACCTGCGAACCACCCGGCGTGCCGAAGACGAACAGCTTCATCGTGTCCTTGCCGGCGAGCTCGACGGCATCGACGCGTGCCATCTTGCTGCTGTCGGCGAGCGGCACGACCGTGACGATATCCTGGCCGGCATAATGGGCGGTCAGCGCCGCGTGAATGCTTTCCAGCGTCGTGCCAGCGGCCAGCATGTCGAGATGCAGCGGAACCTGGACGATCATGCCCTGCGCGAACTTGCCGACCGATGGCGCGAAGATCGGCGCGCGGTCGAGCAGGCCATGGATCTTCATCTCAGGCACATGCTTATGCGTCAGCGTCAGACCATAGAGGAAGTGCGGCGCGCTGATCGCGTCGTCGCGGCTCTGGTCTTCCATCTGCGCGATCATCTGCTTGCCGCCGCCGGTATAGCCGGAGACCGCGTTGACGGTGACGGGATAGCCGTCCGCAAGAATGCCGGCGGCCCGCAGCGGCCGCATCAGGCCGATCGCGCCGGTTGGGTAGCAGCCCGGATTGGCAACGAAGCGCGCCGAACTGATCTTGCCAGCCTGCTCCTTGTCCATCTCGGCAAAGCCATAGGCCCAGGATGGGTCGACGCGATAGGCGGTCGAGGTGTCGATGACGCGGACATTGTTGTTGGCCGAGACCATCTGCACGGCTTCTTTCGACGCATCGTCGGGCAGGCAGAGAATGGCGATGTCGGCGCTGTTGAGCATGTCCTCGCGGATCGCGGCATTGCGGCGCTCCGCTTCCGGAATGGACAGAAGCTCGACATCGCGGCGGCCGGCCATGCGCGTGCGGATCTGCAGGCCCGTCGTGCCGTGTTCGCCATCGATGAAGATCTTCGGTGCCATTGTCTTGCTCACACTTTCAATAGGTTAGAAAGAAGTCCGGAATCATTTTGGAAGATGGATGAGTCAGCCGTGTGACGCTGTCGCGCGTCGTTCGGCATGCAGCCCCAGCATATACATCGCGACCGTCGCCCCCGCAATGGCGGTGATGTCGGCATGGTCATAGGCGGGCGACACCTCGACGACGTCGGCGCCGCGGATATCGAGCTGGTGCAGCCGCTGCAGCACGGAGAGGATTTTGGCGCTGGACGGGCCGCCGGAGACCGGCGTACCGGTGCCGGGCGCAAAGGCCGGATCCAGGCAGTCGATATCGAAGGTCAGATAGCTGGGCGCGCCCTTGGTGTGCGAGATGATCGTAGAGGCGATCTCAGCAGCGCTCATCTCCTCGACCTGATGGCCATAGAGAATGTTGATGCCGAAATCGTCGGGCGCATGCGTGCGGATGCCGATCTGGATCGACCGATCCGGATCGATGATCCCATCGCGGACCGCACGCGCCACGAAGGAGCCGTGGTCGATCCGTTTGTTGTCGTCGAACCATGTATCCTGATGCGCGTCGAACTGTACGAGCGCCAGCGGGCCGTGCTTGGCCGCATGCGCCTTGAGGATCGGCCATGTCACGTAATGGTCGCCGCCCAGCGTCAACATGAAGGCGCCGGCATCGACAATCGTCTTCGCCTGCCGCTCTATTGCCGCTGGCGTCTCCTGGTGATTGCCGTAGTCCAGCAGGCAATCGCCGTAGTCGATGACGGCCATCTCGGCGAAGAGATCGCGATTGAAGGGGTATTGCGGATCATTGTCGAAGATCGACGAAGCCCGCCGGATCGCCTGCGGCCCGAAACGCGTGCCCGGCCGGTTGGAGGTCGCGGCATCGAAGGGGACACCCCATACCACCACGTCGGCGCCCGTCAGATCCTTGGTGAAGCGCCGGCGCATGAAGGACAGCGCTCCGGCAAAGGTCGGGTCCGTTGCCGCCGAGGTGAGGCTCGTTGCCGTGAAAGCATGATCGATCGACTTGTTGGCCAAGTGACTGTCCTTTGGTTTGGAAGCTCGGTGAAGGTCATAGGCGCTGTCTCAGGCCCATGATGAAACTCAAGCGGCGTCCTGATCCGCCTCGATGGAAATCTTCAGCCCAAGCGCCTTGATGACGCCGAAGAAGGTAGACAACCGCGGGTCGCCTGTTTCGCTGAGCGCCTTATAGAGCGCTTCCCGCGTGACGCCTGCGTCCTTGGCGATAGACGTCATGCCGACTGTTCGGGCGACATCGCCTAGCGCATGCGCGATAAGGGCAGGATCGCCATCATCGAATGCCGCCTCGAGATAAAGAAGTCGGTCTTCCGGCGTCTTCAGGTGATCCTGAATGTCGAAGCGTGTGGTTTCGAGAGGCATGTTCATATCTCCTTTGCCATCTGCTTCGCCAGTACGATGTCGCGGCTCTGTGAGGACTTATCGCCGCCGCACAGCAGGATGGTGATCGTGTCCGCAGTCCGGATGAAATAGATGCGATAACCCGGTCCGTACGAAATGCGCATCTCGCTCACACCTTCACCAACCGATTTCACATCACCTGGATTTCCGAGTTCCATCCTGCGAATGCGCGCAGCGATACGCAGGCGGGCTCTGCCATCCCGGAGGTCGCCAAGCCACCTGGCGAATAAAGGCGTTTGGCGAACTTCCATCATGTGTGAATTATAATTCACGGCGCCGGATTGTCAAAGCGCATGCCAAAACGAAAAAAGGCCGGGTTTGCACCCGACCTTTCCACATTCCGAAGTCCGAAGCGATTAACGCTTGGAGAACTGGAACGAACGGCGGGCCTTGGCCTTACCGTACTTCTTACGCTCGACGACGCGGCTGTCGCGGGTCAGGAAGCCACCCTTCTTCAGGACCGAGCGCAGGCCCGGTTCGAAGTAGGTGAGAGCCTTGGAGACGCCGTGACGAACGGCACCGGCCTGGCCGGAAAGACCGCCGCCGGCAACCGTTGCGATGATGTCGAACTGGCCGTCACGGGCAGCAGCGACGATCGGCTGACGCAGAATCATCTGCAGAACCGGACGTGCGAAGTATTCCGTGAATTCCTTGCCGTTGATGACGATCTTGCCGGAGCCCGGCTTGACCCATACACGAGCAACAGCGTTCTTGCGCTTGCCGGTCGCGTAGGAGCGGCCAAGCGAATCGACCTTACGGACGTGTGCCGGAGCCGAAGCTTCGGTAGCCGTGCCGAGATCCTTCAGGGAGGAGAGGTCAGCCATTCTTAGGCGCTCCTTACGTTCTTCTTGTTCAGCGAGGCCACGTCGAGAGCGACAGGCTGCTGAGCTTCATGAGGATGGTTGGAACCAGCGTAAACGCGCAGGTTCTTCATCTGGCGACGACCGAGCGGGCCACGCGGAACCATGCGCTCGACTGCCTTTTCAAGAACGCGCTCCGGGAAGCGGCCTTCCATGATCTGGCGAGCGGTACGCTCCTTGATGCCGCCGGCGAAACCCGTGTGCCAGTAGTAAACCTTGTCGGAATACTTCTTGCCGGTGAATACGACCTTGTCGGCATTGATGACGATGACATTGTCGCCGTCGTCAACGTGAGGAGTGAAGGTAGCCTTGTGCTTGCCGCGCAGACGCATGGCGATAACAGAAGCGAGACGACCAACGACAAGCCCTTCGGCGTCGATGATGACCCACTTCTTCTCTACCTCTGCAGGCTTCTGGGAGAAGGTTGCCATAGTAGTTACTCTCTTTTGATCCCTTGGCCCGAAGGCGAAAGGGCGTTTCTTGTTGCTTGATTTGGGAGCCCTGGAGCGCACCAAAAAGAAAGCAGCCGGGAAAGGCTGCGTTCTGGCGGTGTGTATAGAGGTTGAGGTCGGCAGCGTCAATATTGTCGCGGGTCGCTGCCGTAAAAACAAGTCAATGAAATCAACGCTTTAAGTATGTGGTATTTTGATACCTCAATTTTCAGCGTCTCGATGTGAGCGCTTTGGCGTCAAAGGCATCGCTTCTCCTCGAAATGACTGGCCTTTTGTGGCAGGACTGATAGCACGAAATCGACATGCAGGGAGTTTCATCATGGCCGAAGTTCTATCGTTCCGCACCGATGCCAGCAAAGCCAGCGGTTCGCTCGTGCTGCGCCAGCTTTCCGATGGCGTGCTGCGGCTGACCCTGAACAATCCTCCCGCCAATCACCTGTCGCTCGCCATGATGGAGACGCTGATGGGCGAGTTGCAGAATGCGTCCGAGGACGACGACGTGCGTGTGGTGATCATCGCATCGACCGGCGATGTCTTCTCGGCCGGCCATGATCTCAAGGAGTTGACCGAGCATCGCGCCGATGCCGATGACGGCGAAGCCTTCTTCGAGGAGACCTTCGCGCTCGCGGCCGATCTGATGCTGGAGATCACCAAGCTGCCGAAGCCCGTCATCGCCGAGATCGACGGACTTGCGACCGCCGCCGGGTGCCAGCTCGTCGCTTCCTGTGATCTCGCGATCTGCACCGATACCGCGACATTCTGCACGCCGGGCGTCAATATCGGGCTCTTCTGCGCGACGCCGATGGTGGCGCTGACGCGCTCCGCCCATCGCAAGCAGGCGATGGAGATGCTTTTGACCGGCGAGACGATCGACGCCTCGACAGCCAAGGATTTCGGCCTGGTCAACCGCATCGTGCCGAAACAATATCTGCAGCAGGTCGTCACCAAATACGCGTCGGTGATTGCAAGCAAATCGCCCATGGCGCTCCAGATCGGAAAGGAGGCCTTCTATCGACAGGTCGAAATGCCGATCGAGGAAGCCTACGGCTATGCCGCGGAAGTCATGGTGGACAGCATGATGACCGAGGATGCGGAAGAGGGGATCGGGGCATTCCTGGAGAACAGGATGCCGGATTGGACGCGGGACTGAACTCGGCGGAGCTCGGAGCCTTTTAAGCCAGCTTCAGCAATAGCCCGCCGAGCGCGATGATCGCGCCGGCGAGATAGCGCCAGGGGCTGGCTTTCTCCTTCAAGAACACGACGGAGATGATGAGCGCGAAGAGGATAGACGTCTCGCGCAGCGCGGCGACGGTGGCGACAGGCGCCTTGGTCATGGCCCAGAGCGCCAGCCCATAGGATGCGATCGAACCGGTGCCGCCGATCAGGCCACGCCACCAGTTCACCTTCACATGCATCGCAACCGCATAGGCGCCGCGCCGCGAGATCGCCCAGCTGAGCAGCAATACCGGCGGCAACAGCGACATCCACAGCGTATAGGAGATCGCATTGCCCGATATCCGCGCCCCGATGCCGTCGACATAGGTGTAGGTGGCGATGACCATGGCATTGGCGAGCGCCAGCCGAATGGCGTGGCCGCTGCCGCGCTTGGCCTCGAAGGCGAGCGTCAGAATGCCGGCGCAGATCGTAATCGTGCCGATCAGCGCGCCGCCCGACAGGCTCTCGCCAAGAACGAAGCCGCTGGTTGCCGCCACCAAGAGCGGCGCGCAGCCACGCATGAGAGGATAGACGAGGCCGATATCGCCGGCACGATAGGCGCCTGCGACCAGCTGGAAATAGGCGAACTGCAAAATCGCCGAGGCGCCGATATAGGGCAGGGCCTCGACAGCGGGAAACGGCAGGAACGGCAGAAAAGGCAAGGCCGCGATCGCTCCGCCCGCCGAGATCAGGCTGGCATCCAGCGCCTTGTCCGTCCCGGCCTTGATCAATGCGTTCCAGGTCGCGTGAAGAAGCGCGCCGAAGAGGACCAGCAGGATGACGGTGAGGGACAAAAGAACTACCTGATGGTGTGGCGAAAAGACGGGACAAAGCTTGTTACGCCGTCATCAGGAAAATGCAACAGCGGCCATTGAGACGAAGCTATGCAGCGCCGACCCTGCTTAATCGATTATGCAACCTTCGGACGATCACATCGCCAAGCGGTCGTTGCGATACGTACGCCAGAAGTTTCAAACATTTTTTCCTCATTCAACTATGAGGTGTTTCTAAAATGGCCGTGAACAGATGGGGACATAAACGGGATATACAATGAACATTTGCTAAGGCGAGTGCATTAACCCGACTGGGTGATGCAAATAGATCACAAAAAACCAAGCGAGGGCGAGATCGGCCTGTCAAAATTGGTGGGTTTTATGCCCGTCTGATGGGCAGCCGCTCAACCGGAATTTCAGGTCTCAGAGCGAATTATCCGGAATGAACAGCATCCCGTCCAGGTTGTCGATATTCTGACAGTTCAGAACCCGGCATTTCGCGTTGTCCTTGGTCGGAACCGTGGTCCATTCGGCATATTCGTTGGCGTCGCACATGCGGCTGTTGCGCACATATCTGTCGTAGAGCGTCATGCCGCGAACGCGGGTGGAGGGGTAGCGCAAGATGACCGCTCCCTCGTTATGGATGGCGGCGCGTGCCCGGTCGCAGCTGATCGTCTGCGAATTGTAGCGCGATATGGCGAGCGCCGGCGTGGCGGCGAGCAGCGCGGCGGCGAACACAAGCACTTTTCTCACGGCGATCTCCTCCTTCGGCGTCTGGCGTACCTATTATATATAGGAAACGCTTTAGCGCTGTCATTGAGTTGGAGACAAGGAAAGATGGATCACGATCACTATAGCGACGAATACATCCTCGATATCCTCCGGTCGGTGAAGACGATAGCGCTCACCGGCGCGTCGCCCAATCCCGCAAGGCCGAGCAATGGCGTCATGGGCTATCTTCTGTCGCGTGGTTACGAGGTCGTGCCCGTCAATCCCGGCCAGGTCGGCAAGCGCATCCAAGGGCAGGAGGTCTTCGGCCACCTCGCTGACGTGCCTGTTGCGGTCGACATGGTCGACGTCTTCCGGGCCTCAAACTATCTGGCGGAGGTGGTGGACGAGGCGCTGGCGATGAACCCGCGACCGAAAGTGATCTGGGCGCAGCTCGGCGTGCGCGACGATGCCGCTGCCGCCAAAGCCGAGGCGGCCGGCATCAAGGTTGTCATGGACCGCTGCCCGGCAATCGAGTACCCACGCCTCATCGGCTGAGAAGGGCAAATTTTTCGCCAAACGCGTTTCGGTTGAAACGGATGGCGATTAACTTTTGCCGATCGTCCGCTATGCTCGCCGCCATAATGTCAAATCAGAACGGGAGGACTTCATGACCGCGAATGATCCGGGTTTCAATACGTTGGCCGTGCATGCGGGCGCAAAGCCCGATCCGGCGACCGGCGCCCGCGCCACGCCGATCTATCAGACGACGGCTTACGTCTTCAACGATGCCGATCATGCGGCGGCACTCTTCGGCCTGCAGGAATTCGGCAACATCTACACCCGCATCATGAATCCCACCCAGGCGGTGCTCGAAGAGCGTGTCGCGGCACTTGAGGGCGGCACGGCAGCGCTCGCCGTCGCCTCCGGCCATGCCGCGCAGATGATAGTCTTCCACACGCTGCTGCGCCCAGGTGAAAACTTCGTTGCAGCCAAGCGGCTGTACGGCGGCTCCATCAACCAGTTCGGCCACGCTTTCGATAACTTCGGCTGGCAGGTGCGCTGGGGTGATTCCGCCGATCCGGCGAGCTTCGAAAGCCAGATCGACGAAAACACCCGCGCCATCTTCATCGAAAGCCTCGCCAATCCCGGCGGGACCTTCGTCGATATCGCGGCAATCGCCGATGTCGCCCACAAGCACGGCCTGCCGCTGATCGTCGACAACACGATGGCCAGCCCCTATCTGATCCGCCCGATCGAGCACGGCGCCGATATCGTCGTGCATTCGCTGACCAAATTCCTCGGCGGCCACGGCAATTCCATGGGCGGCATCATCGTCGACGGCGGCACCTTCGACTGGTCGAAGTCGGGCAACTACCCGATGCTTTCGAGCCCAAGGCCTGAGTATAACGGCGTGGTCCTGCACTCCACCTTCGGCAACTTCGCCTTCGCCATCGCCTGCCGCGTTCTCGGCCTGCGCGACCTCGGCCCGGCCATCTCGCCCTTTAACGCCTTCCTGATCCTGACCGGCATCGAGACGCTGCCGTTGCGCATGCAGCGCCACAGCGAAAACGCCGCGACGGTCGCCAAATGGCTGAAGGCGCATAGCAAGATCGCATGGGTCAACTACGCCGGCCTTGAGGACGATCCGAACCACGCCTTGCAGCAGCGCTATTCGCCGAAGGGTGCGGGCTCCGTCTTCACCTTCGGCGTCAAGGGCGGCTACGAAGCCGGCAAGTCGCTGGTCGAAGGCCTTCAGCTCTTCTCTCACCTCGCCAATATCGGCGACACCCGCTCGCTGGTCATCCACCCGGCCTCGACGACCCACCGCCAGCTGACCGACGAGCAAAAGACCGCCGCCGGCGCCGGCCCGGATGTCGTGCGCCTCTCGATCGGCATCGAGGACGTCAAGGACATCATCGCCGATCTCGAACAGTCGCTGGCGAAGGTGTGAGGCGGAATGGCAAAGCAGCTCAAGCTCGATATCACAGGCGTCGAACCTGAGGTCGGCGCCCCGGCGGAGGATCGGTTGATCGCGGGCGATCCGCAGTTTCGGACATGGAACCTGGAGGAGGCCGATGGCGGTCTCTATGCGGGCATCTGGGAGGCGACGCCGGGCAAGTGGCGCATCGTTTATGATGAGTGGGAATATTTCAACGTATTGTCAGGCCATTCGGTCGTCACCGAAGACGATGGCGAGCCCGTCCATCTGCGCGCCGGCGACCGGATGATCCTGAGACCCGGCTTCAAGGGAACGTGGGAAGTCATTGAAACGACTCGCAAGGACTACGTCATCAGGCTCTGATGGCGCTGTCCCTGCGCAGGGACATCCTTGCTGCGCTCTTCAATCCTGATCCTGTCGGGCCCCGGAAAATGCCGCGGCAAAGCCTGGCGATGCGATGAGATCCATCGTTCGCCGGAGGTTTTCGGAGGCTTCTTTTCCGAAGGCCGCGTCGAAACGCGCCTGTGCCTCGCGCCACAGGCCGTTCGTGTTGCTCCACAATCGATTGCCCTTCTCGGTCAGCCGCACCCGCTTGACGCGGCGGTCGTGCTCGTCGGCCACAAGCTCAACCAGCCCATCGCGCTGCAGCGGCTTCAGCGTGTGGCCGAGCGCGGAGAGATCCATCACCATCGCCTCCGCAAGTAGCTTCAGCGGCGTTTCGCGGCCAAGCTTGATCTGCGTCAGCAGCGTGTATTGCGTGATCTTCAAGCCGCTCGGCGCCAGCAGGTCTTCATAAAGCTGGCCCAACTGCCGTGAGGCGCGCTTGAGCGCGCTGTTGCTGCAATAATTCCATGCCCCGTCAGGGGTGTTGCTCTCTGCCATCGCATGTTCTCCATCGGTGATGTCTTCCGATTGGTGGCGGTCCGTCAACCGCTAAACGACACATCTTTTTCAGCGCCTCTTGCGCACGCCGATCCGTCGCCTAAATATAGTGGCATATACCAGTAAATTTCAACGCGCCCCGTGAGACCAAGCAGGGCGGGTTCAAACAAAGAAGGAATGCCGCAATGTCCACCGCTTCTCTCGGAACCGCACTCGTCACCGGCGCCTCGTCCGGCATCGGCGCCACCTATGCCGATCGCCTTGCCAAGCGCGGCTACGATCTCGTTTTCGTCGCCCGCGATGCCGCGCGTCTGCAGGCGCTGGCCGACAGGTTGACCGGTGAGACCGGTGTGAAAGTGAGCGTGCTACCGGCCGACCTCACCGATCGCGCCGACGTCAGGATTGTCGAGAAGCGCCTGCGGGAGGACGCGGATATCAGCCTGCTCGTCAACAATGCCGGCATCGGCCCCAAGGGCACGCTGGTGGAGGATGACATCGATTATCTCGAAACGATGATCGAGCTGAACGTGGTTGCCGCCAACCGGCTGGCCGTCGCCGCCGCGCAGGCCTTTTCCGAGCGGGGCAGGGGCGCCATCATCAACATCGCATCGGTGGTCGCCTATATTCCGGAGCGTTTCAACGGCACCTACAGCGCCACCAAGGCTTTCGTCCTCAACCTTACCCAGGCCATTCATTCGGAAGTCGCGGAAAAGGGCGTCAAGGTTCAAGCGGTCATGCCCGGCCTGACCCGCACTGAAATCTTCGAGCGCGTTGGCCGCTCCTTCGACCAGATGCCGCCCTCGATGGTCATGGATGTGAACGACATGGTGGACGCAGCCCTTGCGGGCTTCGATCAGGGCGAGTTGGTCACCATCCCGTCCTTGCCCGATAGCGGCGATCTCGATGCCGCAACGGCAGCACGATTTGCGCTTGGTCCCAACCTCTCGCACAACAAGCCCGCCGCCCGCTATGGCGTAGCAAACGCGGGCTAGTTCCGCTCGTCGCTCGGCGCGAAGTCGGCACGCACGATGCCGTGGCGCTGCAGCTTGTCGTAGAAGGTCTTTCGCGGAATGCCGAGCTCCGCGATCGTCCTGCGCACATCGCCGTCATTTGCGTCGAGCACGTCGCGGATGATGCTCGCCTCGTAACGGTCCAGCCGATCGGGCAGGGGCAGGCCTTCGCCGAGACCGGAAGGCTTCGCCTCGGACGCGCTGCCGGCGAATTGCTCGACCCCAAGCACGAAACGCTCCGCGAAATGCGAGAGTTCACGCACGTTGCCGGGCCAGTCATGGCCCTGCAGATGCCGGTGCACGGCGGAAGACGCTACCGGCATGTCGCGCTTGAAGCGCTTCGACGCGCGCTCGGCGAAGTAGCCGAAGAGCAGCGGGATGTCGTCACGGCGTTCCCTGAGCGGCGGGATCGAGATCGTCACGACGTTCAGCCGGTAGTAGAGATCCTCGCGGAACTCACCGCGCTGTCTGGGATCGCCGAGATCGACCTTGGCGGCCGCGACCACGCGCAGGTCGACCGGCCGCACCTCGTTGGTTCCGAGCGGCGTCACCTCTCGCATTTCAAGCACGCGCAGCATCTGCACCTGTGTCGATGGCGCCATGCTCTCGATCTCGTCGAGGAACAGCGTGCCGCCGCTGGCGTGCTCGATACGCCCGACACGCTTCTTCTGCGCGCCGGTAAAGGCGCCGGGCTCGTGTCCGAAAAGCTCGCTCTCGATGACGGTCTCCGGCAGGGCGCCGCAATTGAGCGCCACGAAGTTTCCGGCCTTTCGCCGTCCCCACTGGTGCAGCAGGCTGGCCACGACCTCCTTGCCGCTGCCGGTCTCCCCGGTCACCAGAACATCGACGTCGGTATCGGCGATCTGCCGCAGTGTATGGCGCAGCCGCTCCATTGCCGGCGTCTGGCCGATCAGCGGCAGGTCGTCGCGCACCTGCTCGCTTGCCTTGCGGAGCGCTCGGTTCTCCAGCACCAGACGCCGCTTCTCCACGGCCCGTCGCACGCTCTGCACCAGCCGGTCGGCGGGGAAGGGCTTGCTGATGAAATCATACACACCCTGCTGGATCGCCTTCACCGCCATCGGAATATCGCCGTGGCCGGTGACCAGGATGACGGGAAGGTCTTGGTCCTGCCGCTGCACGCGGTCGAACAGCTGCAGGCCGTCGATCTGCGGCATGCGGATATCGGAAACGATGATTCCAGGAAAATCCGCCGTCAGCGCCGCCAGCGCATCGACCGCCGAAGAGAAGGCGGAAACGGAAAAGCCCGCCAGTTCGAGTGTCTGCTTGGTGGCGCGCAGAAGGTCCTTGTCGTCGTCGACGAGGAAGATGGATGCGGCGTCTGTCATGGCTTTGCTCTCACGAGATGCACGATGAAGCTTGTTCCCTGGTCGCTGCTGGAAACCTCGATGCGTCCGCCGTAATCGGCGACGATATCCTTCGAGATCACCAGGCCGAGGCCGAGGCCCTTCTCCTTGGAGGTGTTGAAGGGCGTAAACAACGAGGCAAGGATGGCGGCGGGTATTCCCGGACCATTATCGGCGACGATGACCTCGACATCCTCATCCGTTGCGACCGCCGAGATCTCCACCCGCGCGTCGCTACGTCCCTCCAGCGCTTCGAGCGCGTTCTGAAACAGGTTGATCAGGATCTGCTCAAGCCGAACCCTGTTGCCGAGAACTTGCAATCCTGCTGGCGGCAGCTTGATGCTGAGCGCCTGCAATTGTCCGGCGAAGCGGCTCTTGAGCAGCACCACGGCGCCCTCGATCACATCGCGCAGCTCCACCGGCTCCGGCGCCGTTCGGCCCTTGCGCGCGAAGGCCTTCAGCTCCTCGGTGATCGAACCGATCCGCTCTGTCAGCGCTGCAATGGCGCCAAGATTCTCCTTCACCGGCTCGGCCTGTTCGCGGTCGAGGAAGACGCGGGCATTATCAGCATAGGCGCGGATGGTCGCGACCGGTTGGTTGATCTCATGCGCAACACCGGCTGCGACCTGGCCGAGAATGGCAAGCCGGTTTGCCTGGACAAGCTCCTGCTGCACGACCTGCAGTCTGGATTCGGTGTTCCTGTGATCGGCGATCTCTTCCTGCAGGCGGTCGCGCGCGCGGCTGAGATCCTCGGTGCGGGCGGCGACCCGTCGCTCGAGCTCCTCTCGCATCGACAATTCGACCGCAATCCGCATGGCCGCACTCTGCCTGCGCCGGAGCAGGAACGCCGCAACCGCGAGGATAGGCACCAGCACGGCGAGCGACAGCAGCCGCATCTCCCGCACAGAGGAGGCGACGGCGGCCTCCGTCGGCACCAGATACTCCAGCCGCCAGGGCGTCGTCGGCACCGTAGCGTAGAGGCGCAGGTATTCCGCGGCACTGCTGCCGGGAAGGATCGCTGAAACCAGCGACGTCTTGGGGTCGATGATATCAGGCCTGACGACCGGCAGTGGCGTCAGCGGCGCGTCGCCGAATTGCAGGCTCTCGCGGATGGCGGCGAGCTCTTGCTGCGGCACCGGCACCGCCGTCATGAAGCGCCATGAGGGGATGCTGGTGATCAGCACGACGCCGTGCTCGTCGGTCACGTAGACCGGCCGGCGCGTGTCGCGCCAGTCGGTTTCTAGCTGGTCGAATTCCAGCTTCACCACCACGACGCCGAGCGGCGCGTCGGCGCTGCCGACCCGGCGCGAGATGTAGAGGCCTGGGCGTTTGCTGACGCTGCCGAGTGCGAAATGCTCCGCCGTTCCCTGCTGCATCGCCCGTTTGAAATAGTCGCGGAACGTATAGTCGTTGCCCACGAAGCTGATCGGTTCGCGCCAGTTGCTGGACGCGATGGCAAGGCCGTCGGTGCCGATGACATAGAGGACCGCGGCCTGCGTACCCGTCACCAGCCGCTCCAGCTTGCGGTTCAATATGTCGATATCGGTGACACTGGCAGAGGACAGCGCATTCAGGACCTGCTGGTCCTCGGCGAGCAGCAATGGCAGCGCGCGGGGACGCTCAAGCACGGCGGTCAGCAGCGCCACCTTCAGGCTGGCATCGGTCTGGCTCTGGGTCGCGAGCGCGTTGATGGACGAACTGCGCCCGTAGAGCGCCGCACCGATCAGGGCTGCGACAAGCAAGGCGGCCGAGAGCGCGACGAAGAGGATCCAGCCGCGTCGCGTCCTGCGATCGACGTCGTCGATGGTCTCAAACCCCGGAATGCTTGGCGTATCTGGCATGACGTTTAATGTGCGGATTTTCGCACATTCGTCAAATGAAATTGTGCGGTAATTCGCGCAATCGGGCTCCGGCGACGTTTCAGCCCAGAAGAAAACCGTTTTGAATCATGGCGATATTGCGGCGCGAGGAAACTGGCACGGTCATTGCAAAGTAGCTGCGAATAGCCGGAAGGCTGTTGATTGAAACGCAGTTGCCCCGGGAGGCCGGTCAGGTTTGGGGGCTTTATGGAGGACACTATGGGTGTTGCAATTCCAGCCGCCGAGCCGCGGACAAAGATGCCGTTCTACCGGCATCTCTATTTCCAGGTCGTCGTCGCCATCATCGCCGGCATGCTGATCGGCCATTTCTGGCCGGACTTCGGCGCCAGCCTGAAGCCGCTAGGCGATGCCTTTATCCGCCTCGTCAAGATGATCATCGCACCGGTTATCTTCCTCACGGTCGCCACCGGCATCGCCGGCATGTCCGACCTGAAGAAGGTCGGCCGCGTCGCCGGCAAGGCGATGCTCTATTTCATCGTCTTCTCGACGCTCGCGCTCATCGTCGGCCTCATCGTCGGCAACCTTTTGCATCCGGGCTCCGGCATGAACATCGATCCCGCGACGCTCGATGGCAAGGCGGTCTCGACCTACGCCACCAAGGCGCATGAAACCACGATCACCGGCTTCCTGATGAACATCATCCCGGAAACCATCGTCGGCGCATTCGCCCAGGGCGATATCCTGCAGGTGCTGTTCTTCTCGGTCCTGTTCGGCATCGCGCTCGGCATGGTCGGCGAGAAGGGCAAGCCGGTCACGGATTTCCTGACCGCGCTTACCGCCCCTGTCTTCCGCCTCGTCGCCATCCTGATGAAGGCTGCCCCGATCGGTGCGTTCGGCGCCATGGCGTTCACCATCGGCAAATACGGTATCGGTTCGGTCGCCAATCTCGCCTACCTCATCCTCACCTTCTACATCACCGCGCTTCTTTTCGTGCTGGTCGTGCTGGGTGCGGTTGCGAAGTATAACGGCTTCTCGATCCTGTCGCTGATCCGCTACATCAAGGAAGAGTTGCTGCTCGTCCTCGGTACGTCCTCGTCGGAAGCGGCTCTGCCGGGTCTGATGCAGAAGATGGAACGCGCCGGCTGCAAGCGCTCGGTCGTCGGCCTGGTCATCCCGACCGGCTATTCGTTCAATCTCGACGGCACCAACATCTACATGACGCTGGCAGCGCTCTTCATCGCCCAGGCAACCGGCATCGATCTGTCGCTCGGCGACCAGATCCTGCTGCTCCTCGTTGCGATGCTGTCGTCCAAGGGTGCCGCAGGCATCACCGGCGCCGGCTTCATCACGCTGGCCGCGACCCTGTCGGTCGTGCCTTCGGTGCCGGTCGCCGGCATGGCGCTGATCCTCGGTATCGACCGCTTCATGTCGGAATGCCGCGCTCTGACCAACCTAGTCGGCAACGCTGTCGCCACCGTGGTGGTCGCCCGCTGGGAAAATGAACTCGACCAGGAAAAGTTCGCCGCCGCCATGGCCGGCCAGCTTCCGGAAGAGCTCGACCAGCCGGTTCCCGGCCTGCAGGCCGCCGAATAAGGCAAACGAACCAAAGAACAGCCTGCCTTTAACAGGCAGCTGTGCCTCCCAAGGCGGACGGCCGCGCTCCCGAAAGGGAGCGCGGTCGTTTTATTTAGTCGGCCAGCTGAGGTCGAGCCGGTCGAGCCCGTGGAAATGGTAGACGTCCTTTACTTCGGGCGTTTTAGCGAGCTTCAGGCCGGGCAAGCGCTCGAACAGGATCGGCAAGACCACGTTGAGCTCCAGCCGCGCCAGCGGCGCGCCGATGCAGAAGTGAATGCCGGCGCCGAAGGAGAGGTTGGCCGCCTCGCGGCGATCCGGCTTGAAGGTCAGCGGATCGGTGAATTTCAGCGGGTCGAGGTTGGCGGCAGCCAGGATCAGGCTCACCTTGTCGCCGCGCTTGAACGATATGCCGTCGATTTCGGCCGGCTCCAGCGCCCAGCGCTGGAAGATGTGAACCGGCGCGCAGATGCGCAGCGATTCCTCGACGGTCCGCTCGGTCGTTTCCTCGTCCTTGAACAGTTCTGAAGGCGCAAAGCCGCTGTCGAGGATCATCCGCACTGAGTTGCCGATCTGATGCACGGTCGCCTCATGCCCGGCACTCAAAAGCACGATCGTCGTCGAGACGAGTTCGTCCTCGGTCAGATACTGGCCCTTGTGCTCGGTGTGAATCATGTGCGTCAAGAGATCGTCGCGCGGATTGGCGCGGCGCTCGGCGATCACGGTCTTCACGTAGTCTGCGAATTCCGTCGCAGCCTTCTCCGCGCCATCCTCGTCGGCGCGGGTGCGGCCGAAGAGATACATGCGGATATAGGCGTGCGACCACTTGAGGAGCTGCGGCCCCATCTCCTCGGGGATGCCGATCATCCGCGCGATCATCGTGACCGGGATGATGTCAGCGAAGGCCGAAAGCAGCTCGACCTCGCCCTTGTGCTGGAACTGGTCGATCAGCCGGTTGGCGAGTTCCTCGAGCTCCGGCTTCATCTTCTCGACATGGCGCGAGACGAAAGCGCGGTTGACGAGCGTGCGCAGGCGCGTGTGCTCCGGCGGCTCGAGCTCAAGCAAGGAGTAGCGTTCGGCAAGGTCGAAATTGACGACGTGCTGGTCGGGTTCGGGAAGCCCCAGTTCTTCGCGGCTGGCGATATGCAGGATCTGCCGGCCGAAGCGACGGTCGCGCAAAAGCGCGTTCACATGGTCATATGAGGTGAAGAACCACTGCTTCTGCTCTTCCCAGTAAAATGTGGGACAGTGGGTATGCAATGCCGCATATGCGGCATTGGGATTGCTGTAGAACAAGGGGCTGCGTGCATCGATGGAGACGCGGCGCGCGGCAGGGTCAATGGACATGTAAGGCAATGTGATCATGCCCGAGGCTTAGCGGATTTGCCCAATCTCGGGAAGAGAGGACAACCTCTGGGCACAACCTATTGTCAGCGTCCGAGTGAACCTACGCGACGCAGCGCATGGATCTGGTCGTCGAGCGTCGGCACGAGCTCGCCCGTGGTGTGATCCGGCTTTTCTTCCGGCGGCGGGGGTGCTGCCGCCTCGGCCTCGCCGAAGGTGACGGTACAGTTGCGGCCCGCGGCCTTGGCGGCGTAGAGCGCGCGGTCGGCTGCCGATACCAGCTTGTCCATATTGGCCTCGATGGGCGAGGCAAGGGCAACGCCAATGCTGACGGTGGCCGGAATGATGGCATCGCCGGTGCTGACGGGAACGCGGCAGAACTCGGTGCGTATCGTTTCGGCCAGCGCTTCGGCCTCCGTCTGGTCGGCGACGCTTGCGAACGCGCCGAATTCCTCGCCGCCCATGCGGCCGAACACGCCTGCGGGGGTGAACTGCTGCGCCATGCGGGCGAAGACCGTCAGCACGGCATCGCCGCCCTGGTGGCCGAAGCGATCGTTGATGCGCTTGAAATTGTCGAGATCGAACAGAAGAACGGCGACCTGGCGGTTCTCGTCGAAGGCCTTCGTCTGGATGCGCGTGAACTGCGCAAACAGGCCGCGGCGATTGAGAACACCCGTCAGCGTGTCGGTCAGGCTGAGAATACGCAATTTCTGCTCCGAACGCTCCATGATGAGACGAACCGTCAGCGCGCAGGCAAGCGTCAGCATTAGTGCCGTACCCATAGCGGCGAGGCCCGCGATATTGGCCGCTTCCATATCACCCGGCGACAGCACGGCGATCGCGCCGGCGGCGATAAAACAGACGCAGGCCTGCAGAATGAACATGACCGCGAGCTTGGCGCGCGCCGATTCCCGGTTGAGCCCAGGCGAGCTGACCGCCATGGTCAGCGCCGTCGCGCCCGTTGCCGAGGCGAGGTTGTAGAGGGCAACCCGGTTCGGGTAGTCGTCGTGCACCCAGGGCAAGAACACGCCGGCCAGCCAGACGACCGGCGGCAATAGTACCCACCACTCGATCTTGCGCCGGTCGAGCGCCAGATATCCAGCCACCCAGGCGCTCTGGCCGACAAGCGCGATGGTATTGCCCACCTCGACCGACAAATAGCTCGGGACGTGGCCGCGCAATGCGACCAATGCAAATCCAATGCCGCTGAGCGCAAAGCCCCAGCCCCAATAGAAATAAGTTTTATCTCGGACATTGTGGCGCCAGGCAATGAACGCGACCAGCGCGAGCGTCATAGCCTCGGAGCACCAAATGGCCAGTCCTGTCGTAACATTGAACACGGCAATACCCCTTGTATGGCCGCATCCTCGCTAAATAAGCTGGCGACTTTGTTAATCGCGGAGCGGCAGCCCGCGGGCCTGGTCCGTTATCTGGCGATAGGCTTTCCACGAGGTAAATGAGCGGCGTCCCATACTGGGCGAATTCAGCATTTCTTCATCTTGCTGAAGAGAAAAGTTGTGAGCCGGGAGTATGGCCCAACGCCGTTAATGACGGTTTCGAAGAATCTCCCTACAGAGGGCCCATGAAAACAGGCATGGTTTCCCACCGTCTTAACGTTATCCCAAGGCGCGTCTTGAAGAGAAGGGTAGGGAAGTTCTATGTAGGGATAAGGCATTTTCTTTGATTCCCGGCGTCGGGCCGGAAAGACGTTGACAAAGGACGCACATGAGAAACCCAGTCGATACCGCTATGGCCCTCGTGCCGATGGTTGTGGAACAGACCAATCGCGGTGAACGCTCCTACGACATTTATTCGCGCCTGCTCAAGGAACGCATCATTTTCCTGACGGGTCCGGTCGAGGATCACATGGCGACGCTTGTCTGCGCCCAGCTGCTTTTCCTCGAAGCCGAGAACCCCAAGAAGGAAATCGCGCTCTACATCAATTCGCCGGGTGGCGTCGTCACTGCCGGCATGGCGATCTACGATACGATGCAGTTCATCAAGCCTGCCGTTTCGACGCTGTGCATCGGCCAGGCCGCGTCCATGGGCTCGCTGCTTCTCGCAGCCGGCGACAAGGACATGCGCTTCGCCACGCCGAACTCGCGCATCATGGTTCACCAGCCGTCGGGCGGCTTCTCGGGCCAGGCTTCGGACATCGAGCGTCACGCACGCGACATTCTCAAGATGAAGCGCCGCCTGAACGAAGTGTACGTCAAGCACACGGGCCGGACCTACGAGGAAGTTGAAAAGACGCTCGACCGTGACCATTTCATGGATGCGGCGGAAGCCAAGGACTGGGGCGTGATCGACAAGGTCCTCACGTCTCGTGTCGAGATCGAAGGCGCTGCGCCTAGTCAGAACTAGGGATGGTGTTTTCCCCGCCACAGTTCTATCTCATTTGTGATCGAACTAGGGAATAAACCGAGTGGCGGGTGAACCATTCTCAAGTATTAATGCTATGTTGAATTTTTATGACATAGCATTTGGCTTCGAGGGGAGTTCGTTGCCGCCGGGGCCAAGACGGCCTAGTCTGGACCCGGTTCGTACCCCTTGACGGCCTTGGCCGGCTGTAGCTCCAAGTGGGGCAGGCCAATGAGTTGACCGCACTTTCACCTTGAAATGCGGCGTGCTGGAAGGAAAGTGATATGAGCAAAGTCAGCGGCAGCAACGGCGGCGACTCTAAGAACACCCTGTACTGCTCCTTCTGCGGAAAGAGCCAGCACGAAGTCCGCAAGTTGATTGCCGGACCGACAGTTTTCATCTGCGATGAATGCGTCGAATTGTGCATGGACATCATCCGCGAGGAAAACAAGTCCTCGATGGTCAAGTCCCGTGATGGCGTTCCCACGCCCCAGGACATCATCAAGGTCCTCGACGAATACGTCATCGGCCAGCGTCAGGCGAAGAAGATCCTGTCCGTTGCCGTTCACAACCATTACAAGCGTCTCGCGCACGCCACCAAGAACGGCGAAATCGAGCTTGCGAAGTCGAACATCATGCTGGTCGGTCCGACCGGTTGCGGCAAGACCTATCTTGCCCAGACGCTCGCCCGCATCATCGACGTTCCCTTCACGATGGCCGATGCCACGACGCTGACCGAAGCCGGCTATGTCGGTGAAGACGTCGAAAACATCATCCTGAAGCTTCTGCAGGCTGCCGACTACAACGTCGAGCGCGCGCAGCGCGGCATCGTCTACATCGATGAAGTCGACAAGATCTCGCGCAAGTCCGACAACCCGTCGATCACCCGCGACGTGTCGGGCGAGGGCGTTCAGCAGGCGCTTCTGAAGATCATGGAAGGCACGGTCGCTTCCGTTCCGCCGCAGGGCGGCCGCAAGCATCCGCAGCAGGAATTCCTGCAGGTCGACACCACGAACATCCTGTTCATCTGCGGTGGCGCCTTTGCCGGTCTCGACAAGATCATCTCGGCCCGTGGCGAAAAGACCTCGATCGGCTTCGGCGCAAGCGTTGCCGCTCCGGATGACCGTCGCGTCGGCGAAGTGCTGCGCGAACTGGAGCCGGAAGATCTCGTGAAGTTCGGCCTGATCCCTGAGTTCATCGGTCGTCTGCCGGTTCTGGCGACGCTCGAGGACCTCGATGAGGACGCGCTGATCCAGATCCTGTCTGAGCCGAAGAACGCGCTCGTGAAGCAGTACCAGCGCCTGTTTGAGATGGAAGATGTCGAACTGACCTTCCACGAGGACGCCCTTCGCGAAATCGCCCGCAAGGCGATCACCCGCAAGACCGGCGCCCGCGGCCTTCGTTCGATCATGGAAAAGATCCTGCTCGACACGATGTTCGAACTGCCGACACTCGAAGGCGTACGCGAAGTCGTCATTTCCGACGAAGTCGTCCGCGGCTCCTCGCGTCCGCTCTACATCTACGCGGATCGCCAGGAAGAAAAGGCCAACGCCTCGGCCTAAGTATCAGCGCGATACGAACCGTGAATTTAAGGGGCTTGCTGTTGGCAGGCCCCTTTCTATTTGAAAAACCGTTCGCGGCACCTCCAAATGCCGATAAAACTTGCTGATGACGCCTGAAACCACGTTCGTTGCCGTTGCGAATTCATCCGCCCTTGGCAATTATGCAATGATTCCGTTGGTGTGTTTCGGCGTTGTATTTTAGCCGGTTCGGAAATGGTCGGCGCCGGTCCAGCTAGGCGCGACATAGTGAGGTGTTCCGTTGTAGCATAGCTGTCATGTCCAAGCGGACACGGGCCATGTGGCAGCTTGAAAAGCATAGTCAGAACCTCCACTTGTTAATCCAAGTGAGAGTGCGGCCGGTCCCAAACGGTCGCGCCAGAAGAGCCCGGCAACGGGACGATGGAAAGGAAATAAAATGACGAAGAAAACGTCAGTTGCGAGCACCGCTTATCCAGTATTGCCCCTGCGCGACATCGTGGTCTTTCCGCACATGATCGTACCTCTCTTCGTAGGCCGCGAGAAATCGATCCGCGCGCTCGAAGAAGTCATGGGCTCGGACAAGCAGATCATGCTCGTCACGCAGATCAATGCCAGCGACGATGATCCCGAACCGTCCGCCATCCACAATGTCGGCACCGTCGCCAATGTTCTGCAGCTGCTGAAGCTTCCAGACGGAACCGTCAAGGTTCTCGTCGAAGGCCGCGCGCGCGCTGAAATCGACGCCTACACCGATCGCGAGGATTTCTATGAAGCCCTCGGTCATGTGCTCGAAGAGCCGCATGACGATCCGGTCGAACTGGAAGCGCTGAGCCGCTCGGTCGTGTCCGAATTCGAGAGCTACGTGAAGCTCAACAAGAAGATCTCGCCCGAGGTCGTTGGCGCCGCCAGCCAGATCGACGATTACTCGAAGCTGGCCGATACGGTTGCCTCGCACCTGTCGATCAAGATCACCGAGAAGCAGGAGATGCTGGAAACCACCAGCGTCAAGGCACGCCTCGAAAAGGCGCTCGGCTTCATGGAAGGTGAGATCTCGGTCCTTCAGGTCGAGAAGCGCATCCGCTCGCGCGTCAAGCGCCAGATGGAGAAGACCCAGCGCGAATACTACCTGAATGAGCAGATGAAGGCGATCCAGAAGGAGCTCGGCGACGGCGAGGAAGGCCGCGACGAGATGGCCGAACTGGAAGAGCGCATCTCCAAGACCAAGCTCTCAAAGGAAGGTCGCGAGAAGGCCGATGCCGAGCTGAAGAAGCTGCGTCAGATGAGCCCGATGTCGGCGGAAGCCACCGTCGTGCGCAATTATCTCGATTGGCTGCTCGGTATTCCGTGGTCGAAGAAGTCGAAGATCAAGACGGATCTCAACAACGCCGAAAAGATCCTCGAAGCCGACCACTTTGGTCTCGACAAGGTCAAGGAGCGCATCGTCGAGTATCTGGCTGTCCAGGCCCGCGCGACCAAGATCAAGGGTCCGATCCTGTGCCTCGTCGGCCCTCCGGGTGTCGGCAAGACCTCGCTCGCCCAGTCGATCGCCAAGGCGACCGGCCGTGAGTATGTCCGCATGGCGCTTGGCGGCGTTCGTGATGAAGCTGAAATCCGCGGTCACCGCCGCACCTACATCGGCTCGATGCCCGGCAAGGTCATCCAGTCGATGAAGAAAGCGAAGAAGTCCAACCCGCTCTTCCTGCTCGATGAAATCGACAAGATGGGCCAGGACTTCCGCGGCGATCCGTCTTCGGCTCTGCTCGAAGTGCTCGATCCGGCTCAGAACTCGACCTTCATGGACCACTACCTTGAGGTCGAATACGATCTGTCGGACGTGATGTTCATCACGACGGCGAATACGCTGAACATCCCTGCACCCTTGATGGACCGCATGGAAGTCATCCGTATCGCCGGCTACACCGAGGACGAAAAGCGCGAGATCGCCAAGCGGCACCTGCTGCCGAAGGCCATCAAGGAACACGCTCTGCAGCCGAACGAATTCTCGGTTTCGGATGATGCCCTGATGGCGATCAGCCAGCAGTACACACGCGAAGCCGGTGTGCGTTCATTCGAACGTGAACTGATGAAGCTCGCCCGCAAGGCGGTCACCGAGATCATCAAGGGTAAGACGAAATCGGTCGCGGTTACCGCCGAGAACATTTCGGACTATCTGGGCGTTCCGCGCTTCCGTCACGGCGAAGCCGAGGGCGAGGATCAGGTCGGTGTCGTAACCGGTCTGGCCTGGACCGAGGTTGGTGGTGAACTGCTGACGATCGAAGGCGTCATGATGCCGGGCAAGGGTCGCATGACCGTCACCGGCAACCTGAAGGACGTGATGAAGGAATCGATTTCTGCGGCGGCGTCCTACGTCCGCTCACGTGCTGTCGATTTCGGCATCGAGCCGCCGCGCTTCGACAAGTCGGACATCCACGTCCACGTGCCGGAAGGCGCCACGCCGAAGGACGGCCCATCGGCCGGCGTCGGCATGGCAACCGCGATCGTCTCGATCATGACCGGTATCCCTGTTCGCAAGGACGTGGCGATGACGGGCGAGATCACGCTTCGTGGTCGCGTCCTGCCGATCGGCGGATTGAAGGAAAAGCTGCTCGCCGCACTGCGTGGCGGCATCAAGACTGTTCTGATCCCGGAAGAAAACGCCAAGGACTTGGCGGAGATTCCGGATAACGTGAAGAACAATATGGAGATCATCCCCGTGTCCCGTATGGGCGAGGTGATCAAGCATGCTCTGGTCCGCAGACCGGAGGCGATCGAGTGGGATGGCACGGTGGAAACGCCTGTTATCGCAACGGTCGAAGGGCACGACGAAAGCGGCACTTCCATCGCTCATTGAGCCTTGTTTGCCACATTCGTGCCCTATTGCTTAAAAACCCTGAAAAGGCTGGCATTTTTGCCAGCCTTTTTTTGTGAAAACCGTACGGAGACGCTTGCTTTTCCTTAATTTGCAGGCTCTTTGGGGTGCGGCGGGCCTGATGCACCATATTCCGTGCCCGGCTATAGATTTGAGTCGTTTCGAACCATTTGAAAGGGGTGGAAACATGAACAAGAATGAACTCGTGTCCGCAGTTGCCGAAAAGGCAGGACTCTCGAAGACCGATGCCGCTTCGGCCGTCGACGCTGTTTTCGAAGTTGTCCAGGCTGAACTCAAGGGCAAGGGCGACGTTCGCCTCGCTGGTTTCGGTAGCTTCACCGTTTCCCATCGCGCTGCCACCAAGGGCCGCAATCCGTCGACCGGCGCTGAAGTCGACATTCCGGCACGCAACGTGCCGAAGTTCACGCCCGGCAAGGGCCTGAAGGAAGCCGTCAACGGCTGATTGGATTTGCTTGGCAGTCGGACAACGAGACCGGCAGCACAAGTATTCGAAGGGTTCGGCGAAAGCCGGACCCTTTTCGCATTTGCGAGACTTGCCGCGATCGCGGCTTTCAACTACGCATGAATCGTTCTCAGGGCGGGGTGCAATTCCCCACCGGCGGTAAGAGCGCAAGCTTGAGCCCGCGAGCGCCTTTTCACCTCAGGTGAAAAGGGTCAGCAGATCCGGTTGAATTCCGGAGCCGACGGTCATAGTCCGGATGAAAGAGAATGAGCAGGGTACGCGGGGCGGCATCGTCCGCCGCGTCGGCACCCGCGTTCATGCGTCCTGATTTGTGTTGGTCCTTTTGTTCGGATGAATGACATGAATCAGACTACCCAGATTTCCATATGCGCATCGCGTGCACTCGCCGGCGCAAGCTGGATGGTGCTTGCCGGCATCGCCTTCGCTATTTTGAACGTCGTCACCCAGTGGCTGACGATGACCCTGGCCTTCCCATCCGCCTCGGTCGCCTTCTGGCAATACGCCTTCGCGCTCGTCTTCTCGCTGCCCTTCCTGTGGAAGACCGGCTTGGCTGCGATGCGCACCCAATATCCCTGGCGCCACATCGTTCGTGTCGTGCTGGCCGCTCTTGGTGTCCAGACCTGGGTCGCGGGTCTTGCGAGCGTGCCGATCTGGCAGGCAATCGCGCTGGTCATGACCTCGCCCTTCTTCATCATCCTCGGCGCCCGCCTGTTCTTGGGCGAGCAGGTCGGCGCGGCCCGCTGGGGCGCCACCGCCTGCGGCTTCGCCGGCGCCATGATCATCCTGCAGCCGTGGTCGGACAGCTTCAGCTGGGCGGCGCTTTTGCCGATCCTGTCGGCACTGCTCTGGGGCGCCTCGTCGCTGATCACAAAGAGCCTGACGGGGATCGAGAAGCCGGAGACGATCACCGTATGGCTGCTCGTGCTTCTCACGCCCGTCAACGGCGGTCTCGCCTTTGCGGCCGGCTTTGCGATGCCAACAGGCACAGTGCTGATGCTGCTCGTTGCGGCGGGTCTGCTGACGGCGATCGCCCAGTACCTCCTGACGCTCGCCTACAGCGCCGCCGATGCCGCCTATGTCCAGCCCTTCGACGATCTGAAGCTGCCGCTCAACGTTCTCGCGGGCTGGCTGGTCTTCGGTTACGCGCCGGCGGGCTATTTGTGGCTCGGCGCCGCCCTGATTCTCTGCGCCTCGCTGTTCCTCATGCGCCACGAGATGAAGCGCGAGCGCGGAGCCGCATAACAGCGCTGCTCTGGGCGCTCACGCGATTGTCATGTGGATGATCCCGAGCGCCCGGCATATGTCACATCGCTGTAATGCAAACCCCATAGGCGGAGGGCGTTTCTTCGCAATGCCAATTGGGGGTATCTCTTATGAAGACCATTATTTCCGCGGCCGCTGCCATTCTCTTCACGGCCGGCGTTGCCGCCGCTTCCGACTATGTTTCCTATCTCGACTATCCGCAGCCGAAGGATGACAGCAAGGAGTTCTTCACAGCGATCGAAATTCCGCAGGGAAGCTTCACCAAATACGAAATCGACGCCAAGACCGGCCACATTGTCGTGGACCGCTTCCAGTCGATGCCGGTGATCTATCCTGCCAACTACGGCTCCATCACCAGCTCGCTCGGCGGTGACGGCGATCCGCTCGACGCGCTGGTCTACACCCGCGAGCCCGTCGTTCCGGGCGCCATCATCAAGGTTCGTGCGATCGGCGTGCTGAACATGATCGACGGCGGCGAAAAGGACGACAAGATCGTTGCCGTTCCGGCCAGCGACATCGACCCGAGCTATGACAAGATCAAGGAAATCAGCGATCTTCCCGAGATCGAGCAGCAGCGCCTGCAGGCCTTCTTCCGCGTCTACAAGCAGCTGCCGGAAAAGCGCAAGGTTGTCGAGCTGAACGGTTTTGAAAACGCCGAGA
The DNA here is from genome assembly GCF_057809895.1 of Rhizobium sp. FG113. Taxonomy (NCBI): domain Bacteria; kingdom Pseudomonadati; phylum Pseudomonadota; class Alphaproteobacteria; order Hyphomicrobiales; family Rhizobiaceae; genus Rhizobium; species Rhizobium sp. FG113. The sequence goes on along the minus strand of NZ_JBMDKV010000004.1, from coordinate 31,442 downwards.
AGGCACAGGCCGAAGTCGCCGCCGCCATCAAGGCTTACGCTGAAAAGAAGTAATCCGGGCAAAGCCCAGATAAGGAAATGGCCGGGTCGATGCCCGGCCATTTCTGTTTGGCGAAATAGTTACAGCTGTTACCAGCGCTGGTGCACATGCGGCGCGATCAGCCGGTCGTAAATCTCATGGCTCGCGGCCATCACCTCATGCGTCAGCGGCGCCAGGCTGGCGGCCGCCGCATTGGCCTTCGCCTGCTCGGCGTTGCGGGCGCCCGGAATGACCACCGTGACGGCATCGCTCATCAGGATCCAGCGCAGTGCGAAAGCCGCCATCGTGGCGCCCTCGGGCACCAGCTTGCGAACCTCTTCCACCGCCTGCAGGCCGACCTCGAACGGAACGCCCGCGAAGGTCTCGCCGACATCGAATGCTTCGCCATGGCGGTTGAAGTTGCGATGGTCGTCGCTCGCGAACGTCGTCTCGCGGCTGATCTTGCCCGAGAGCAGGCCGCTTGCCAGCGGCACGCGGGCGATGACGGCGATGTTCTTCTGCCGCGCCTCCTGGAAGAACAGATGGCTCGGGCGCTGGCGGAAGAGATTGTAGATGATCTGGATGCTGACCACGCCGGGGAACTCGATCGCCTTCAGCGCTTCCTCGACCTTCTCGACACTGACGCCATAGCCTCGAATCTTGCCAGCCTTCTGCAGCTCGTTCAGCCCCTCGAACACCTCGGGGCGATAAAGCACCTCCGTCGGCGGGCAGTGCAGCTGCACGAGGTCGAGGCTGTCGACCTTGAGGTTCTTCAGGCTGCGGTCGATGAAACCCTCGAGATTGGCCTTGGTGTAACCATCCGCCACATGCGGATTCAACCGCCGGCCGGCCTTGGTGGCAACCATCGGCCGCTCGCCGCCACGGCTCTCGAGCACATCGGCGATAATCTTTTCCGAGCGGCCGTCGCCATAAACGTCGGCGGTGTCGATGAAGGTGATCCCGGCGTCAAGCGCCGCATTGAGCGCTGCGCGTCCATCAGCTTCGCTGACATCGCCCCAGGCGCCGCCGATCTGCCATGCGCCGAAACCGATATTGCTCACCGTATGGGGCAGGTGGCCGAAAGAATGCTGCTTCATTGGAATGATCCTCCTCGTTTCGCTGATGGCAGTATCAGCCCGCACAAAGGCCGACAAGCGCTTGAGAGGGAGGAGATAGGGCAGGGCGGCGCATCCGCCCTACCGTTTTCCCTTGAAGCTTGGGCGACTCAGAGCCGCTTCAGGCAGAAGGAGAAGTGCGCATGCGATTCGACGGTCAGGAATTCGAACTGCCAGCCATAATCCTTGCAGAACTTGGTGACGGCCTCGACAACGCCGTAGACGATCGGCTTTACCGTATTGCCGGTGCAGAAGTCGTGACCGGCGATGCGGCCAGTGCGCTTGACCTTGCGGTCGCAGAGCAAGAGCTCCTGCCAGGTCAGTTCGAACGAATGATCGGTGTCGATATAGGCCCAGTCGAGAAAATCGTCCTCGAACTCGGCGAGCTTTTCCAGCGAGGTGCCCTGCATCAGGTGCAGCTGCCCGCTTTCGATTTGCTTTCCGAACTGCGTGTGGATCTGGTCGAGGCCAGAGCTGTAGCGGTCCATGCTCCAGGGATCGATGAGATAAAGCTGAGCCGGGCGATTCTTTTCGAGAATCTCCGCCGTATACTCACCGAATGCCGCGCCGATCTCGACGCCGACGCCGCCATTCGGAATACGATAGAGCAATTCGCCACGATCGGGCAGCAGGCGCGCGTTTTCCATGTGGTGGGCGCTGAGCTGCGTGCGCGGCATGGCTGCCCGCTGTGCCTGGCGATCTTCGCGTGTTTTCATGATTCTATCTCCGCCTGAAGCACATAGAGGTGCCGTTCGATTTGGCCGGAACCTAATCGCCGGGAACGGGATTAGCAACCGCAGCAAAATCAAAGCTGCGGGGCGATCAATCACATAAAAGGGAGAGAAAATGGTGGGCGATGAGAGACTCGAACTCCCGACATCCTCGGTGTAAACGAGGCGCTCTACCAACTGAGCTAATCGCCCTCCGCGGTGCGGATCATGTCCGCCGCGTCGATGGCCGTGATCTATGCGGATCGCGGACAAACCGCAAGAGCGTTTGTGAAGATTTTTTGATTTTTTTCGATCGGCATCCACCAATGCCCCGGTTTCCCGGTAATTCCGTCTGTGAAAAAGAAAAATCGACAAGGGAGGGCCAAGGGGAGGGCAGAGCCAGGATCGTTCGCTGGCGGATATCTGGAGCGGCGGCGCTGGAATGGTCCTTTATATGTGGGCGATTTTCGATCTGATTTCATTCACCCACAAACAAATCGCAGGCTGTCATCGTTTTGTCTCCAAACCTGCTTGACACTCAAATGCGAACCCCGTAGTTAGCCGCTCATCGAAGCGGCAAGCTGCTTTGACACGGACGCGAAAGCATCCGGATTGCTTGAAATGAATGCGGGTGTAGCTCAGTCGGTTAGAGTGCCGGCCTGTCACGCCGGAGGTCGCGGGTTCGAGCCCCGTCACTCGCGCCATTCTTTTCCAGGATGTCTCCAGAACATAGATCACCTAGAAGGTGCGCTTGCGCCTTTCTGCATTCGGGGCGCACGTCGTGCGCATTGCTCATGCGGTCCTGCGCGTTTCGCCATGCCTTCCGTGTGGCGCCATTGTCGCCAAGAGGGCAGGCGGCCTCGTATTGTGTACCAGGAGCCGCGCAATGCGCGCGACAGGCGCCTCTCCTGTGCATCCCAACGTTCCACCGACCAAGCGTGTCTCTGGCACTCGATAATCCCACACGTCGCCGCCATCGCCCGGCTATCGTTGCCAATACAGAAGTGTCGGAATGCGCCTCTTCAGCGAGGCTATTTAACGCAACTTATGGCTTTAAGTAGCGTTCGCGCATGTCAGGAATCGCGGGTCCTGGGAGTGTGTCCGAGGCGCCTGTCGTGCACCCGCCCAATCACCCCGCGCGGTCCGTTCCGGCGCCGGCGTGCGCGTGATATCCACTGGCCGAAATGCCCTTTATTTAGCCGTTGGGCCTGCGACATAGCGACCCGATTGGCGCTGGTTTTTGATCGAATCGCAACCGATCCTCCGACTATCCGACAATTCACCGGCTCTAGATGAGGAAACACGCATTTAGTCGTCGCAAAGTCACCGATTTTGCCCCGCTGTCGGGTGGCTGGGCGAGGCGCGTCGCACTTGTGGCGCCGCGCTTGCGCGAAAATGATGATTGCATATCAAATACATAGACATGCAGCGGTTCGCAGTTTTTCGCGCGGGTCTGCGCGACGCACGCAGCGGATATGCCTTAGTTCTCAAGCGCTTCGGTAGCGTGAGTTCGCCGCCTGGCTTGTTCAAATCCTGCATTTTCCACTCATGAAAGCCCTCGAGTTATGCAATATATGCTAGGCTGGCATGCAAGATCGCGTGCTGTGCGTTGATTTGTCGCAAAAACAATGTGCATGGCTAATAATGTCGCACGCGTGCAATTGGAATTGACACGCTAAAACTCTTGCGCATTGGCTGTGGCTGCGCTAACCACGGCTTGTTGCAACGCACGTTCGCTTGCCGGGCAAATGCCCAGCTGCGCCTCCCGGCGCAAATGGCAAGCAGGGATGAACCTGATGACTGGACTTCTCAGTTCCTATATTCCGATCGCCATTTTCATTGCCATCGCCCTTGTAATCGGCTTGTCGCTGCTCATTGCGCCGTTCGCCGTTGCCTACAAGGCGCCTGATGCTGAAAAGCTTTCGGCTTTCGAATGCGGCTTCAACGCGTTCGACGACGCCCGCATGAAATTCGATATCCGCTTCTATCTGGTGTCGATTCTCTTCATCATCTTCGACCTCGAAGTCGCCTTTCTGTTCCCGTGGGCCGTTTCTTTCGGCGCGATCGGCTGGTTCGGCTTCTGGTCCATGATGGTCTTCCTTCTCGTGCTGACCATCGGCTTTATTTATGAGTGGAAAAAGGGAGCCCTGGAATGGGAGTAGCCCCAAGCGACAAGGCGCTCGTCGCGCCGCATCCCAAAGGCATCATCGACCCGGCAACGGGTAAGCCGATTGGTAGCGACAGTGCGTTCTTCGGCGAGATCAATGACGAGCTGGCCGACAAGGGCTTCCTGGTCACCTCCACTCGCGATCTGATCACCTGGGCGCGCACCGGCTCGCTGATGTGGATGCAGTTCGGTCTGGCCTGCTGCGCCGTCGAAGGCCTGATGCAGGTCTCCGGTCCGCGTTACGATATGGAGCGCTTCGGCGTTGCTCCGCGCGCTTCGCCGCGCCAGTCTGATGTCATGATCGTCGCTGGTACGCTGACCAACAAGATGGCGCCGGCGCTCCGCAAGGTCTATGACCAGATGCCGGAGCCGCGTTACGTCATCTCGATGGGCTCCTGCGCAAACGGCGGTGGCTACTATCACTATTCCTACTCGGTCGTGCGTGGCTGCGATCGTGTCGTTCCTGTCGATATCTACGTGCCGGGCTGTCCCCCCACGGCAGAAGCGCTGCTCTACGGGGTCTTGCTTCTGCAGAAGAAGATACGGCGCACCGGAACGATTGAGCGCTAAGGGCGGAGGACTGTCATGAGTGAAGCCTTGAGCGAACTGTCGTCGTATCTCCGCGAGATGCGCGGCGATCTGATTGTCGATGCATCGATCAGCTATGGCGAATTGAACGTAACGACGACGCCGGAAACGATTGTCGCGCTACTGACGTTCCTGCGCGACGATCCGCGTTGCGGCTTCGTCAGCATGATCGACATCTGCGGCGTCGACTGGCCGCAGCGCGAAAAGCGTTTCGATGTCGTCTATCATCTCCTGTCGCCGAAGCAGAACCTGCGCATCCGCGTCAAGCTCGCTGTTGCCGATGGCGTTTCCGTTCCGTCGGCGACGTCGGTCTACATGGGCGCCGAATGGTTCGAGCGCGAAGCCTGGGACATGTACGGTATTCCGTTCTCCGGTCATGCCGACCTGCGCCGTCTGCTGACGGACTATGGCTTCGAAGGCCATCCGCTGCGCAAGGACTTCCCGACGACAGGTTATGTCGAGGTACGTTATGACGATGCCGCCAAGCGCGTCGTCTACGAACCCGTCGAACTGAAGCAGGAATTCCGCAATTTCGATTTCACGTCCCCGTGGGAAGGCACCGATTACGTACTTCCGGGAGACGAGAAGGCTGCGAATTGAGATGAGGCTCGACTGTCTTGAAGCCTCTCCGTTCGCCGTCTCATGCCAATTGCCAGCGCGGAGCGCGTCGCTATGACTGAACATAACGTTCGCAACTTTACGATCAACTTCGGACCGGAGCACCCGTCCGCGCACGGCGTTCTGCGTCTGGTGCTCGAGCTCGATGGTGAAATCATCGAGCGCGTCGATCCGCATATCGGCCTCCTGCACCGCGGCACCGAAAAGCTGATCGAATCGAAGACCTATCTGCAGGCTGTTCCTTATTTCGACCGCCTCGACTACGTCGCGCCGATGAACCAGGAGCATGCTTTCGCACTCGCCGTCGAAAAGATGCTGAAGCTGGAAATTCCGATTCGCGGTCAGCTGATTCGAGTTTTGTACTCCGAAATTGGCCGAATCTTGTCGCACATCATGAACGTGACGACACAGGCCATGGACGTCGGTGCGATGACGCCGCCGGTCTGGGGCTTCGAAGAGCGCGAAAAGCTGATGGTGTTTTACGAGCGCGCCTGTGGCGCCCGTATGCACTCGGCCTATTTCCGTCCGGGTGGTGTCCACCAGGACATCCCGCAGGAACTGGTGGAGGATATCGGCAAGTGGTGCGATCCCTTCCTCAAGGTTCTCGACGATATCGAAGGCCTCCTGACCGACAACCGCATCTTCAAGCAGCGTAACGTCGATATCGGCGTCGTCTCGCTGGAAGACGCATGGTCCTGGGGCTTCTCGGGCGTCATGGTTCGCGGTTCCGGCGCTGCCTGGGACCTGCGCCGCTCGCAGCCCTACGAGTGCTACAACGATCTCGAATTCGACATCGCCATCGGCAAGAACGGCGACTGCTACGATCGCTATCTGATCCGCATGATCGAAATGCGCCAGTCCGTCCGCATCATGAAGCAGTGCGTCAATCGCCTGCTCGGCGATGCCAAGGTCGGCCCGGTCTCCTCGATCGACGGCAAGGTCGTTCCGCCGAAGCGTGGCGAGATGAAGCGCTCGATGGAAGCGCTGATCCACCACTTCAAGCTCTACACCGAAGGCTACCACGTTCCGGCCGGCGAAGTGTACGCGGCTGTCGAAGCGCCGAAGGGCGAGTTCGGCGTCTACGTCGTCGCCGACGGCAGCAACAAGCCCTACCGTTGCAAGATCCGCGCCCCGGGCTATGCCCACCTGCAGGCGATGGACTTCCTGTGCAAAGGCCACATGCTGGCTGACGTGACCGCCGTTCTCGGTTCGCTCGACATCGTTTTCGGCGAGGTCGACCGCTAATGAAACTGCCGTCGCTCGTTACCGTCGTTCTCCTCCTGGCTTCTGGCGCTTACGCGCAGCAAGCCGGTGGACTTGGCCCCAAGCTGGGCCAGGAAGACGTAGCGCCGCCGGCAAACAAGGCGTCCATGGGCGAACTTTTGTCCAAGGGCTATCAAATCAAGGCTGCAGTCCCCAACGGTGGAAAGTTCTTCGTTGTGTTCCTGCAGAAAGACCAGTCGGCCTACGCTTGCGAGATGAGGTCTCTGACCTCGTCGCAGTGTGGCGCCCTAAACTGACAAGGCGTGAGGAAGAATGTCCGTTCGTCGATTAGCCGAAGATCAATTCCAGCCTGCCGCGTTCGCCTTCAATGACGAGAACGCGGCCTGGGCGGATAAGACGATCCAGAAATACCCTGCGGGCCGTCAGCAATCCGCGGTCATTCCGCTGTTGATGCGAGCGCAGGAACAGGACGGCTGGGTCACCCGCGCGGCGATCGAAAAGGTCGCCAACATGCTGGACATGGCCTATATCCGCGTTCTCGAAGTCGCGACCTTCTACACGCAGTTCCAGCTCGGCCCGGTCGGTACGCGCGCCCACATCCAGGTGTGCGGCACGACGCCTTGCATGCTGCGCGGTTCGGAAGGCCTGATGTCGGTCTGCAAGAGCAAGATCCATCACCATCCGTTCGAGCGTAACGCCGAAGGGACGCTGTCCTGGGAAGAAGTCGAATGTCTCGGGGCTTGCGTCAACGCGCCCATGGTCATGATCGGCAAGGACACTTACGAAGACCTGACGCCGGAGCGCCTGGCCGAGATCATAGACACCTTCGATGCCGGCAACGGCGCGAGCGTCACGCCCGGCCCGCAGATCGACCGTCACTTCTCCTCTCCGGAAGGCGGCCCGACGTCGCTGACCGACGAAGAGCCGAAGAAGAAGGCCTCCGCCAAGAAGGTTGTTACCGAAGCAGCGACGGCAACGGTCGACGCCGCACCGGTTCCCCCGTCGGAAGCCGCCCGCGCCAAGAGCACGGACGCCGAGACCAATGCCGCGCTGAAGACGCCTGTCACGGCGCCAAAGGCTGCCGCCAGCAATGCCAAGGCCGTTGAAGAACAGCCGGGTGTCGCGGCACCCGTTCCGGCAACGGCAAAGCCGTCGCTGACAGACAAGAACCGTCCTGCCGGCATCGAAAAGCCTGCGACCCCTGACGATCTGAAGCTGATCTCGGGCGTTGGCCCGAAGATCGAGGGCACGCTGCACGAACTCGGCATCTTCACCTTCGCGCAGGTCGCGGGCTGGAAGAAGGCTGAGCGCGAGTGGGTCGATGGCTACCTGAATTTCAAGGGCCGCATCGATCGCGACGACTGGGTCAAGCAGGCCAAGGCGCTCGCCAAGGGCGGCGAAGCCGAATACATTAAAGTCTTCGGCAAGAAGCCGCGGTAAGAGGTGAAGCATGTTACAAGATAAAGATCGCATCTTTACCAATATCTACGGCCTCAAGGACAAGTCCCTGAAGGGCGCGATGAGCCGCGGCCACTGGGACGGCACCAAGCAGATCCTCGAAAAGGGTCGCGACTGGATCATCAACGAGATGAAGGCCTCCGGTCTTCGCGGTCGTGGTGGCGCAGGCTTCCCGACGGGTCTCAAGTGGTCCTTCATGCCGAAGGAAAACGACGGTCGGCCGCATTATCTGGTCGTCAACGCCGACGAATCCGAACCCGGCACCTGCAAGGACCGTGACATCATGCGTCACGATCCACACACGCTGATCGAAGGCTGCGTTATCGCTAGCTTCGCCATGGGCGCCAACACCGCCTATATCTACGTCCGTGGCGAATACATCCGCGAGCGCGAGGCGCTGCAGGCTGCGATCGACGAGTGCTACGATTTCGGTCTGCTCGGCAAGAACAACAAGCTCGGCTACCCGATGGACATCTTCGTCCACCACGGCGCCGGCGCATACATCTGCGGTGAAGAAACCGCACTGCTCGAAAGCCTGGAAGGCAAGAAAGGCCAGCCGCGCCTGAAGCCGCCATTCCCGGCCAACATGGGCCTCTACGGCTGCCCGACGACGGTCAACAACGTCGAGTCGATCGCCGTTGCTCCGACGATTCTCCGTCGCGGCGCCGGCTGGTTCTCGGCACTCGGCCGCCCGAACAACGTCGGCACCAAGCTGTTCATGCTCTCCGGTCACGTCAACAAGCCGTGCACCGTCGAAGAAGAAATGGGCATCACCTTCCGTGAGCTCGTCGACAAGCACGCCGGCGGTATCCGTGGCGGCTGGGACAACCTGCTCGCGGTCATTCCCGGCGGTGCTTCGTGCCCGATCGTTCCCGCCAAGGACATGATCGACGTGCCGATGGACTTCGACGGTCTGCGTTCGGTTGGCTCCTCCTTCGGTACGGCAGCCTCGATCGTCATGGACAAGTCCACGGACGTCATCAAGGCGATCGCCCGTATCTCGGCCTTCTTCAAGCACGAGAGCTGCGGCCAGTGCACGCCGTGCCGCGAAGGCACGGGCTGGATGTGGCGCGTCATGGAGCGCATGGCCAAGGGCAACGCCCAGAAGCGCGAAATCGACATGCTCTTCGCTGTCACCAAGCAGATCGAAGGCCACACCATCTGTGCGCTTGGCGATGCTGCCGCATGGCCGGTGCAGGGTCTGATCCGCAACTTCCGTCATGAGATCGAAGCGCGCATCGATCAGTATACGGCAAACGCCATGGATCATGGCGCGGTTCTCGAGGCTGCTGAGTAAGACAATGGCAAACGCATCCGACAGCAAGAAGAAGGAAGGGATCGCCGATTTCTCGGCCGACTTCGGCCGTCTTGCCGCCGAGATGCTGGAAAATGCCCGCGCCTTGCCGATCGCGCCGATGATGGTCAATCCGGCAGCCGCCATGGCTGCCGCGACCGCAATCGGTTTCGGCTTCTCCACGCAGATGGCCGGCGCCTTCTTCGGCGCCCTCCAGGGAGCGATGGAAGCATCGAACAAGCTGGCGGCGGTTCTCGACGAGACGCCGCCGGAAGAGCCGAAGCCTGAGATCGACGTGAAGTCGGAAAACATTCGCCCGGCCGCGCCGAAGAAGACGACGGCCCGCGTGAAGCTGGCCGTGGTTGCCGACAAGGCCGAGCCGGTGGCGAAGACGAAGACTGTTGCAGCCGCTAAGCCGGCGGCGCGTGGCAAGAAGGTCGATGATCTCAAGCAGATCTCCGGCGTCGGCCCGAAGCTCGAGCAGGTGCTGAAGGCCAAGGGTGTTCGCACGCTCGCCGAGATCGCCGCCTGGTCGGATGCCGACGTGGCCCGCCTGGACGCGGAGCTTGGTTTCGACGGCCGCATCGCCCGCGATGGCTGGGTGGCGCAGGCCAAGGCGCTGACGGCAAAGGGCCGGAAGCGGACGTGATGATGTCCGGTCGCGGATCGCGATCGGAGGAGAGACAAGACTGAGCGGCGCGGGGAGGGTCCCAATGCCGCGACGTCGCAGGCCGGTTCCCGGGCCTCGGGGGGCGGAGACGAAAATTTGGACGACACCAGTGTCAGCGGGATAAAAATCCGGCCTGGCAGTGGAAACGTTGCAGAATAGGTTTGTTTACCGGCTTCCGGTGAACGGGAAACAGGACTGAGTGACGATGGCAAAACTGAAGATTGACGGTAACGAGATCGAGGTCCCGGATCATTACACCCTCATTCAGGCGTGTGAGGAAGCCGGTGCTGAAGTTCCGCGCTTCTGCTTCCACGAACGCCTTTCGGTTGCCGGCAACTGCCGTATGTGCCTCGTCGAGGTCAAGGGTGGCCCGCCGAAGCCGCAGGCATCTTGCGCCATGGGCGTGCGCGATATCCGCGGCGGCCCGAACGGCGAACTGCCCGAGGTCTTCACCAACACGCCGATGGTCAAGAAGGCCCGCGAAGGCGTGATGGAATTCCTGCTGATCAACCATCCGCTGGATTGCCCGATCTGCGACCAGGGTGGCGAATGCGACCTGCAGGACCAGGCCATGGCCTTCGGTATCGCCGGCTCGCGCTATCAGGAAGACAAGCGCGCCGTCGAGGACAAGTACATTGGACCGCTCGTCAAGACGGTCATGAACCGCTGCATTCACTGCACGCGCTGCGTTCGCTTCACCACCGAGGTCGCCGGCATTGCCGAGCTTGGCCTGATCGGGCGTGGCGAAGACGCCGAGATCACGACTTATCTTGAGCAGGCAATGACCTCCGAGCTGCAGGGCAACGTCGTTGACCTCTGCCCGGTCGGCGCGCTGACCTCCAAGCCCTTCGCCTTCACGGCTCGTCCGTGGGAACTGAACAAGACCGAAACGATCGACGTCATGGACGCGCTCGGCTCGGCAATCCGCGTCGATACCCGTGGCCGCGAAGTCATGCGCGTCATGCCGCGCGTCAACGACCAGATCAACGAAGAGTGGATCTCCGACAAGAGCCGCTTCATCTGGGACGGCCTGAAGACGCAGCGCCTCGACAAGCCTTACGTTCGCAAGGACGGCCGCCTGCAGGTCGCAAGCTGGCCGGATGCGTTCGCAGCGATCAAGTCGGCTGTCGCCTCGACCGCTGGCGACAAGATCGGCGCCATCGCCGGCGACCTCGCTTCGGTCGAAGAGATGTACGCTCTGTCCGAACTGGTAAAGTCGCTCGGTTCCGAGAACCTCGACTGTCGCCAGGATGGGACGGCACTTGATCCGTCGCTGGGCCGCGCAAGCTACCTCTTCAACCCGACGATCGAAGGCATCGAACAGGCCGACGCGCTGCTCATCATCGGCGCCAACCCGCGCTTCGAAGCCGCAGTTCTCAACGCTCGTATCCGCAAGCGCTGGCGCCGCGGCAACTTCCCGATTGGCGTGATCGGCGAAGCCGGCGAACTGCGCTACGACTACGAATATCTCGGCTCCGGCCCGGACACGCTGAAGGATCTGGTCGACGGCGCGCACAGCTTCGCCAAGGTTCTGACCGACGCCAAGAAGCCGCTGATCATCATCGGCCAGGGCGCTCTCGCGCGCGCTGATGGCGCAGGCGTTCTCGCAAGTGCTGCCAAGCTCGCCGGCACTGTCGGTGCTGTCGTCGATGGCTGGAACGGCTTCGCCGTCCTGCACACGGCTGCTGCCCGCGTCGGTGGTCTCGATCTCGGCTTCGTGCCGGGCGCCAAGGGCGTGAATGCCGCCGAGATGCTGACCTCGATGGACGTTCTCTTCCTGCTCGGCGCCGACGAAATGAACTTCGAAGCCAAGAAGGCGAAGTTCACCGTCTACATCGGCTCGCACGGCGACCAGGGCGCACAGAACGCCGACGTCATCCTGCCGGCCGCCGCCTACACGGAAAAGTCGGGCACCTGGGTCAACACCGAGGGCCGCGTTCAGATCGGCAACCGCGCAGGCTTCGCACCGGGCGATGCCCGCGAGGATTGGGCGATCATCCGCGCGCTTTCCGACGTTCTCGGCAAGAAGCTGCCGTTCGATTCGCTGAGCCAGCTGCGCGCCAGGCTTTACCAGGCGTTCCCGCACTTCGCGGCCGCCGACGAGATTGCCGAAAGCGACAGCGCCAAGATTGCTGCCGTCGCCAAGAAAGCCGGCAAGATGAACAAGGCCGGCTTCGCATCGCCGGTGAAAGACTTCTATTTGACGAACCCAATCGCGCGCGCATCGGCTGTCATGGCTGAGTGCTCGGCATTGGCCCGCAACAACTTCAAAGTCGCGGCAGAGTAAGGGCAGGGGACTATGGAATCGTTTCTTTCAACATATGTCTGGCCAGGCCTCCTCATGGTCGGTCAGTCGCTTCTCGTCCTCGTCTGCTTGCTCGTCTTCATCGCCTACATCCTGTTGGCCGACCGCAAGATCTGGGCGGCCGTACAGCTGCGTCGCGGACCGAATGTGGTGGGTCCTTTCGGCCTTTTCCAGTCCTTCGCCGACCTTTTGAAGTTCGTCTTCAAGGAGCCGATCATTCCGGCCGGCGCCGACAAGGCGGTCTTCCTTCTGGCCCCGCTGGTCACCGTGCTTCTGGCACTGTCGACCTGGGCCGTGGTTCCCTTCGCTGATGGCTGGGTTATCGCCAACATCAACGTCGGCATCCTCTACATCTTCGCGATCTCCTCGCTTGAAGTGTACGGCGTCATCATGGGCGGCTGGGCTTCGAACTCGAAGTACCCGTTCCTCGGCGCGCTTCGCTCGGCGGCACAGATGGTGTCGTACGAAGTCTCGATCGGCTTCGTGATCGTCACCGTTCTTCTCTGCGTGGGTTCGCTGAACCTGACGGATATTGTTCACGCGCAGCAGAGCGGCATCGGTACGCGTCTCGGCATGCCATCGTCCTTCCTGGACTGGCATTGGCTTGCGCTGTTCCCGATGTTCATCATCTTCTTCATCTCGGCACTGGCTGAAACCAACCGTCCGCCCTTCGACCTTCCGGAAGCTGAATCCGAACTCGTCGCCGGCTTCATGGTCGAGTATGGTTCGGCCCTCTACATGATGTTCATGCTCGGCGAATACGCGGCCATCGTCCTGATGTGCTCGCTGACGACGATCCTGTTCCTCGGAGGCTGGCTGCCGCCGGTCGACGTCTGGTTCCTCAACTGGGTTCCCGGCATCATCTGGTTCATGCTGAAGTCGTGCCTGGTGTTCTTCATGTTCGCGATGGTCAAGGCATTCGTGCCGCGCTACCGCTACGACCAGCTGATGCGCCTCGGCTGGAAGGTCTTCCTTCCGCTGTCGCTCGCCATGGTCATCATTGTTGCATTCGTGCTGAAGCTGACGGCAGGGGCATGATCATGCCGGCCCTGGTTTCCAGCAATATTGGAGGTTGAAGATGGCAGGCTTGTCCAACGCTGTCAGCTCGTTGTTCCTGAAGGAATTCATCAGCGCTTTCTGGCTGACGTTCCGTTACATTTTCAAGCAGAAGGCAACGGTGAACTATCCGTTCGAAAAGGGTCCGGTCAGCCCGCGCTTCCGTGGCGAACATGCGCTCCGTCGTTATCCCAACGGCGAAGAGCGTTGCATCGCCTGCAAGCTGTGTGAGGCTATCTGTCCTGCTCAGGCGATCACCATCGAAGCCGGCCCGCGCCGCAACGATGGCACCCGCCGCACGGTCCGTTACGATATCGACATGGTGAAGTGCATCTATTGCGGCTTCTGCCAGGAGGCTTGCCCGGTCGATGCGATCGTCGAGGGCCCGAATTTCGAATTTGCGACGGAAACGCGCGAAGAGCTCTACTTCGACAAGCAGAAGCTCCTCGAGAACGGCGACCGTTGGGAGCGTGAAATCGCTCGCAACCTCGCACTCGACGCTCCGTACCGTTGATTGAAATTGAAATGCCGGGCGGTGCTTGAAGCGTCGCCCAGTCAACATGCACCAGAGCTTCGCGGCAACCAATGCGAAGCTTCATCGGGCGGGGGGAGTACCCGGCAGCCCGTGGGAAGATGAAGAAGGCACGAACATGGGTCTGCAGGCTCTATTTTTCTATATTTTCGCCTTTATCGCGATAGCGTCGGCGTTCATGGTCATCTGGTCGAAGAACCCGGTTCACTCGGTTCTGTTCCTGATCCTGGTTTTCTTCAACGCGGCCGGTCTCTTCCTGCTGCTCGGGGCTGAATTCCTCGCGATGATCCTGCTCGTCGTTTATGTCGGCGCCGTGGCGGTTCTCTTCCTCTTCGTGGTCATGATGCTCGACATCGACTTCACGGAGCTGCGCGCGGGCGTTCTGGAATACGCGCCGATCGGTGCGCTGATCGGGGTGATCCTCGCAGCCGAGCTGATCGTCGTGGTCGGCGGCAGCGTGATCTCGCCGGAGATCGCCAAGACGGTCGCCATGCCGATCCCCGCGATCACCGAGCGCACCAACACCGCCGCCCTCGGCGACGTGCTTTATACGAATTACGTCTACTTCTTCGAAATCGCCGCTCTCGTCCTGCTGGTCGCGATGATCGGGGCAATCGTGCTCACGCTCAAGCATCGCACGACGGTCAAGCGTCAGAACATCGCAAACCAGGTTGCCCGCAACCCGAAGACCGCCGTCGAGGTGATCTCGGTGAAGCCGGGGCAGGGGCTTTGAGGCAGGCGCGAGCTTAAGGAAACAACACAATGGTCATCGGACTTTCCCATTACCTGACGGTCAGCGCCATCCTCTTCACGCTCGGCGTCTTCGGCATCTTCCTCAACCGGAAGAACATCATCGTCATCCTGATGTCGATCGAGCTCATTCTGCTCGCCGTCAACATCAACATGGTCGCCTTCTCGTCGTTCCTGAACGACATCGTCGGCCAGGTCTTTGCATTGTTCATTCTGACCGTCGCTGCTGCTGAAGCGGCCATCGGTCTCGCAATTCTCGTCGTCTTCTACCGCAACCGCGGCTCCATCGCCGTGGAAGACGTCAATATGATGAAGGGCTGATAAGGCTATGTTTTTATATAAGGCTATCGTCTTTCTTCCCCTGATCGGCGCGATCATCGCCGGCCTTTTCGGCCGCGCGATCGGCGCCAAGGCGTCGGAATTCGTCACGACGGGTCTGATGATCATCGCGGCGGTCTTGTCGTGGTACGTCTTCATCACCGTCGGCATGGGCCATGTCGAAGGCGGCCCGATCAAGGTCGAAGTCCTGCGCTGGATCCAGTCCGGCGGCATCGACGTCTCCTGGTCGCTGCGCATTGACACGCTGGCCTCGGTCATGCTGATCGTCGTCAACTCGGTTTCGACGCTCGTCCATCTCTATTCGATCGGGTACATGCACCATGACCCGCATCGCCCGCGCTTCTTCGCCTATCTGTCGCTCTTCACCTTCGCGATGTTGATGCTGATCACGTCGGATAACCTTGCCCAGATGTTCTTCGGCTGGGAAGGCGTGGGTCTGGCATCCTATCTGCTCATCGGCTTCTGGTTCAAGAAGCCGTCGGCGAACGCCGCCGCGATGAAGGCCTTCATCGTCAACCGCGTTGGCGACTTCGGCTTCATCCTCGGCATCTCGAGCGTTTTCGTTCTCTTCGGCGCCATCAACTTCGACACCATCTTCGCCAATGCCGCGAGCTTCGCGCATGAAGGCGGCGAGGGTGGCGAAGTGGTCCTGAACCTCTTCGGCATGCACCTCGACAAGGCACACGCGCTGACCGGCGCCTGCCTGCTGCTCTTCATGGGCGCGATGGGTAAGTCGGCGCAGTTCCTGCTGCACACCTGGCTGCCTGACGCCATGGAAGGCCCGACGCCTGTGTCGGCGCTCATCCATGCCGCGACCATGGTCACCGCCGGCGTCTTCCTCGTCGCCCGCATGTCGCCGCTGTTCGAACTGTCTCCCGATGCGTTGACCGTCGTCACCATCATCGGTGCGATCACCGCCTTCTTCGCGGCCACCGTCGGCCTCGTGCAGAACGACATCAAGCGCGTCATCGCCTACTCGACCTGCTCGCAGCTCGGCTACATGTTCGTCGCTCTCGGCGTCGGCGCCTATGGCGCGGCCATCTTCCACCTGTTCACGCACGCTTTCTTCAAGGCACTGCTCTTCCTTTGCGCGGGCTCGGTCATCCACGCCGTCGATGGTGAGCAGGACATGAGAAACATGGGTGGCCTGCGTCCGCACATCAAGGTCACGTTCCTGATGATGCTGATCGGTACGCTCGCCATCACCGGCGTCGGCATTCCGTTCACGCCGATCGGCTTCGCCGGCTTCTTCTCGAAGGACGTGATCATCGAGGCGACCTACGCATCGCATTCGCCGGTCGCTGGCTTCGCCTTCGCCATGCTGGTCATCGCGGCTCTGTTCACGAGCTTCTATTCCTGGCGCCTGATGTTCCTCACCTTCTTCAACAAGCCGCGCGCTTCGCACGAGGTCATGCACCACGTGCACGAATCGCCGCAGGTCATGCTGATCCCGCTCTATCTGCTGGCGATCGGCGCGGTCTTCGCGGGCTGGTTCTTCGAAGGACACTTCTACGGCGAGGAATATGCGGAGTTCTGGAAGGGCGCGCTCTTCACCTCGGAGCACAATGAGCTGGTCCACGAGTTCCACCATGTTCCGGCCCTCGTTGCCCTCAGCCCATTCATCGCCATGGTCATCGGTTTCGTGACCGCGTGGTACATGTACATCAAGTCGCCATCGACGCCAGCCGTGCTCGCACGCCAGCATCGGGTGCTCTACCAGTTCCTCTTGAACAAGTGGTACTTCGACGAGCTCTACGACTTCCTCTTCGTCCGTTCGGCAAAGGCCCTTGGCCGGTTCCTGTGGAAGAAGGGTGACGTCGGCGTTATCGACACCTACGGCCCGAACGGCATTGCCGCCCGTGTCGTCGATGTCACCAACCGCGTCGTGCGCCTGCAGAGCGGTTACCTCTATCACTACGCGTTCGCCATGCTGATCGGCGTTGCAGCGCTCGTTACTTGGATGATGCTCGGGAGTGCCCTCTGATGACCGATTGGCCTATTCTTTCCACGGTCAGCTTCCTGCCGTTCGTCGGCGTGGTGCTCCTGCTTTTGATGAATGAGAACGGCCCGAACGGCCGCCGCAACGTTCTCAACATTGCCCTGTTGACGACGGTCGTGACCTTCATCCTGTCGCTCTTCATCTGGATCGGTTTCGACAATGCGAACCCGGGCTTCCAGATGATCGAGAAGCACGGCTGGCTTGGCACGGGCATCAGCTACCATCTCGGTGTCGACGGCATCTCCATGCTGTTCGTCATCCTCTCGACCTTCCTCATGCCCTTCTGCGTGCTCGCCAGCTGGTTCTCGGTGGAGAAGCGCCTGAAGGAATACATGATCGCCTTCCTGATGCTGGAAGTGATGATGGTTGGCGTCTTCGTGTCGCTCGATATCGTTCTCTTCTACGTGTTCTTCGAAGCCGGCCTGATCCCGATGTTCCTGATCATCGGCGTCTGGGGTGGCAAGGATCGCGTCTACGCCAGCTACAAGTTCTTCCTCTACACGCTGCTCGGCTCCGTGCTGATGCTGCTCGCCATCATGGCCATGTACTGGCAGGCCGGCACGACTGATATCTCGGCGCTGCTCGCCTACAAGTTCCCGCCGCACATGCAGACCTGGCTATGGCTGGCCTTCTTCGCCTCCTTCGCGGTGAAGATGCCGATGTGGCCGGTCCACACCTGGCTTCCCGACGCTCACGTTCAGGCGCCGACGGCTGGTTCCGTCATCCTGGCGGGCGTGCTCCTGAAGCTCGGTGGCTACGGCCTCATCCGCTTCTCGCTCGGCATGTTCCCTGTTGCCTCCGATTTCTTCGCGCCCATGGTCTTTGCCATGTCTGTCATTGCCATCATCTACACCTCGCTGGTGGCGCTGATGCAGGAAGACATCAAGAAGCTGATCGCCTATTCCTCGGTTGCCCACATGGGCTACGTAACGATGGGTATCTTCGCGGCCAACGCGCAGGGTCTGCAGGGCTCGATCTTCCAGATGCTGTCGCACGGTATCGTCTCGGGAGCGCTCTTCCTCTGCGTCGGCGTGGTCTATGACCGCACCCACACCCGCGAGATCGCGGCCTATGGCGGCCTCGTCAACAACATGCCGAAATATGCTGTTGCGATGATGGTCTTCACCATGGCGAACGTCGGTCTTCCCGGCACCTCGGGCTTCATTGGCGAATTCCTGACGCTGATCGGTGTGTTCCGGGTCAACAGCTGGGTCGCGCTCTTTGCGGCCACCGGCGTCATTCTCTCGGCCGCTTACGCGCTCTGGCTCTATCGCCGGGTGATCTTCGGCACGCTGGACAAGGAAAAGCTCAAGGCTCTCCTCGACCTGTCGCCGCGCGAGCAGCTGATCCTCTACCCGCTGATTGCTCTGACGATCTTCTTCGGCGTCTATCCGGCTCCGGTCTTCGACGTGACCGCTGCCTCCGTCGACCATCTGATCAACAGCTATTCGGCCGCAGTCCAGGCAGCGCATGACGTCGCGCTGTCGATGAAATGATGACGGGACTTTTGTGATATGACCTCTGAAACACTACTCGCAAGCCTGCATCTTTCGATACCGGAACTGATCCTTGCGATCGGCTCTCTGGTCCTGCTGATGATCGGCGTATTCTCGGGAGAGCGCTCCGGCCGCATGGTCAGCGTTCTCGCGATCATCCTGTTGGCGGTCGCGGCCCTCTGGCTGGTCTTCGCTCCGAGCGAAGGCCTCGCCTATGGCGGCGTCTTCCTGGCTGATGGCTTCGGCCGCTTCATGAAGGTGACGGCGCTGGTCGGCTCCATCGTGGCGCTGTTCATGTCGCTCGGCCTTGCCAAGGAAAACCAGCTCGACAAGTTCGAGTTCCCGGTTCTGATCGTGCTCTGCACGCTCGGCATCCTGCTGATGATTTCGGCCAACGACCTGATCTCGCTCTACCTCGGCCTCGAGCTGCAGTCGCTCGCGATCTACGTCATCGCCGCGATCAACCGCGACAGCGTCAAGTCGACCGAAGCCGGCCTGAAGTACTTCGTGCTCGGCGCTCTCTCCTCCGGCATGCTGCTCTACGGCATGTCGCTGGTTTACGGTTTCACCGGCCACACCCACTTCGCCGATATCGCCCAGGCGCTGACGGTGGATGGCGCTCGCTCGCTCGGCCTGATCTTCGGTCTGGTCTTCATCCTCGCCGGCATCGCCTTCAAGATCTCGGCCGTTCCGTTCCACATGTGGACGCCGGATGTTTACGAAGGTGCGCCGACCCCGGTCACCGCCTTCCTGGCCAGCGCGCCGAAGATCGCCGCCATGGCCATGATGACGCGTATCGTCATCACCGCCTTCCAGCCCGTCATGGCGGACTGGCAGCAGGTCGTGGTCTTCATCTCGATTGCCTCGATGCTGCTCGGCTCGTTTGCCGCGATCGGCCAGAAGAACATCAAGCGACTGATGGCCTACTCGTCCATCGGTCACATGGGCTACGCGCTGGTCGGTCTTGCCGCCGGCTCGCAGACGGGCGTTTCGGGCGTGATGCTCTACATGCTCATCTACATGGTCATGACGCTGGGCTCCTTCGCGATCATCATGTCGATGCGCCGCAAGGATGGCACCGTTGTCGAAAACGTGGCTGATCTCGCGGGCCTTTCGACCACCAATCCGATGATGGCGACGGTTCTCACCATCCTGATGTTCTCGCTGGCCGGTATTCCGCCGCTGGCAGGCTTCTTCGGGAAATACTTCGTCTTCGTCGCCGCCATCGAAGCCAAGCTCTATGCGCTTGCCATCATCGGCGTCCTCGCATCGGTAGTCGGCGCTTACTACTACCTGCGCGTCATCAAGCTGATGTGGTTCGATGAAGCTACCGGCGAATTCGCCCGCGTGTCCGGCTCGCTGCGCCTGGTCTTCGGCGTTTCCGGCCTGTTCGTTCTCGCCTATGTCCTCATCGGCGGTCCGATCGGTGGTGCTGCCGAACTCGCAGCCGCGACGCTGTTCTGATGAGCTTCGACCCACGGCGCCTGAAGTCGCTCGATGACTTCAGGCACGAGGCTCTGTCGGAGACATTGTCCACCAATAGCGAATGCCTTGCCCGGGCCCGGGCAGGGGATGCCGGTCGCCTCTGGGTGACCGCGGAAAGACAGACCGGCGGCCGCGGCCGCCGTGGTCGTCCCTGGGTGTCTGAGCCCGGCAATCTCTACGCCTCTCTTCTCCTGATCGATCCGGCGCCGATGGAGCGCATCTCGTCCCTGCCGCTGGCGATTGCTGTGGCCGTGCACGAGGCGGTACGGATGGTTCTGCCGCCGAGCGCAGAGCCGCTCGAGGTCAAGTGGCCGAACGACATCCTGATCGGCCGCAAGAAGACATGCGGCATTCTGATGGAAGGCGAGGCCCTGGCCGACGGCCGCTACGCCCTTGTCATCGGCATCGGCATCAACGTCGCCTTCATGCCCGACAATCCGCTCTATCCCGTGACGTGCCTGCGAGAGCAGGGAAGTTCCGCCTCTCCACAGGAACTCTTCGCGCACCTGTTCGCATCCATGGCCGATGTGCTATCAGCGTGGGACCGCGGCCGCGGTATTCGCGATATCACCGCCCGTTGGCGCGACGTCGCTTGCGGTATCGGCGAAAAGATAACCGTGAATCTGCCGGACCGTTCGATTTCCGGCCACTTCAGCGGAATTGATGATAATGGCCTGTTGCTGCTCGATACGGGGGCAGGCAGGATGATGACGATCGCCGCCGGCGACGTCTTCTTTGGATGATTGGAAAAACAAGCAGTATGGCGAAGCAGGACGAACTGGTATTTCTGCCTTTGGGCGGCGTTGGCGAGATCGGTATGAATCTCGCCCTTTACGGCTATGGCCCGTCCGCGCATCGCCAGTGGATCATGGTCGACTGCGGCGTGACCTTCCCGGGTCCAGATTTGCCGGGTGTCGATCTGGTTCTGCCCGATATCCGCTTCCTCGCCAAGGAACGCAAGAACCTGAAGGCGATCTTCATCACCCACGCGCATGAGGATCACTATGGCGCGCTGGCCGATCTGTGGCCGGGCCTCAATGTGCCTGTCTACGCGTCAGGCTTCACGGCCGGGCTCCTGGAAGCCAAGCGCAACTACGAGAAGTCGACGATGGTCGAAATCCCGATCACGCCGTTCACTGCGGGCACCGTCGTCAATGTCGGCCCCTTCAGCGTCGAGGGCGTGGCCGTCAACCACTCGATCCCCGAGCCGATGTCGTTGATGATCCGCACGCCTTTGGGCAACGTCATCCACACCGGCGATTGGAAAATCGACCACGAGCCGTCGCTTGGCCCGCTGACCGACGAGGCACGCTTCCGCCAGCTCGGCGATGAAGGCGTACTCGCCTTGATGTGCGATTCGACCAATGCGCTCCGCGACGGCGTCTCGCCGTCCGAAAAGGACGTTTCGGAAAGCCTGCGCAAGATTATCGAGAATGCCGAAGGTCGCGTCGCGATCACCACCTTCTCCTCGAACGTGGGCCGTATCCGCACCGTGGCCGAAGCCGCCGAGGCCGCCGGACGCGAAGTCCTGTTGCTCGGCAGCTCGCTGAAGCGCGTCGTCAACGTCTCCCGCGATCTCGGCCTGCTCGATGGCATCAAGCCGTTCATCGCCGAAGAGGAATACGGCTATATTCCGCGCGAAAACGTCGTCGTCATCCTCACCGGCAGCCAGGGCGAGCCGCGCGCAGCCCTTGCCAAGCTGTCGCGTGACGAGATGCGCAACGTGGCGCTGGCTGCGGGCGACACGGTCGTCTTCTCCTCGCGCGCCATCCCGGGCAACGAGAAGGCCATTCAGGACATCAAGAACGGCCTCGTCGAGCAGGGCGTTCACATCATTACCGATAGCGAAGCGCTCGTTCACGTCTCCGGCCACCCGCGCCGCAACGAGTTGCAGAAGATGTACGAACTGACGCGGCCGACCGTCGTCGTTCCCGTGCACGGCGAAGCCACGCATCTGACCGCCCACAAGGAGCTCGCGGAGCAATCCGGCATCTCCACCGTTCCGCGCGTGCGCAACGGCGATGTCCTGCGCCTGGCGCCCGGTACGGTGGAAGTGATCGACGAAGCCCCGCATGGCCGCATCTTCAAGGACGGCACGCTGATCGGCGATTTCGACGAAATGGGCATCGGCGACCGCAAGAAGCTCTCCTATGTCGGCCATGTCGCGCTGAACGTCGTGATCGACGCCCGCTTCGATATCATCGGCGAACCCGACATGGTGGCGATCGGCCTGCCTGTCTACGACGATGAAGGCGATGAGTTCGAAGACACGCTCTATGACGCCGCGCTGAGCGCCTTCGAGAGCATTCCGCGCGCACGCCGCAAGGATCTGGACCTGTTGCAGGAATCGATGCGCCGCGCGGTCCGTTCGACGGCGAACCAGATTTGGGGCAAGAAGCCGCTGGTCACCGTCTTCGTCACCAAGGTCTGATCCGATGCTCGGCCGCGTCAACCATGTCGCCATAGCCGTTCCCGATCTCGCAGCCGCCACGGCCGCATATCGGGATACGCTCGGCGCCACGGTATCGGCGGCCGAGGCATTGCCGGAACACGGCGTCACCGTCGTTTTCGTCGAACTGCCGAATACCAAGGTCGAACTGCTCGAGCCGCTCGGCCCGCAATCCCCGATAACGGCCTTCCTGGAGAAGAACCCATCAGGTGGCATGCATCACATCTGTTATGAGGTGAGCGATATCATCGCGGCCCGCGACCAGATGCTTAGCTCCGGGGCGAGGGTGCTTGGAAATGGCGAGCCGAAGATCGGCGCCCACGGCAAGCCCGTGCTCTTCCTGCACCCCAAGGATTTCTTCGGCACGCTGATCGAGCTCGAGCAGGTCTGATCGCTGCGGCAGAGTGACCCAAACGCCGCAGAGAACGCACAAGCCTCTCAACACCGCTTTGTATCGTCGCTGTTCCGTCTTATAAGGGCGGTGGCCCGATGCGGCCGCTTGGGTGGGAGATCTTATGCTGCAGACATTTCTACAGGGCTTTGCCGTCTACTTCATCGTCTGGTGGATGACACTCTTTGCCGTCTTGCCGATCGGCTTGCGGACGCAGGCGGAGGACGACGATATCGTGCTTGGCACCGTGCACAGCGCTCCAACGCGTTTTCGACCGCTCTTCACCTTCTCGCTGACGACGCTGGTCTCCGCCGTCATCTACACCCTCTGGTATGTCTCTTCGACCTACTTCGGCTGGGGCTTCGATGCCCTCCCGCAGATCGGCCCGTCATTCTCTAACGTCTGAGGGCGTTTGCTCACCAATTGAGCAGATGCGAGAGAAAGTGCGTCATACGCATGTCATCAAGTTGCGGCATGGAGGTGCCGTAACGGAATGGGCAGCTTACGTTGCGGAAGATGGGCGTTTCGAGCGAGGGGCGTGGTGTCGAAAAGCCAAAAAAAAACAAGGCTAAAAGCCTTGTTTTAAGTATCGCGTGATCCTTAACCGTTACCGGGGCTGCGACAAGCGCGCCTAAGATCTGATCCTCCCAAGACTTGACCGCGAAAATGGTAGGGATTTGAACTCCCTGCCTGTTTTGTGGGCTAAAGCTAGCTCAAAGATTGTGCTTTGTCATCAGATTTTTTTGCATTTTTGCTACACTCGAGTAAATTTTTTCTGTTGATAAGAGTTTCGCGCAAGTCATTATAATTTCGCCGCTTTCTTGGTTTCTTCGGTTTGCGGGCTCCAACTTGCTCTAAGAGAAGCCTGTGGAAATCCCTCGCGGGTTTCCTTCCTGCCGCGAAGCGGTTATGAACGCTGCCAACATTGTGATTGCCTTCGATTCCGCTATTTGGCGGCGTCTCAACAGCTCTGGAATTCGCCATGCGTCTGTCTCGCTACTTCATGCCCATCCTCAAGGAAAACCCCAAGGAGGCTGAAATTGTCTCCCACCGGTTGATGCTGCGCGCCGGCATGATCCGGCAGCAGTCGCAGGGGATCTACTCCTGGCTGCCGCTGGGCAAGCGCGTGCTCGACAAGGTCAACAACATCATCCGCGAGGAGCAGAACCGCTCCGGCGCCATCGAGCTCTCGATGCCGACCCTGCAGTCGGCCGAGCTCTGGCAGGAAAGCGGGCGCTATGACGCCTACGGCAAGGAGATGCTGCGCATCAAGGACCGTCAGGACCGTCCGATGCTGTACGGCCCGACCAACGAAGAGATGGTCACCGATATTTTCCGGTCTTCGGTCAAGTCTTACAAGGACTTGCCGCTGAACCTCTATCACATCCAGCTGAAGTTCCGCGACGAGATCCGTCCGCGCTTCGGCACCATGCGCTCGCGCGAATTCATGATGAAGGACGCCTATTCCTTCGACATGACCCGCGAAGGCGCCGAGCATTCCTACAAGAAGATGTTCGCGGCCTATCTGCGCACCTTCGATCGTCTCGGCCTGCGCGCCATTCCCATGCGCGCCGACACCGGCCCGATCGGCGGCGATCTCAGCCACGAGTTCATCATCCTTGCCGACACCGGTGAATCGGAAGTCTACAGCCACAAGGATTTCGTGAATTTCGATATCCCCTCGGTCGACACCAACTTTGACGACGTCGCCGGTCTGGACGCGATCTTCAAGAAGTGGACCTCGGTTTACGCCGCCACGTCCGAGATGCACGACGAAGCCGCTTTCGACGCCATCCCCGAGAGCGATCGCCTTTCCGCACGCGGAATTGAAGTCGGCCATATCTTCTACTTCGGCACGAAATATTCCGAGCCGATGGGCGCGAAGGTGCAGGGACCGGATGGCAAGGAACACGCCGTCCACATGGGATCCTACGGTATCGGCCCGACACGCCTTGTTCCCGCCATCATCGAAGCATCGCATGACGAGAACGGAATCATCTGGCCGGCCTCGGTTGCGCCTTTCGATGTCGTCGTGATCAACATGAAGGCCGGCGATGCAGCTTGCGACGCCGCCTGCGAGAAGATCTACGCGGAGCTCTCCAAGGCCGGCGTCGATGTTCTCTATGACGATACCGACGATCGCGCCGGCACCAAGTTCGCAACCGCGGACCTGATCGGCGTGCCCGTACAGATCATCGCCGGCCCGCGCGCGGTCGCGAACGGCGAAGTGGAAGTCAAGGACCGCAAGACCGGTGCCCGCGAAACGATGACCATCGACGCGGCAATCAATAAGCTCTTGGGCTAAGAAGAAGGCGGGAGGCGAAATGGCAGACGCAGCGGTGAGCCAGCAGGGATCCAAATCCGGCTCGGCTGCGGCCAGCAGGCCATTTTCCGCTTTCGAGCGACTTGTGGCGTGGCGCTATCTGCGCGCACGCCGCAAGGAAGCCTTCATCTCGGTGATCGCGGGCTTCTCCTTCATCGGCATCATGCTCGGCGTCGCGACGCTGATCATCGTCATGGCCGTGATGAACGGCTTCCGCACCGAGCTGATCTCGCGCATCCTCGGCATCAACGGCCACATGATCGTGCAGCCGGTCGATGGTCCGTTCACGGATTATCCGGCGCTGACCGATCGCCTGGGCGCCGTCCCCGGCATCAAAGTGGCGCTGCCGCTCGTCGAAGGCCAGACGCTGGCCTCCGGTGCCGGCGGTGCTGGCACCGGCGCGCTGGTTCGCGGCATTCGCGCCGAAGACCTGAGCAAGGTGAAAACCGTCTCCGACAACATCAAGTCCGGCGACCTCGTCGGTTTTGCGGCTGGCCAGGGCGTTCTCATCGGCTCGCGCATGGCCGACCAGCTGGGACTGCAGGCGGGCGACAATATTACGCTGATATCACCGGAAGGTGACGTGACGCCGATGGGCATCAATCCGCGCGTCAAATCCTACAAGGTCTCGGGCATCTTCGAGATCGGCATGTCGGAATATGACGCGACGATCATCTATATGCCGCTCGAGGAAGCGCAGCTCTATTTCAACGCCGAAGGGCTGGTTCAGTCGATCGAACTCTTCGTCGACAATCCCGACAATATCGACGAGCTTCGCCCCAAGGTGGAGGCCGCCGCTGGCCGGCAGATCGCGATCACCGACTGGCGCCAACGCAACCAGACCTTCTTCTCGGCGCTGCAGGTCGAGCGCAACGTCATGTTCATGATCCTGACGCTGATCGTTCTCGTCGCCGCCCTGAATATCATCTCCGGCCTCATCATGCTGGTGAAGGACAAGGGCAGCGATATCGCGATCCTCAGAACCATGGGCGCGAGCTCCGGCGCCATCATGCGGATCTTCTTTATGACTGGCGCCGCCATCGGCCTGGTTGGCACCTTCGCCGGCGTGCTGCTCGGCGTCATCGTCTGCATCAATATCGAGAAGATCCGCGCGTTCTTCTCCTGGCTGTCGGGTACGGTCCTGTTTGACCCGCAGCTCTACTTCCTCAGCCAGCTCCCGGCCAAGATGGAGGTCGGCGAAACGGTCTCCGTCGTCGTCATGGCGCTGACGCTGTCTTTCTTCGCGACAATCTTCCCCGCATGGCGCGCTTCCAAGCTCGATCCCGTGCAGGCCCTGCGCTACGAATAAGGAATGCTGATTACATGAAGCGGAATACCGTTCTCAAGCTTTCCGGCGTCGAGCGTCACTATGGCCAGGGCGAGACCCAGCTTTCGATCCTCAAGAAGGCGGACCTGACCATCAACAGCGGCGAGATCGTCGCGCTTGTGGCTCCATCAGGCACCGGCAAGTCGACCCTGCTGCACCTGGCGGGCCTGCTTGAGCATCCCGATGGCGGCGAAGTCACCATCAGCGGCAATGCCTGCAATGGCCTCTCCGACGACAAGCGTACGGCGATCCGCCGCAGCGAGATCGGCTTCGTCTATCAGTTCCACCACCTGCTTCCCGAATTCTCGGCGCTCGAAAACATCATGATGCCGCAGATGATCGCCGGTCTGCCGCGCAACGAAGCCAAGGTGCGAGCAGGGCAGCTGCTCGACTACATGCGCATCGGCCACCGTGGCGCCCATCGTCCGGGCGAATTGTCTGGTGGTGAACAGCAGCGCGTGGCGATCGCCCGCGCCGTCGCTAACGCGCCGAGCCTTCTGCTCGCCGACGAACCAACAGGCAATCTCGACCCCGAGACGGCCAGCTATGTCTTCGAAGCCTTGGAAGCGTTGGTGCGCCAGTCCGGCCTCGCGGCGCTGATCGCCACCCACAACCACGAGCTCGCGGCCCGCATGGACCGCCGTGTCACCATCGCCGACGGCAAGGTCGTGGATTTCTGAGATTTCACAGCCGGGCAGGAGCAGTCTAGCCGCCGCAGATCGACTGCCCGGTTTCGTCCTTCCAATCGGCAATCGCGATCGTCCGCGCCTCGGCCTTCGCATCCTTTCCGTCCCGCTGCAGCTTGCCGGTAAGCGCATTGTAGTCGCATGAGCCGCCGCCGTCCGGATTTAGCGTGTCGTAATGGCTGTAGGTGTAGCCGGCGACGACGAATTGATTGTTTCGGTAGGCAAGGGTCAGCGTCTGCTCCCAGCGGTCGCGACCGATGGCGCTGTTCTGCGAATGGATCGCGATCGAGCTCTTGCCCGCCGCCTTGATCGACGGCTCCTGGCCGTAAATCCCCTCAGCCACCGTTGTTCCCCAGATCTTGCCGGGCGCGCTGGTCGCAAGCCGCAACAGGTCGTGGTCATCCCGCAGATAAATGTAGACGCCAAGCTGGTCGTCGGCGGCATTATCTGGGGCCCCGGCGAGCAGCGCCAGATCCGGCTTGCCATCGCCGTTCCAGTCGCCGATGGCCGCATCGACGATGCGCGCCGGATCGGGATCCGCGCCGAAGGCCGCGTTGGCTGAAAGCAGGACTGCCACAAAGATGAATCGACGCATGCTCGTCTCCCGTTTGCCGTTAACCAAACAGAAAACAATCCTGTTGACAACGGAACAAGAGCGGAACAAAATAAAAACATAAGAGCACAGGAGAGCCAAATGACTGACATGATCCGCGATATCGCAGCATTCACCTCCATCGCAATGTTCATTGCCAGCTTCTCTTTGATCTGCATGGCAATTTAAGAATAACGGGGACCGCATGGCTGTCATGCGGTCCGATGGTACCCGCCTCTCTGGACATCGTCCTCCCCAAATCCGACAATGCATCCGATTCATACGGATGCGCGGAAAGGCATATCATGGCGGGCACTGAAAACGGCGCGAGCGACTTCATCGGCGGTACGCCGGGCTTCGTTCACCTGCGTGTGCACTCCGCCTTCTCTCTGCTTGAGGGGGCGCTGCCGCTCAAGAAGATTCTCTACAAGGCATCGGGCGATAGCCAGCCGGCAATCGCCATCACCGATACCAACAATCTGTTCGTCGCACTGGAATTTGCGCAGAAATCGATGGACGAAGGTCTGCAGCCGATCATCGGCTGCCAGGTCTCCATCGACATGGAAGACGGGCTTGAGACCGAGCGCCGCGGCCAGCAGCAGCTGGCGAAACTGCCGTCGATCGTGCTCCTGTCTGCCACCGACGCCGGCTACGAGCGGCTGGTGGATCTCGTCAGCCGCGCCTATCTCAGCGGCGAGGGCGCCGGCCAGGCGGTCCACATCAAGGCGTCGTGGCTCGACGAGCTCGGCACCGAGGGCCTGATCGCGCTGTCAGGCGCATCGACCGGCCCGATCGACATGCCGTTGAAAGAGGGGCACATCGCGCCGGCGACCGCGCGCTTGCTGTCTCTGAAGGAGAAGTTCGGCGACCGGCTCTACATGGAGCTTCAGCGCCAGGGCACCTATGACAAGCGCCACGAGCAGCGTGTGATCGGCCTTGCCTATGAGCACGAGATCCCGCTGGTCGCGACCAACGAGGCCTTCTTCCCGACCCGCGACGATTATGACGCGCACGATGCGCTGATGGCCGTGGCGCACAATGCCATCGTCTCCGACGACACGCGTTTTCGCCTGACGCCGGATCACTATCTGAAGAGCCGCGCCGAGATGGTGAAGCTTTTCGCCGATCTGCCCGAGGCGCTTGAGAACACGGTGGAAATCGCCCGCCGCTGCTCCTTCGTCTTGAAGACCCGCAAGCCGATCCTGCCGCGCTTCACCGGCGCCACCGCCGATCCGGAAGAGGCGGAGCGCGCCGAATCGCTGGAGCTGCGCCGCCAGGCGGTCGAGGGTCTCGATATGCGCCTGCAGACACTCGGCATGTCGGCGGGCTACGAGGAAAAGGACTACCGCGACCGCCTGGAATTCGAGCTCAGCGTTATCGAACGCATGAAATTCCCCGGCTACTTCCTGATCGTTGCCGACTTCATCAAGTGGGCGAAGCTGCAGGATATTCCGGTCGGCCCCGGCCGTGGTTCCGGCGCGGGCTCGCTGGTCGCCTATGCGCTCACCATTACCGACGTCGATCCGCTGCGCTTCTCGCTACTTTTCGAACGCTTCCTCAATCCGGAACGCGTCTCGATGCCCGACTTCGATATCGACTTCTGCCAGGATCGCCGCGAAGAGGTGATCCGCTACGTGCAGAAGAAGTATGGCCGCGAGCAGGTGGCGCAGATCATCACCTTCGGTTCGCTGCAGGCGCGCGCGGCTCTTCGCGACGTCGGTCGCGTGCTTGAAATGCCCTACGGCCAAGTCGACAAGATCTGCAAGCTGGTGCCCAACAACCCGGCCAACCCGACACCGCTGTCAAAGGCGATCGAGGAAGAGCCTAAGCTGCAGGAAGAGGCCGACAAGGAGCCCGTCGTCGCCCGCCTGCTCGACATCGCCCAGAAGATCGAAGGTCTCTACCGCCACGCCTCGACCCACGCCGCCGGTATCGTCATCGGCGACCGCCCGCTGTCGAAGCTGGTGCCGATGTATCGCGATCCGCGCTCTGACATGCCGGTCACCCAGTTCAACATGAAGTGGGTCGAGCAGGCCGGTCTCGTCAAGTTCGACTTCCTCGGCCTGAAGACGCTGACGACGCTGAAGGTCGCCGTCGATTTCGTCGCCAAGCGCGGCATCAAGGTTGATCTCGCCGCGATCCCGCTGGATGACAAGCTGACCTACGAGATGCTCTCGCGCGGCGAAACGGTCGGCGTGTTCCAGGTGGAAAGTGCTGGCATGCGCAAGGCGCTAATCGGCATGCGGCCGGACTGCATCGAGGACATCATCGCGCTCGTGGCGCTATATCGTCCGGGTCCGATGGAGAACATCCCGACCTACAATGCCCGCAAGCATGGCGAGGAAGAGCTCGAATCGATCCATCCGACCATCGACTATCTGCTGAAGGAAACGCAGGGCGTTATCGTCTACCAGGAGCAGGTCATGCAGATCGCCCAGGTGCTCTCGGGCTATTCGCTCGGCGAGGCCGATCTTCTGCGCCGCGCCATGGGTAAGAAGATCAAGGCGGAGATGGACCAGCAGCGCGAGCGCTTCGTCGTCGGCGCCGTCAAGAACGGCGTGTCGAAGCCGCAGGCCGATAACATCTTCGAGCTTCTGGCGAAGTTCGCCAACTACGGCTTCAACAAGTCGCATGCGGCCGCCTACGCCATCGTCTCCTATCAGACGGCCTACATGAAGGCGCATTATCCGGTCGAGTTCCTCGCCGCCTCGATGACGCTCGATATGTCGAACACCGAAAAGGTCAACGACTTCCGCCAGGATGCCAAGCGCCTCGGTATCGAGGTGATCGCGCCCTCCGTGCAGACCTCGTTCCGCCACTTCCAGACCGGCGACAACCGCATCTATTACGCGCTGGCGGCCCTGAAGGGTGTCGGCGAATCGGCCGTCGATCATATCGTCGAGGTGCGCGGCGACACGCCCTTCGCCAGCCTCGAGGATTTCTGCCTGCGCATCGATCCCAAGCAGGTGAACCGACGTGTGTTGGAAAGCCTGATCTTCGCCGGCGCCTTCGATTGCTTCGATCTTGATCGCGCCCAGCTCTCTGGCGGCATCGATCGCATCATGGGCTATGCCCAGCGCGCCCAGGAAAACAAGCTGAGCGGCCAGTCGGATATCTTCGGTGGCGTGTTGTCATCGGGTCCGGAAAAGATCTCGATGCCGCCCTTCTCGCCCTGGCTGCCCTCCGAGCGCCTGCTCAAGGAATTCCAGGTCCTCGGTTTCTATCTGACGGCCCATCCGCTCGACAGCTACAGTAGCGTGCTGGAGAAAATGCGCGTCCAGACCTTCGGTGATTTCGCGGCCGCCGTGAAGCAGGGCGCCAGCAATGCGCGCCTCGCGGGAACCGTCATCTCCAAGCAGGAGCGCAAGACGCGCACCGGCAACAAGATGGGCATCATCGTCTTCTCGGATTCATCAGGCCAGTTCGAAGCGGTGCTCTTCTCTGAGATGCTGAACCAGTATCGCGACATGCTGGAATCGGGAAAATCCTTCGTCATCACCGCGACCGGCGAAGAGCGGCCCGAGGGCATCGGCCTGCGCATCCAGACGATCCAGTCGCTGGAGGAAAAGTCGCTGCAGATGCAGAAGGCGCTGCGCGTCTATGTCCGCGATTCCGGCCCGCTGCGCGCCGTTGCCGCCCACCTTAACGCCAGGGGCGACGGCCTCGTCTCCTTCATCGTCATCAAGGAGGACGGCAAGCGCGAGATCGAGGTGGAGTTGGCGCAGAAATACCGGATCACGCCCGAAATCGCCGCCGCCATGCGCTCGGCCCCCGGAGTGATCGATGTGGAGCTGGTTTAGAGCCTTTCCTGGTTAGCTTGAAGCATTCTGCCGGAGCAGGTTTTCGTCAG